>CALLKZ010000125.1:0-24953 GCA_938082345.1 uncultured Alphaproteobacteria bacterium
GGAGTATCACGCGCAGATTTTTTGCCTGCCGCCCCCTCAACAAATAGATTCATGCCGCTATCAAACAGCGTGAGTTTGGATTCCGGACCGCCATAAAGCGGCGTTGCAACGGCAATATTATGCGTTGACAGAACGCGGCAATTTGTTGGTCTTCCCAAGGTTTGAATGGCCTGAATAATCTGTGCCGGGTTAACCCCGCGGGCAATCTTTTTGGTCACCAGTGCCTTTAGCTCGGCATCATTATCCGCCGCCAGAATATTCACCTTATTCTCGGCCTGCGCCTGTGCTAATTCACGCTTCAATCCCTGAATTTCGGTACTAAGATCATTTATCTTCTGGTTATTTTCATAGAGCGCACGCTCAGCTTCGGCGCGTAAACTACCTGTTTCGGCGTGCCCCCACACCCAGCCAATCCACAAAACACCACCAACCAAACACACCCGCAATAACAGCGAGATATAGGTGCGCATTTCGCGCCGCCGGTATCTTTCCCGTGTTTCAAAAAAGTCCATTTTCACGCTCTGTAGACATACTATTCGGACCGGTATCTGCCTCCAAAATAAATAGATCACCCCCTATGAAAGGCAAGGTTTCGATCAAATCGGCAGCACCTTCGATGAGTGAACCGCTTGATGAAACCCCGGATGTTGAGGCAGACTGTTCGTATGACCGAGAAAACAAAAACACACAAGCCTAAAGCGGCAAAACACACCGGAAAATCAACTGACCCAGCACGGGCTTGGCAGCGAATGCTAAGCGGCCGCAGGCTGGATATTCTGAATCCATCACCGCTTGATATCGAAATAATCGACATTGCACACGGGCTGGCAAGGGTCAGTCGGTGGAATGGTCAAACCAAAGGCGTTTTTCCGATTTCAGTGGCCCAGCATTCTGTCATTGTGGAAAAGCTGGTGGCCCAAAATGCCCCAAAGCTGGACCGGAAATGGCGCCTTGCGGCCCTGCTGCATGACGCTCCGGAATATGTGATTGGCGATATGATTACCCCCTTCAAATATGCTCTTGGCGGTATTTACCGTGACATTGAGGCACGCTTAGAGGCCTCAATCCATATCCGTTTTGGCCTGCCAGCGGCGCTGCCTGACCATGTTGCGCGTATTATCAAACGCGCTGACCGGATGGCGGCATGGCTGGAGGCGGTGCAACTGGCAGGATTTTCGGAAGCGGATGCGGCGAAGATTTTTCGGCGGCCCCGCGGAACTCCGGACAAGCTGAGGATTAAACCCGTTGGCCCCGAGCAGGCCGCCGAGATGTTCTTACGGCGATTCTCGGTTTTAGGAGGGCATAAAGGCTAAATTAGAAGAAAATGATAACAAAGATATAAAGCGCAAAGATTTTTGATGGCGGGTGCGAATTTAATTAACGCTAGTGACTGTCCGTGACAGATTTCCCTTTGCTTTGGACTTTTCCTTATCTTCGTGCGGACTGACAAATGCCTTTTGTTGTGGCACTACCATTTGGCTTGCATCCGCTTCGATGTGCACCGAGTTCAATAGGGAGCCTGCCCGCTGAATAAGACTGAGAGCATCATCGAGGACCGCGACAGCACGCCTCGCATTGACATCGTTCAGATCGCTGTTGTTCTCAAGAATATCCCATGTCAGCGCATTCAACTGATCATTGACCCGGACAAGTTTGCTTTTGCTGCGGTTTCTTAAATCACGGATTCTCTTGTTGCGATTCTGCGCCATCGAATCTCTCCAGTAAAATTACAATCTCTAATATAGCAAAATTAAATGTTTATCTCAAACACTGAGAATCAATAATCTGACCGGGACCCTGACCGGGTGATTTGAATCGGGGCATTACGGCGGTTTTTCTGCCTATATTTTCGGGCTTTGATCATCGCCTTGGACGTGCCAAGCGTCATGCAGTCCGGGCAGACACATGTACCGGCCAGATCAAAGTTGCCGCGCAAATTTGGCAACTCCATGCACCAGCAATGCTCTTTTCCCGGCGGCGCACCACAGTTGAATTTGGTGCCGCATTCATCACAAGTCAGCTTTTCCATCGCCCTTCCCCAATGCAAAATTGCAAGCATGCCCGAATCCTGTGGGAGCCTATAAAATCTTGCTTACGTTAACGCGGCTTGACAAGATTTTTCATCTTTGAGGGCGCGATGAATATTAGAAAACCGGGAAGCGAGCGAATTAGATATTGGCCCGAAAAAATATTGGCCCAAAAAATATACGCCCAAAAAAATATTGGCCCAAAAAATATACCATAGTAGGCAATCCATTGTTGCCTGTGCTAGAAGACTGGCGGCGCGAGCATGGTGGAATTGGTAGACACACAAGACTTAAAATCTTGAGATCGTATGATCGTGGGGGTTCGAGTCCCCCTGCTCGCACCATTTTTTCAGAAAATTCAATTATATCGGCCGATCATATCTGGATTGAAGTCCCGGTTCAGCCTGTCAATTTCCGCATAACCTCATGCAGAATTTTCTCGAATACCTGATCTGCAGAGCCTGAAACACAAACTGAGCAATGCGGCTCATCTTTATCGGGAGGTTCAAGAATCGCCACTTGGCTTGCCAGAAGAATTGGCGGCATAAAATGCCCTTGATGCGATTCCTGACGGCGTTTTATCCGCGCCGCAAGGACGTCCTCGGCGCCAACCAAATGAATGAAATAACATTCAAACCCAATTTGCTCAGCCAGATAGCGCCGGTAGGTTTTTTTTAATGCCGAGCAAGCAACAAAAACCAGATTATTATCCTGCCCGACTTTTGCTGCAATGGCCTTCAGCCAAGGCCATCGATCATCATCGTTGAGGGGTATCCCGTTAGACATTTTGCCGATATTACTGGCCGGATGAAGATCATCCCCCTCAATAAAACCTGCCTTCAACTGGCTTGCCAACGCGCTGGCGAAAGTTGATTTGCCGCTGCCACTGACCCCCATCAAAACAAAGCAGATTGCCCGCTTCACGCCGGGCTTCCTAACATCTGATCAATCAAGGCGCCCCCCCCTTGCCCGCTATCGGTTAATCTGGTGAATGACCGATTTCAAAACCCAATGCCTCCAGCGCCAGATCAGGCAGCAACGCAAGGCCCACAAATTTGATGAAGGGCACCTTGACATCAGGACGCAAGGCAAGATCGAGCGTCCCGCCCTGCTCAAGAAACGCGTCCACAGGAACCGCAATCTCCGGGCCATTTTCGGGGAATATCTCGGTCAATCTCTGCACCGTTGCCATCCGCACTGAACGGCGCAACTCGGCACTGCTAATGCCTTCATCTTCACCCGCCGCCGCTAACAGAATATTGCCAAGTCCCAGATCAGTAACCATCATTTCAGCCTGTTCCAGCGCAATCAGTCCGGACATTTCCAAGGCTGTTCCGGGGTCAGTTTTAGAGTCAGCAAGGCTTGGCAACAGGTCAGCATAGACATCGCGGTTGGCAATCATGGACAACGCAAATTCTACTTCGGCAAGGCCGCGCATGGCGCTGCTCACATTATAAAAGATGTGAACATCATCACCGGCAACGCGCATTTGCATGTCAAGTTCCATGTCAATCGTGAAGTCAGAAAACCCGCGCGCCGCCATCGCTCGCAAAAGGGATGAGGTGTGTTTTTGATCCCGGACCGGCATCGCCGTCATTCCGGTAATACGCAAACCGGCGTCGGTAGCGATTCTCTGACCTGGTGCAATTTCAGCGAATGCAATCGGCAGTGTGGTAACTTCATCAATTGAAATAAGCGCGTTTTCCGCCTCGATACTGATATTTCTTGCGCTGAAAAAACTGGCATCATTCATGATGTTGGCAATTTCGCTCTCCCGCCAATCTGAGACCAGAAGACCGGCGTTAACCTCACGAAGTGCAAGATCATTGACAAAAATTCGGGGAGCCGGAAACACGGCATTTTTCAACTGCAGATAATGGATTATCCAATTCTCATTCCCGGGCTTACCGCTGGCCTTAATGGTAACGGTTTCAGCGGATAAAACTGTCTGGCCGCCCTCTGTTATCGTCACCCCGGACATGTCACCCGAACCAGTCGCCACATCCAGATTGCCATCTTCAAAAGATACAGTGATCGAAGGGGTTATCTGTAACGTCATTGCAGCTTGCGCTGATGTTACATACACCAACGGGCCAACAATCACCGCCGCCGCCAAAATCATCAACCGAATAAACCCCGGGAAAACACCATGGCGAATAGCGGCATGGCGAATAGCGGCATGAAGTTTGGGAATAGGCCGCGCTGCACGGTCAATATGGGGAGGTCGGGTAATCATGTCTGGCATTATTTTCCATAAAGGTGGCACTATCATGGCACCGATTTTTAATGGTATAGGTCAATCAGGCTCAGATGTTTATCGGCATGAGCAGATTAGAATTTACCGCAGCTTCACCCTTTGGGTCCAGCATCTTGACCCGTCCCTATCACCGGTCCCTTTAGCAACGTTTGCGCGCCAATGTTTTTTCTACCGCTTTTTGACGATAACCCCTCTCACCGGTCGCCCTATGTTTCATGGACGATCCTTGCCCTGTGCGTGCTGGTGTTTTTCTGGCAAACATCAATCAATTCCTATGATGAGCGTCTTGCCTTTTATACCTATGGGTTTGTGCCGGCGCTGCTGAGCGGTGATGTAATGCTGCCAGCCGAAATTGCGATTATTCCCGCATGGGCGACAATAATCACCTCGATGTTTCTGCATGGAGGGTTTTTGCATGTTGGTGGTAACATGCTGTATTTGTGGATTTTTGGTGATAATGTCGAAGATTCAATGGGGCCTGCACGCTTTGTTGTATTTTATCTTTTATGTGGGGCGGCGGCGGCGCTGGCACAGTTCGCCATTAATCCTGCATCGTCTGTTCCCATGGTCGGCGCATCGGGCGGTATCGCTGGAATTCTGGGCGCCTATGTTATGCTTCATCCAAAGGCGGCAATCCGGACGATCATTGTGGTGATTGTGTTTATCCGGTTTATCAACCTTCCCGCATGGCTGATCCTTGGCGTTTGGATTGCCGGCCAGTTTGTTGCCGTTCCCGCAGCTTTGAGCGAGACGAGCGGCGGTGGCGGCGTTGCCTATTTTGCGCATATTGGCGGGTTTATTGCCGGTATGGCGCTGATACCCTTTTTCAAACGCCGCGATGTGCCGTTATTTGGAGCAAATGATACCACGCCAAAACGCTGGACCAGCGAGCCGGTCCCCTTTTCCCAAATTCGTCAACAGGCGCATAATAAATATAGTCGCCGCCAAAATGATCCCCTAGGCTCACGCATTGTCACAAAGCCGCCGCCTGCACGCAAAGGCGGCGGGTCAGTTCCAAAGCACCGCCGATCAGATTAAAAATCACTAACCACCATCAGGCGGGAACCACCATCAGGCGGGACCCACCATCAGGCGGGTTCATCCGGGGAGACGATAAACGCATCAGCGCCCAGTTTCCGCACCTCGGCTGCCAGCATTTGCGCGGCAGTTCCCGCCACGTCCGGATCAAGACCGGTGACAACCGCAGCGGTGCCAAACTGCCCGGGCTTAAACCATGGATAGCTTCCGATACTGATACCTTCATGCGCGCGCTGGACACGTTCCATAATGGTCGCAATGGTGCCCTCCCCAATCGCGCATTGAACGGTCAACCGTGTCATCGCGATGCCGCCCGGAAGGCTGGCGCGCAGCCCGTCAAACATTGCCTGCATAATCGACGGCACACCAGCAAACACATGCACATTGCCAAGGATAAATCCCGGAGCCGCGCTAAGAGGATTATCAATCAAGGCCGCATCTTCAGGAATATCGGCCATCTTTTGACGTGCCGCGTTAAAGTCAATATCGGTGTTTTCATAATGCTTTATCAGAGCCGCCTCGGCGTCCGGATGGCGGATTACCTTTTTACCAAATGCCGCGGCTATGGCCTCGGTGGTGATATCATCATGCGTCGGGCCAATTCCGCCACTGGTAAAAACAAGATCAAACTGCGCCGACAACTCTTGCACCGTTTCGATAATCACACTGCGGATATCGGCAATCACACGCGCCTGGCAAAGCTGGATACCTTGTGCGCCAAGCTGTTCTGCCAGCCAGCCAATATTCTTATCCTTGGTCCGACCCGACAGAATCTCATCGCCGATAATGATGATAGCCGCAGTGGGATTTGCAGGATAATCCAGATTATCGGAATCGCCCAAATTATCAGAATTAGCCATGAAGATTCCTTATGAAAGGTAAAATAACGATAGGCGCAAGATAACGACTGCCCCGGAATGATCAAGGGAAAGGGTGTTCCAAAACTCTTGGCAAGCGCGGCGATAAACGATATTTCTATTGGGAATTGATCGCGAAGGCGACTTATCAGAAACGCGACTTGTCAGAAACGCGACTTGTCAGAAACCAAATTTATCAGAAACCTGAATTATCAGAAATCTGGGGGTATGAGTTAAACCATGCGTATGGAGCCGGTAATTCTGCATAGCGAAGAAGGGTTCGCGGGAATGCGCGTGGCTGGCCGTCTGGCAGCAGACGTTTTGGACATGATCGGCCAGCATGTGATCCAAGGGGTGACAACCGAGACACTGGATCAAATCTGTCACGACTATATCGTTGCAAACAACGCCGTTCCCGCGCCGCTGAATTACAAAGGCTTTCCCAAGGCGACCTGTATTTCGCTGAACCATGTTGTCTGCCACGGCATTCCGGGAGCAAAAAAGTTGCGTGATGGCGATATTTTGAACATCGATGTGACGGTCATTGTGGAGGGCTGGTACGGCGATACTTCGCGCATGTTTTATGTGGGTGAGCCTTCGGTTAAGGCGCGCCGCCTCACCGAAATTACCTATGAATGCCTGATGCACGGCATTGAGGCCGCCCGCCCGGGAGCCACGCTTGGCGACGTCGGACACGCCATTCAAACGCACGCCGAAATGAACCGGTTTTCAGTGGTTCGAGATTTTACCGGTCATGGGCTTGGCCAGACATTCCATTGCGCGCCAACGGTGTTGCATTATGGCACTGCCGGGGAGGGACAAATATTGCAGCCCGGAATGATCTTTACGATTGAGCCGATGATCAATGCAGGTCGCCATGAAACCAAAATTCTGAGTGATGGCTGGACAGCGGTGACGCGCGATAAATCACTTTCGGCGCAGTTTGAACATTCGATTGGTATCACCGAGGACGCGCCGGAGATATTTACCCTGTCCAAGGCCGGGTACACCTTACCGCCCTATCTGTAATTAGCGGCGTTATTTATCATGCCTGACGCCCCTTTTAACCCGCGCCTGAAACATTTTTTTCAGACTATCCAATCGGGTTAACCTTAAATTTAGGATTTTTGGCGTACCAAGAGAGTATGGCAAACTCACTACCTCCAAAATCACCACCACCTAAGGTTTCAGCAGGAAAGGCTTCAGGGGGAAAGGCCTCTTCGGCGAAGGCATCGGTGAAGGCATCGGCGAAGGCGGCGATTGATCACGTTTCGGGGCACCGGGCGCGCATGCGTGAAAAGCTGCTGGCCAAGGGCGCGGATTCTCTCAGCGAGCTGGAGCTTTTGGAAATGCTGCTCTATGCGGGCAACACGCGCAGCGATACCAAACCGCTGGCTAAAAATCTAATCCGCGAATTCGGCTCGCTATCCGCAGTTCTGCGCGCCTCAAGCGAGACGCTGGGTAAACAGACAAAGATGGGGGCGGCGTCCATCGCCGCGCTAAAGATTGTTGAGGCGGCAGGTCTTCATCTCAGCCATTCCAACATTCATAAACGTCAGGTGCTGACCAGCTGGGCCGCCGTTCAACATTATTGTATCAACCGGTTGGCGCACGAGCCAATTGAGCATTTTTTAATGCTGTGTATGGATAACCGCAACCGGCTGATTGCCGAAGAAACACTGTCAAAAGGCACCATTGATCAAACGCCCGTCTATGTTCGCGAGGTGATCAACTGCGCGCTTAGCCATCATGCGCGTGCCGTGATTCTGGTCCATAATCATCCCAGCGGCGAGACCGAACCGTCCCGCGCCGACATTCAAATAACGAATGAGTTGAAAGCCGCATTGGCGCTGGTCACGGTAACGCTGCACGATCATCTGATTGTCGCAGGTGAAAATGTTGTTAGCTTTAAAAGCTTAGGACTTCTGTAGAGTTTTCTTGGTTCTAATCAGGCCCGACCTAGTCAGCCCCCACTTATTCGGGCCCGACTTAGTCAGAATTGGTGATTTTGTTGATCTTATCCTGCGCTTTTCGGGTTAGCTCGCCTGCGCGTCTACTGGCATCCAGCAATTTTGGACGCGCTTTATCCAGCGCCTTATCTGCCGCCTTGCCCGCAATATCACCGGCCTTGCGTTGAACCGCCGGGTTCCGCGCGACGGCGAGCAGAGCATTGATCACCAACCTTCGCATCAGCATGTTAAGAGCTCCAAAATTTCAATATCAGGACCCGATTCCCAAAATGCCGGAATGAAGGGCCCAAAATTACCGCCTTATTGCGCCGCAGACACTGGTTTTCTGATGGTCATAATGCTACAACCGGCACTGTTCTTTGGCAAAGGAAAACGCAACCATGATCCCCCGATATTCCCGACCAGAAATGACATCAATCTGGTCCGAGGAAAGTAAATTTCAAATCTGGCTTGAAATTGAAGCTCATGCCTGCGACGCGCAGGCGAAATTAGGAGTTATTCCGGCACAAGCCGCTGCCGCTGTATGGGAGCGCGGTGCTTTCGAAATAGACCGAATCAACGAAATTGAACGCGAAACCAAGCATGATGTGATCGCCTTCCTAACCAATTTGGCAGAACATGTTGGGGATGAAGCCCGCTTTGTGCATCAGGGCATGACATCATCGGACGTGCTGGACACCACGTTGGCGGTGCAAATGGCACGCGCCAGCGATTTGATGCTGGCCGGCATTGACCGGCTGCTCGCCGCGTTAGAAAAGCGTGCCCAAGAACACCGCTACACGCCGACAATTGGCCGCAGCCACGCAATTCATGCCGAGCCGACCACCTTTGGCCTGAAACTGGCCAGCTTTTATGCTGAATTCGCCCGCTGCCGTGTGCGGATGGAAAATGCGCGCGCCGAAATTGCCACCTGCGCCATATCCGGGGCGGTTGGTACTTTTGCCCATATTGACCCTGCGGTTGAAGCGCATGTCGCCGCGAAAATGGGGCTGGCGGTCGAGCCTGTTTCAACGCAGGTCATTCCGCGCGACCGTCATGCCATGTTTTTCGCAACGCTGGGAGTGATTGCCAGCTCAGTTGAGCGTCTTGCTACCGAAATTCGCCATCTTCAGCGAACCGAACTTCGCGAGGCGGAGGAATTCTTTTCTGCCGGTCAGAAGGGATCATCGGCAATGCCGCACAAGCGCAATCCGATTTTAACCGAAAATCTGACCGGGCTGGCGCGCATTGTACGGGCTGCTGTCACCCCGGCGCTTGAAAATGTGGCCTTGTGGCATGAGCGCGATATCTCGCATTCTTCAGTTGAGCGTGTTTTTGGTCCTGATGCCACGGTTACCCTCGATTTTGCCTTATACCGCCTTGCCAATGTGGTTGAGGCGCTGATGATTTACCCCGAAGCAATGGCGGCAAACCTTGACCAACTTGGCGGTCTTGTGCATTCGCAGCAAGTTCTGCTGGCCCTCACCCAAGCCGGTGTCAGCCGCGAGGATGCCTATAAAATGGTGCAACGCAATGCTATGGCCGTTTGGGAAAAAGGTGGCAGTTATCGCGATCTGCTGAAAGCTGACCCACAGGTTAGCGCCAAGCTGAACGAAGATGAAATTGACGCCTTATTTAATCTTGATCAGCATTTCCGTCATGTCGATACGATTTTTGCGCGGGTATTTTCATCCGCATCCAAAGGCGGAGAAACCGGCGCATGATGGACCCAACCTCACCTCTGCCGCCGCTTTATGAGGGCAAGGCCAAGATCATTTACCCCGGCCCTGATGACGGAACGCTGATCCAGTATTTTAAGGATGATGCCACGGCATTCAACGCACAGAAAAAAGATGTGATCACCGGCAAGGGTGTGCTGAACAATTTTATCAGCGAGCATATCATGGCCGCGCTGGCTGATGCCGGTGTGACGACGCATTTTATTCGGCGGATGAATGCGCGCGAACAGCTGATCCGCAAGCTGGAGATTATTCCGGTTGAAATTGTGGTCCGCAACGTCGCGGCGGGATCGATCTGCCCGCGCCTAGGATTGACCGAAGGCGACACATTGCCAGAAACGCTGGTTGAATATTGCCTAAAAGATGATGCTCTTGGCGATCCCATCATTGCGCGCGAACATATCCTGACATTTGGCTGGGCCAGCGCCGAAGAATTTGACATCATCACCGCCGAGACATTGCGGATCAATTCGCTTTTACAGACACTGTTTTCCGGCATTGATGTGCGGCTGATTGATTTCAAACTTGAATTTGGCCGACCGGTTGATGGCAGTGGCGGGGTTGATGACAGTGGCGGAATCATGCTCGCCGACGAAATCAGCCCGGATAATTGCCGTCTTTGGCAGGTTGGAACCGACGAGAAAATGGATAAGGATAGGTTCCGGCGCGACCTTGGCGGGCTGACTGAGGCCTATCAGGAAATTGCCCGGCGTCTCGGCGTTAGTATTCCCGATTTTTGATCCCACATCTTTGAGCCCACATCTTTTACCCCATATCTTTTATCTAGTACCTTGGAAGTAAGCCCCATATCAGCCCCTCGCCCTAAACAATACCTGCAAAATCGCACGAGCATAAGGTAGGCAAAAAAATGCAAGTTATCGTCAACATCTCACTCAAGCACGGCGTTCTGGACCCGCAAGGGCGCGCTATCGGGCGATCTCTAACCGACCTTGGATTCAACGAAGTGAGCGATGTTCGTGTCGGCAAACAAATTACGCTGGACGTCGATGAGGATGACCCCGCCCGTGCCCGCCAGCGCGTAGCCCGGATGTGCGAGACCTTGCTGGCCAATACCGTGATCGAAGATTATGAGATTGAGATTGCCGAGGAGGCCAGCGAATGAGTCCTAGTGCGCTTCGCGTAGCTGTTATTGTCTTTCCCGGATCCAACTGTGACCGTGATATAATGGTTGCCATCGAAAAGCTGACAGGTCGCCGCCCGGCGCTGGTCTGGCATAAGGAAAACAGCCTTGATCCCGTTGATCTAGCTATTATCCCGGGCGGGTTCTCTCACGGTGATTATCTGCGGTGCGGGGCACTTGCAGCGCGGGCCCCCATTATGGAGGCAATCCTTGATCATTCTGCCCGCGGCGGCGCCGTCATGGGTATCTGCATCGGGTTTCAGGTGCTTCTTGAGAGCGGATTATTGCCCGGCGTTCTTGTGCAGAATGCTGACCTGAAATATGTCTGCCGCGATACCTGTGTTGAGGTTGTAAAAGGAACATCTTCGCCCTTTACCGACGGGCTGACGCAAGGCCAGCAGATGATCATTCCCGTCGCGCATAATGAGGGCAATTATTTTGCCAGCGATGATGATCTTGCGCGCCTGGAAGATAATGGCCAAATTGCCTTTCGGTATGCCAGAAGTGACATTTTTGGTCCAGCGAACCCGAATGGCGCAGCACGCGATATTGCCGGCATCCTGTCACCAAATGGCCGGGTGATGGGAATGATGCCGCATCCCGAACGCGCAATATCACCTGAACTTGGCGGTAGCGGCGGGGCGACATTGCTTCGCGCATGTCTGGAGGCACTGGCATCATGACCTCGGCAAGTATCCAAGCTGAAATGAATTTTGACACTGCTGCCTCGATGGGGCTTTCGCTTGAGGAATGGAGCCTTATCCTCACGCGGCTGGGACGCACACCAAATTTGTGTGAGCTTGGCATCTTTTCCGCCATGTGGTCTGAGCATTGCTCGTATAAATCATCAAAACGCTGGCTGAAAACGCTGCCAACTGAGGGAGAGCAGGTCATTGAAGGCCCGGGCGAAAATGCCGGAGCGGTTGATATCGGCGATGGACTGGCAGCCATTTTCAAAATTGAAAGCCACAATCACCCCTCATTTATTGAGCCTTATCAGGGCGCTGCAACCGGAGTTGGCGGCATTCTGCGTGACGTTTTCACCATGGGGGCGCGTCCCGTTGCGCTGTTGAATGCGCTGCGGTTTGGCGCGCCGGATCATGAAAAAACCCGGCATCTACTGGGCGGTGTGGTATCTGGCATTGGCGGTTATGGAAATTGCATCGGCATTCCGACAATCGGCGGCGAAGTGAATTTTGATGCCTCTTATAATGGCAATATTCTGGTTAATGCCATGGCTGTCGGGCTGGCCAATAGTGACCGGATTTTCCGCTCTGCTGCTACCGGCCCGGGCAATCCGGTGATTTATGTTGGCGCGAAAACAGGGCGTGACGGCATTCACGGCGCGACCATGGCGTCGACTGAATTTTCCGATGAGACCGAATCTAAACGTCCCACCGTTCAGGTTGGCGATCCGTTCACTGGCAAGCTGCTGATGGAGGCATGCCTTGAATTGATGGCATCTGATTCGGTGCTGTCCATTCAGGATATGGGCGCGGCTGGTCTGACGTCATCTTCTGTCGAAATGGCCTCAAAAGGGGGGCTTGGCATGGAGATGGACCTTGATCTGGTTCCTGCCCGCGAGCAAGGCATGAGCGCATATGAGTTGATGCTGTCGGAAAGTCAGGAACGTATGCTGATGGTTCTAAAACCCGACGCTACCGAAACTGCGCGGCAGATTTTTGACAAATGGGACCTCGATTTCATGCCGATTGGCAAGGTTACCGACACTGGCCGTCTGGTGCTTTTGAAAGATGGTGATGTTGCATGCGATATTCCGCTGGCCCCGTTGGTTGATGATGCCCCTGAATATGACCGTCCGCAGGCGCACCTGAAACCGCGGCCGATCCTGAGCAGCGCCGAAATTGCCGGAGATAATATATCTATCACGGCGGCGCTGACGAAAATGCTGGAAAGTGTTGATCTGGCAAGTCGCCGCTGGATTTATGAGCAATATGACAGTCAGGTGATGGCCGATACCATCGCCAAACCCGGTGGTGATTGCGGCCTTATTCGTATTCACGGATCAGACAGGGGCCTTGCGGTCAGTACTGATTGCACCCCGCGATATGTTGAAGCCGATCCAAAAACTGGCGGCGCACAGGCCGTTGCCGAGGCTTATCGGAACTTGTCGGCGATTGGCGCGCGCGGTCTTGCAATCACCAATAATCTGAATTTCGGCAACCCTGAAAAGCCCGACATCATGGCGCAAATGGCGCAATCGGTTCTGGGAATGGGAGAGGCAGCGCGCGCGCTTGATACGCCTGTCGTTTCGGGCAATGTCTCGCTGTATAACGAAACCGATGGCCGTGCCATTCTGCCCTGTCCGGTTGTTGGCATGGTTGGAACAATCGAAGATGTTTCCAGTGCGGTTGGCCTTGCCCTGCGTGATGCCAACTCTACCATTATGGTGGTCGGGCAGAGTGATGATTGTGATGATGGCTGGCTGGGTGTTTCGTTATTTGCCAAACATATGGCCAATGATCCAAAGGCGGCCCCGCCTCCGGTTGATCTTGCCGCTGAACGCCGTAATGGTGAATTTATTCAAGATCAGATCGCCAAAGGAACCCTAGAAGCCGTGCATGATATCAGTGACGGCGGGTTGGCTGTGGCCGTGGCCGAGATGTGTATTGCCGGAAAGATGGGCGCAAAAATCAACACCCCCTCAACGGGGAATCTGCTTGGTTGGGCCTTTGGCGAAGATCAGGCACGCTATGTAGTTGTAACCAGCGCGCCCCAAGAAGTGGCAGCCGCCGCAGGTGCGGCCAACGTACCCGTTACCACAATCGGTCAGGTTAATGGTGCGGATGAATTGCAATTTGGTGATGGCGATGCCATATCTGTAACAGGGTTGAATCAACTGGTTGAGGCAACAATCCCTGCATTAATGCAGGGAGGCGGCCAGACCAAGGGCCAGACCAAGGGGTAATAGCATGGCAATGCAGGCATCGGAAATCGAAGCATTGATAAAAACCGCGTTTCCGGACGCAACGGTGGTGATTGAAGATTTACGCGGCGATGGTGATCATTATGCCTGCCGCGTGGTCTCTGACGCTTTCACCGGCAAAAACCGCGTGCAGCAGCACCAAATGGTGTATAAGGCGCTGGGCGGCCGGATGGGCGGCGAGCTTCACGCTTTGGCATTGCAGACATCAGCCCCACCCAGCGAATAGAGATTTTATTATTTAGAAGAGTGCTGACAGCTCAGAATTTATCAAAACTGAGCAAGGCCTAAAGGGAGACAGAAAAATGGCTAACGACGCATCACGCGATCAAATCGAGCAAGACATCAAGAGTGAAGACATCGTGCTGTTTATGAAGGGCACTCCAGTCTTTCCACAATGTGGATTTTCCGCCGCCGTTGTCGGCGTGCTTACCCATCTTGGCGTGCCCTTTCGCGGCATCAATGTTCTGGAAGATGATGGTGTGCGCGAAGGGATTAAAGCTTATTCTGACTGGCCAACAATCCCGCAGCTTTATGTGAAGGGTGAATTTGTCGGGGGCTGCGATATCGTGCGTGAAATGTATGAAACGGGTGAGTTGACCGAAATGATGCAAACGCGCGGAATTAACACCCAGCCTTCTGCCTAATCACCAGCGTCGCAAATTGAGATTACCTTGCGGCGGCATCGGCATCAAACATTCTGTGCGTCACCACTTCAGCCACGCGAAGATGGTACCAGCTGTAAAATTCCTGGCGCCCCATTTGTTGGGCGACCAGATGCTCAGCATGGATACGCCAATTGCGAATGGCGTCCCTGTCCCGCCAATATGACACTGTAATTCCGATGCCGTCTTCGCCGCGCACTGCCTCAACCCCCAGAAACCCGGGCTGAACCTGTGCCAACTCAATCATCCGCTTTGATGTTATGAGGTACATATCCTCATCCGACAGCGTTCGCTGCGCGGTGAAAATCACGGCGAAATAAGTGTCTGGCCAGCCCTCTTTTGACGGGGCCGGAATACCGTCAATATCATCGTCAGTCATGCGTCCATATCCGAGCTATATGTGAGGTCTACAAAATCTGTATTACCGCAAAAAACACTTTTGTGCGCATGAAAAAGGGCAGCCCGATCAGACCGCCCCTTCCCTTTAATTTCAAATTCAATTTCAAATTTAGGAATTTACCCTAGCGTGAGTAATATTCCACCACCAGATTTGGTTCCATCTGCACCGGATAGGGGACCTCATCCAGACCCGGAATGCGGACGAATTTAGCGGTGAATTTGGCGTGGTCCGCCTCAACATATTCGGGAACATCGCGTTCAACCGAAGCTATGCCTTCCAGAACAGCAGGAATATTTTTGGCTTTTTCTTTCAGCGAGATTTCATCACCCGGGCTCAGCAGAACTGACGCAATATTGCAGCGCTTGCCGTTCAGCATGACATGGCCGTGGTTGATGATCTGGCGCGCGGCGAAAACGGTTGGAACCATTTTTGAGCGATAAAGAACCGCATCCAAACGCGTTTCCAGAATACCAACCAGATTCTGGCCGGTATCGCCCTTGCCGCTGGCGGCCTTCTTGTAATATTTTTTGAACTGCTTCTCACCAATATTGCCGTAATAGCCCTTCAGCTTTTGCTTAGCCATTAGCTGTACGCCAAAATCTGTTGGTTTTTTGCGGCGCTGACCATGCTGACCCGGGCCATATTCGCGAGAATTCAGGGGAGATTTCGGACGACCCCACAGGTTTACACCCAGACGACGGTCGATTTTATGCTTGGCGGAATGCCGCTTGTGATCGGACTTGGCCATATTTGGCTCCTTTGATTTACGATGACATTACCTGCCACCATTCATTACCCGGTAGGGTTTGACAGACCTGTCAAACCGGCATCGCACCCCGTTGGTGCAATCCACGTTCCCGAGAGATGGCGCAAACTAGAGTAGGGCAGTGGTTTCTGTCAACTGAAATCGTCGGGGGCATCACCGCACAAACGGTTATTTCTGGGTTGTTTTTTTGACCATGTTTATCGACGAATGGGGCCAAATCTTTGGCACGATCTATGATTTCCTATTATTACTTGTGCGGTTTTTGGTCAGCGCCTGAATAACCCCGTGCAAAGTGCGCAATTCCTGACTGCTGGGCACGGCGCGGGCAAACAAAGCGCGCAGATTGCGTTTTACCGTAGGGGCCATCTCGCCTGAGATAAAAAAGCCGCCGTGATCAAGCTCATCCTCAAGACGCTGGTGAAAATGATCCCTCTCCAGAATTGTTGCTGGCGGCTCGCTCGCGGCTCCCTCACCGGCATCTCCCCCCGCATTTTGAGGGGATTGAAGGGCTGCAACTCGCCATTCCCACGCCATCAACAGCACCGCCTGCGCCAGATTCAGTGACGGATAATCAGGGTTTAACGGCGCCGTTACCAGGCAATCTGCCTGCACAACCTCATCATTATCAAGGCCCGACGCCTCTGGCCCAAACATCATCGCACTGCGGCCAGTCTGCGCCAAAATCTCACCTACAGCTTGACGCGGTTCGGCATTACGGATGGGCATATCACGCCGCCGAGCAGACAGCGCTGCAAGAAAGGTAATATCATGCGCCGCCTCGGCAAGGCTTTCAAAAACCTGTGTGTTTTCAATTATTTCAGCACCGCCAGCCGCCATCGGCACCGCCGCCATATTGGGCCAGCCATCGCGCGGATTAACCAGCCGCAACTCAAAAATTCCGCAATTCATCATCGCACGCGCCGCAGCACCAATATTCTCACCCATTTGCGGGCGTACCAGAATGATAACGGGAGGGGTCAGGCTGGCGGGCACGATATTATTGGCAGTCACGTTTTTGGAACCGGAAGACGCTTTGCGCATTTTCAGGCGGCATTGGCGGGGCCTGGTATCCCGTCACGCTGGAGTTTCCAAATCATGCCATCTCCAAGAGCCACAACCGAGGCATCAATGATGTTCGTCGATAGTCCAACGGTGCGCCATGTCGTGCCATCCGGCGTCCGAAATTCGATCATTACCCTAGTGACCGCGCCGGTTCCAGATTGGCCTTCGCGCGCATCCAGAATGCGGACCTTATAATCAACAAGCTCAACGTCTTCCAGCGACGGATAAGCGGTTGAAAGCGCCTTGCGAAGGGCGGTATCAACGGCGTTCACCGGCCCGTTACCGACCGCCACTTCATGATAGATTACATTGCCGACGGTGATCGTCGTCGTGGCCTCGGATTCAACGACCAATTGGCCGCGCGCATTAAAGCGGCGTTCATCCATCACCCGAAACCGACCGATGTTGAAATATTCGGGCACTTCGCCAAGCGATTTTCTTGCCAAAAGCTCAAAACTGGCCTCGGCTGAGTCAAAGGCCCAACCTTCAAACTCGCGCTCTTTTACATCTGCAATCAGTTTATCCAGACGCGGATCAGACGTTTTAATTTCAATCCCGAATTCGGCAAACCGCGCCATCATGTTGGATTTGCCAGCCTGATCCGAGACCAGATACTGGCGCTGATTACCAACGAGGTCCGGCGAAATATGCTCATAAGTGCGGGGATCTTTTTGCGCCGCCGATGCGTGAAGACCGCCCTTATGCGCAAACGCAGCCTCACCAACATAAGGAGCATGTGCATTTGGCGTGCGGTTCAAGCGTTCATCCAGCATCCGCGACAGGCCCATCAGCTTTGGCAAATTGGCTTTCGAGATACTGGTCTCATACCCCAGCTTTAACACCAGCGTTGGGATAATACTGATCAGATCAGCATTGCCGCAGCGCTCACCAATGCCGTTTATCGTGCCCTGAATCTGGCGAGCGCCGGCCTTAATGGCAGCTAGTGAATTCGCCGCCGCAAGGCCGGCATCATTATGTGTGTGAATGCCAAGGCGCGCTTCTGGCAGGGTTTTGCGGACCACGCTGACGATTTCAAACACCTCATCGGGAAGCGTACCGCCATTGGTATCACAAAGAATGATCCACGACGCACCACCTTCAAAAGCGGCGCGCGCGCAATTCAGCGCAAATTCCGGATTATGCTTATATCCATCGAAAAAATGTTCGCAGTCGAACATTGCTTCCCGGCCGCGATCCCGTGCTGCCGCAACCGACTCTCGGATCATTTTCAGATTTTCTTCCAGCGTTGTATTCAGCGCTGTTTCAACATGAAAATCCCAGCTTTTTCCAACAAGACACACCGCCGGAACTTCCGCGCCCAAAACGGCATTCAACCCCGGATCATTAGCCGTACTGCGTCCACCGCGCCGGGTCATGCCAAAGGCCACCATTTTCGCGTGCTTGGTTTGCGGGGGAGTGGCGAAAAAAGCATCATCGGTCGGATTAGCGCCCGGCCAGCCGCCCTCAATATAGTCGATGCCTATCTCGTCCAGCGCGGCGGCAATCGCCACTTTATCAGCCTTTGAAAAATCAACGCCGCGCGTCTGTCCGCCATCGCGAAGCGTGGTGTCAAACAACCATATCCTGTCATCACTCATGTATGTGGTCCCCCGACCGTCAGGTCTAACACTCACGCCCATCTGTTCAGAGACATGATCCTAGCACAGATTGCCTCAAACCCTGATTTAACAAACTTGTAGCGTTATGGCTAGTTACGCCGCCAAATTGTACCGTTTGGCCCGTCTTCAAGTGCAATACCCTCGTTTAAAAGCGCATCGCGAATGGCATCGGCGGCGGCAAAATCACGCGCTGCCCGCGCCGCTGTACGCGCTGCGATCTGCGCCTCAACTTTGGCGGCGAAATTATCATCATTATCCTGCACACCATCATTCGCTGCGCTACGGTCATTGCCATGCGCCCAAGTTTCGGCATCCTGCTGCAATAATCCCAACAATGCCGCGCTCGATTTTAGCGCGATTGCTGCACTGGCATCACCCTTATTCGCCGCCCCGGCAAGCTCATGAAGCCGGGCCATGGCCGCAGGTGTATTCAGATCATCCGATAATGCCTGCAAAAACAGGGCATCAACCGCATCATCTGACGGGCGCGCGTCACCAACCGCGCGATACAGCCTGTCCAGTACATTGCGCGATTCCACCAGTGCTGCATCCATCAGCGCAACCGGTGCGCGGTAATGCGCCGACAACAAGGCCGCCCGCACCGTCTCACCGCGATGTTTTTCAATCGCGTCATGCGCCGACATTATATTGCCAACCGATTTTGACATTTTCTCGTCGCCCATCGTGACATAGCCATTATGCATCCAGACCGCCGCCATGATTTGGGTATCGTGCGCACAGCAGGACTGGGCGATTTCATTCTCATGATGCGGGAAAACCAGATCCAGACCGCCGCCATGAATATCAAACGTCTCGCCAAGATAATGTTTGGCCATTGCCGAACATTCGATATGCCATCCCGGACGTCCCTTTGTCGCGGAAAACGGATTGTCCCAGCCGGGCTGGTCGTCATTGCTTGGCTTCCACAAAATAAAATCAGCCGGATCACGCTTATATGGGGCCACTTCAACGCGGGCACCGGCAATCATATCATCCATGCTGCGTCCCGATAGCCCGCCATAATTCGGCATTGTTGCCACACTGAACAACACATGCCCTTCAGCGGCATAAGCGTGCCCCTTGGCAATTAACCGTGCGATGAGGTCGATCATGTCGTCGATAAATTCTGTAGCACGCGGTTCATGATCGGGGGGCAGCGCACCAAGCGCGCCGATATCATCATGAAAAAGGGCGATGGTATCCGCGCATAGCTGGCCGATATCAACATTGAGATCGGCCGCGCGCGCGATGATTTTGTCATCAACATCGGTGATATTGCGAACATATGTGACACGTGGATAAACGCGCCGTAACATCCTTACCAAAATATCAAAAACCACAATCGGCCGCGCGTTACCGATATGAATGCGGTCATAAACCGTCGGCCCGCAGACATAAAGCCGGACATGATCCGCCTGCAACGGGGTGAATTCCTGTTTGCTGCGGGTCAGCGTGTTATACAGCCGCAACCCGGACATATTTCCGGTCATGCTGTCTCTCCGCGCAGTCGTGCCAGCACGCGCTCACGCCCGATAAATTCCAACAACGGCGCAATCTCTGGCCCTTTTTCGCGCCCTGTCAGGGCAAGGCGAAGCGGCATAAACAACCCGCGCCCCTTAGCGCCTGTTTCAACTGAAATCGCTTTTGTCCATTCCTGCCAGATATCCGCATTCAACGCACCACCGGGAAGTAAATCAGCGGCAGCGTCGGTAACCTCACCCGCCTCAATTACCGGACTGATCGGCTCATTACAAACCTGCCACCACTCGCTAGCTGAAGACACGGTGGCAAGATTATCACGAACGGCAAGCCAGAAATCACTGCCGCCCCCAACCCCGGCTTTATCCAGAATGGGGGCAACATCAGCATATTCCAGATGCTGAACAATGCGCATATTCACCTGCGCCAACTCGGCCGGATCAAATTTGGCAGTGGCACGGCCAAAGCGGGTAATGTCAAACCCGCCAACGACATCTTGAATTAAGGCGCTTGGTACCACCGGATCAGCGGTGCCGATGCGCGCCAAAAGACTGGCCAGCGCCATCGCCTGAATGCCCTCATCACGAAGCTGGTTAATCGAAAGACTGCCAAGACGTTTCGATAGCCCCTCACCCTCAGCACCCGCCAAAAGCGCAACATGTCCCATGACCGGCGGGCGGGCGTCCAGCGCCTCAAAAAGCTGGATCTGGGCAGCTGAATTGGTGACATGATCCTCGCCGCGAATGATGTGGGTAATGCCATGATCAATATCATCAACCACCGATGCCATCGTATAAATCACCCGGCCATCTTCGCGCATTAGGACCGGGTCTGACAGGCTGGACATGTGGTAGGAGACATCGCCGCGCACCATATCGCTCCATTTAACTTCGCTGTCCAATAGACGAAAACGCCAATGGGGGCGGCGTCCCTCGGCTTCAAAAGCGGCTTTTTGAGCGTCCGTCAGGCTCAGCCCTGCGCGGTCATAAACCGGCGGGCGGCCTGCCGAAAGCTGGGATTTTCGTTTCAACGATAATTCTTCTTGGGTCTCGTAACAGGCATAAGCGCGGCCCTCGGCAACCAGTTTAGCCAGCGCCTCATCATAGCGTTGCAGTCGCTCGGACTGCCGGTCCTCGCTGTCCCAATTCATCCCCATCCAGTCGAGATCAGCGCGGATACCTGCCTCAAATTCGGGGGTGGAGCGTTCGGTATCGGTGTCATCGATACGCAGCATGAAATGCCCGCCAACCTTTCGTGCAAACAGGAAGTTGACCAACGCCGTGCGCAAATTTCCCACGTGCAGATTGCCCGTCGGGCTTGGTGCAAAACGAACCTTTACATCACTCATTTGGCGTACCTTTCGGCCAAACCCTCTTTGGGCAAAGTCTTTTCGGCCAATTCCAACGGATCAAACCCCGAGGTTAGCGGCAGTCGGCGGTCACGCCCAAAGGCACGCGCCGACATTTTCGGCCCGGGTGCAGCCTGAAACCGCTTATATTCAGCCCGGAACAGCAACTGGCTGGCACGCGCCACTTCTTCGCGGTCAAACCCGCGTGAAACGATCGTCTCAATATCGACCATTTCCTCACAAAGCGCCATCATGATTGCGTCAAGCCTTTCATAGGGAGGTAGCGAGTCGGTGTCTTTCTGATCAGGGCGAAGCTCAGCCGAGGGCGGCTTATCGATAATTCGCAGCGGAATAATCTCACCCTGGGGGCCAGCCGCACCGCGCGGCAAATGCGTGTTGCGCCACCTGCAAAGATCAAACACCTGCACTTTCCAGACATCCTTAATCGGCGCAAACCCACCACACATATCGCCATATAGTGTGGAATAGCCAGCCGCATATTCCGACTTGTTCCCCGTTGCCATCACCATCGAGCCATGCTTGTTGGAAATACCCATCAGGATCAGACCGCGCAGCCGCGACTGGATGTTTTCCTCGGAAATACCAACCTCGGTGCCATCAAATTGCGGCGCCAGCATACCCTCCATCGCGGTCATTGCCGGACCAATCGAAATTTCATCAAGACGAATACCCAGCCTGGCGGCAAGGTCGCCCGCATCATCAAGACTTTCCTGACTGGTGTAGGGCGACGGCATCATTACCGCGTGAACGGCGTCGGCGCCCAGCGCATCAACCGCCAGCGCCGCAACAATAGCTGAATCAATGCCGCCGGATAGTCCCAGAACAACCCCCGGAAACCCGTTCTTTGTCACATAATCCCGCAGCCCCAGCGTTAGGCCGCGATAAAGCGCCGCCAGACCACCATCGGGCGGCGTCATTGGTCCTGTAAGCGTCAAAAGACCAAGCTCATCACGAAGCTGGATCATCACCACAGCTTCTGAAAAACTGGGCAACTGCACCGCAAGCTTGCCGTCGCTGCCAAGCGCAAATGAAGCGCCATCATAGACAACTTCATCCTGACCGCCGACCATATTCACATAGATCAGCGGCACTTCGGCCTCCATCACCCGGGCCACTGCATGCGCCAGCCGGCTGTCAGATTTTTCGATATCAAACGGCGAAGCATTTAGCGTGACAATCAAATCGGCACCTGACTCGATAAGGCATTCAACAACGTCAGGCGTCCAGATATCCTCGCAAATAGGCAAGCCCAGCTTCAGGCCCCGAAGCATAACCGGACCCGGCAACGCGCCCGCGGTGAAATTGCGCTTATCGTCAAAAACACCGTAATTCGGCAGGTTAACCTTGTCGCGGCGAGCCTGAATGGTGCCGCCATCCAGCACAAATGCACTATTGGTGATGATGCCGCCTTCAAGGTGCGGCGCGCCAACAATAATCGCCGGCCCGCCATCGGCAGTCGCCTCGGCCAGCGCTTTCAGCCCGGCGGCGACATCTTCCATAAAATCGCTTCGTAGCACCAGATCATCGCATTGATAGCCCGACAAATACATCTCGGGCGTGACGATAATTCCGGCACCATTGGCAGCCGCACTTTCCCGCGCTTCAAGCAGCTTTGCGACATTGCCAGTGACATTTCCCAAATGCGGATTGAGCTGGGCAATCGCGATGGAACTAACAGCTGTTTTACCGGTGGTGCTGGTCATAGCCATGATACAAAAAACCGTTGCTTACGAAATAGGCTTACGAAGAAGAAATTCACGGCCGGCCTTTACACTGGGCTTACCATCATAGGAGATGATATCCGCCGTTGCATAAGTCTCCGACCAAATCTGCGGCAGGTAGGAGCCTGTACCAATCGAATCAACCGGCGCTTTTGCAAAGGCAAACATACGGCATTTATCCGGGCCAAAACCTGACGATGCCACAATCTTTACCTTGTCAAAGCCGTTCGCGTCCAGCGTTTCACGAAGATACCAGACCGCCGCCGCGCTGACCCCGGTTCCCATCAAATGCTTTAATTCAGAATCGGTGCGATAACCGCGGGTGGCAAAAGCAACATGACGGTCCAGAACAGCGTAGGATTCCGGTGTATCCAACCCCTCAATAAATCGCCCGCCATGCGTGTCTAGCCGCAGGGCAAGACGGCCTTCCGCTGCGAGATCAGAAAAACGCCTCGCAACCTCCAGCGAGTCGGTGATTTCCTGTCCGAAATAATCAACCAAAACCGTCAACGGCGTTTCTGGCATTGTCTCGTGGAATAATTCAGCGGCGCGCAACGTCGATCCGGCATAACCAACCAGCGCGTGCGGCATGGTGCCAACCCCTGATGCCTCGCCAAAGAAATGCGACGTCGCATCCGTTGACGATCCGATAAACCCGACGGCGGCAAATTTCGCCTTGGCCTTATTTGAGCCAACCGACGCGCCGTAAGCCATTAATTCAGCCATTTCCGAGCCAGCGCAATGCCTTGCATCCATCGCAAGAAAGGCAACTTCAGGCAATTCCACACACATATTATAGGCGTTATAGGCAGCAACACAGGCTGAACCAATACGCTGTAGAAAAATGGTTTCGGTATCAACCAGCGCCGACAGAGGGCCACGAAGATAGCAAAGCGGCTCACCCGAACCGACCCATGCGCCCTCAATATGCGGCTGATCAACTTCGATTTTCTCGCCCCGTTCAGCGGCAATTGCCAGCAACCAGTCAACCGCCAGCTTTCCGGCATAAGTCACGGGGCGGCGCATGAAAACAGCATATTCAACAATGCTTTCATCATGCTCTTGAACAATCCGGCGCGTATTTTTGAAATAGGTATCAGTTAATTCAGGGTGGCGATCCGACATCGGCCCGCTGCTGTTGACTGGCCGGGCGCCGGACAGGGCGCCATCTTTATCAAAATCAGGCATCTACAAAACTTCCTATTTATGGATTCGTTTCTTTTTGAGCCGCCCCGGATAGAGTTTGAGGTAACCCGGCGTCCTGCTCCGATGTAACCATACAAGCGGCCCCCAGCGGCATTATTTTGGTGATATATCTTGATCCCGGTGCGCTTTAGACCGCCTCTGACAGCCCCACTTTGTCACGCCGCCGCTTCATCAGGTCGGCAATCAGGAACGCCAGTTCCAGCGATTGCGCCCCATTCAACCGCGGGTCACAATGCGTATGGTACCGGTCGCCAAGTCGTGCCTCGGTCACTTCGACCACGCCGCCAACGCATTCGGTAACATTGCGTCCGGTCATCTCGAAATGAACACCGCCAGCGAAGGTTCCGATCTCGTCATGGACATCGAAAAATCCTTGCACTTCGGCCATCACATCATTTACCCGACGGGTTTTATATCCACTGCTGGCTTTGACCGTATTGCCATGCATCGGATCACAGCACCAGACGACGCTCGCCCCCGATTTTTGTACAGCTTTCACCAATGGCGGCAAACCAGCGCGCACCTTATCCGCGCCCATCCGCGTGATCAGAGTCAGGCGTCCGGGTGTGTTTTCAGGATTTAGAACATCGATCAGCCGGAGCAGTTCGTCCGGATCAAGGCTTGGCCCGCATTTCAGTCCGATTGGATTACGGATACCGCGAAAATATTCAACATGCGCCCCATCCAACTGCCGGGTACGATCACCAATCCAGA
>CALLKZ010000126.1:0-3929 GCA_938082345.1 uncultured Alphaproteobacteria bacterium
TTTGCGGTATAGCAACATATGGAATTGACCGCGATGGGCGGCGTATTGAGGCCATTTATATCCAGCCTTCAGCCCCCGACTTTCACTGTAAATCTCAGCGCCATTAAGCCCTAGTAATGCCCATTCAGATGACTGGATGCCGATAGAGTCAAGATCCGTTACATCTATGCCAAGCTCAATCAGCTCACGAACGGCATTTGGTTGCAGATTAATACCCACCCCCAAAGGCTGCATTTCCTTTACCGATTCATAAACCCGGCAAGGAACGCCGATCTGCTGGAGGGTCAACGCCATGACCAGTCCGCCAATACCGCCCCCTGCAATCACTACTGGATGTGCATTCATAAATGTGTCCGCTGCCTAATAGCTTTAATAAAAAATAACGACCTTGGCATTAGTTTACGCAGGATCAGGAAATCCGTCACGGCCGGGAAAATCATAGGCAAGCTCGCGCGATCCGGGAGTGCGGAGCCAAAGGCGGAGTTTCTTTCGACGAAGCTCAAGATCATCGAAATCTTCAAAGCTGGTTCGTGAATGCATAACAGCATAATTATTCACTAATTGCAGGTCGCCCGGTTCCATCATCATGTCAATTCGCATGCTTTCGTCGTGAACGATTGCGTCAATCAGATCAAAGGCTTCCAACTCTATGGCGGATAGGGGCGCGTTCATCATATCATGCCCCAGTTCCAGATATTGGCGCAGGTACCGGCAGGATAATTGCCCTTTATGATAGCTAAAGATAGGCGATATCCCCGGTTTGTCGCCACCAAGATGCGGGTAAAACATTGGTCGGTAGAGGCAGGAAAGATATTCAGGATGATGTGTCAAAATCTCATTATAAAGTGAAGCGGTACTAACAAGGCTACTTGTGCCCCCCGTTTTTGCCTTACGAATACACAGTAATCCGACAACATCGGTTGGGTCGGTATGATACGGCAGATAGGCATTTGTCTCGTATACGCGGGTTTGCCGGTCATCCAGATCGCCGACATTCATCACCCGTCCGATAAGATCACCTTGCGGGTTCTGGCGAACGGGTTTGCCCATATGCAGCCCAAGCCCCCAATAGATGCTGTTGACATCATCATCATCGTATCGGTCAACGGGAATACCGCGCACCAGAATGAATCCCGTGTCGGTTTCAAGTTCGCTCATATAGTCTTTAAGAACGGCAGATAATGTAGGCAATTTGAAATCGGACTTGCCGAAATTGGGAAAGCTTAACCCTCGTAATTTCAAGTCAGCCAGAGCATTTTCAATTTCCAGAATATGTGCCTCGGACAGGGGGCGCATCCATGAATCATCCGTCTTAAAATCAGACGCCCGCCACGCAGATGGTCCGGTAATAATCTCGGTGAGAATTGATCCCATGATGACCTTTCTTTGGAAAATCGACGACTTACGAAACTTGGCAAAACGCTAACATCGAATATCAGAATTGACAATATTGCAAAAATCTACACATCTACGCCCAAGAAAAAAAGATGGGGGTTACGGGGCGGGGTCGCTCACGGCCATTGCAACAATCTGAAAGGCACAGCCTTCGGGCAATATAGCTTCATGAGCATGGCGTGCGGGGCGATGCGCTGCGTCAGGCCAGATGCGCCGCCAATGTTCGTTGGCCAGTTCGCGGTCACCTTTATTGGTAAAATAGAGATCGAGCTTAACCACATCCTGCGGAGCTGTGCCTGCTTCCTCCAAAACCGCTTCTAACTGACTAAAAGCCATTGCTATCTGCTGCGCTGCGCTGGCCGGATAGTGGCCTGTTTCCGGATCCTTGCCGAAAATCGCCGAAGTTACCAGAATGCCGCGATGCAGGGCCGCATTTGGCACTGGGTTTTTATGCTGGGCAACCTTGCTCGAATAGATCGACCTTACCATTCACGCGCCGCCTTTTTGATGCTTAATACCGCTTTCCAGCCTGCCAAGAGGGTCTATTTCAATGGAAATGCTGCCCTGAACTTCCCCTAGAAGAACAGATTTATGCCCGCGCGGAAATTTTTCATTGCCTTTTCCAGTTGTTCCAAAAGACAGCAAATCCCCGGGGCGCAGGGTAAAATAACTACTGGCTTCGGCAATGCATTTCTGCACAGTAAAACGGTAATTTCCGGTATGGTCCTGCGTGAAAATCTCGCCATTCAAACGGCCGGTGACGTGCATGTCATTCGGATCACCAATCTCATCCATAGTGGTAATCCAAGGCCCCATCGGACCGAATGTATCGGTGCCTTTAGAGCGCGTATGATAGACATAATAGGCGTCGGTGTCGTTTTCGCCATGCAGGTTACGCCACCCATAAAATTCGGGCCGCGCCATATCCGCATCATAGGTAACGGCAATCGAATCCTTCATAAACTTCAACCCGTGGCTGGTCACGTCATTGTGGATCATAAAGCCAAAAACGTGATCCAACGCCTCATCTTCGCTGATATGTTTGGCGCGCGACCCAATGACCGCGCATATTTCGGGTTCCGGAATAACAGCCCCCCATTCGGGATCAACGACAATATCTTTGCCATGACCAATCAGGCACGAGGGTGGCTTTAGAAAAAAATTAGGAACACCCGGATCAACATGGGCTTTTTTCATCAGCTCCTTGTTGTTAAAAGCCACATTCAGCGCCATTGACGGGTTTGGCATCGGCGGCGCCCAGTCTATATCATCCAGCGCAAACCCCGCACCATGATTACAATCGAGGCGCGCCAGCAGATCAGGATTGCGGTCAGCGGCACAGACCAGATCCAGCATCGCTTCAATGCGGCCAAGGCCAGCGGCCTCGGTTACATCACCAAGCCTTCGCGCACGAGCGTCAGAGCCAAGGATGACGGCCTCCTCACACCCTTCAAAAATTCGTGTTCCAAGTTTCACAGCACCCTCACATTTTTGCCAAAAAATCTTCCAGAGTTACTGGTGGTGCATCCAAAACCGGTGGGCTCACCTTTATACCTTCAAAGTCTGTTGCTTCATAAAACCATTTTTTCGGAGCTGGAAATCCCCAGATTTGTGAGCGACGCGTATCCGATAAATCCCATCGCGTTGGCTGGTGATCAACATCTATAACATTGTAATGACTGGTAAATGTTTCAACACGGTGACCGTCAGGATCACGGTAATAGGCAAAAAACGCATTGCCAATACCGTGACGTGCTGGTGGGCGGTCCATCGTTCCGGCCAGCCCCAGTGATGCCATGACATCAGCGCCGTGGATTACATTGGCAATTTCTGGCGTATGAAAAGCAAAATGGTGAAGGCGGGGTCCGGCGCCGTTTGAAAAGACAACATCCTGTGTGTTATTTTTGCGTTTTAGCCAAACTCCCCACAACTCGTCACTTCCATCGGTTGCGGTATATTCGGTCAGGCGAAAGCCAATTTCGGAATACCAGTTATAGGCCGACTGCACATCATGCGTTGCGATTTGCACATGATCGAGAAACACCAGCCTGCCGCCAGCATGGCTATGAAAATGACGCATCCGGTTTTCTGACTGGTCCATTGTGGCACAGAATTCGACCGGCACGCCAACGGCGTCAACTACTCTCAATGTCGTTCCCTGAAAAGGCCGGTCAACAAATTCGGCAGGTGTGCCGCGTGCGCTAAACCAGTCAAAAGCACGCCGAAGGTCATCATCACAATACATCCGGTACCCAATGGCGCGCGCGGCCCCGTCTCCCTCGGTATCGACTTTTTCAAACATCAGGGAATGGTGACTGCACTCCTCTATCGCGCGAAGGCACAGATGGTCACGCGAATGTTCCGTTACTTCCAGCCCCAGTCCGGTTTCGTAGAAATAGCGTGTCGCCTCTAAATCACGGCTAGTCAGCACAACATGGCTTAACCGCGTGACGTTGAACGGGATGTCACTATTTACCGGAACCAAACCCATTTTGTGTCTCCAAGGATCATAGACCTGACCAATAACCGGTCTG
>CALLKZ010000127.1:0-6384 GCA_938082345.1 uncultured Alphaproteobacteria bacterium
GATGTGGCATGCCGCCCGTCTCACCTCGTCGGGTAGATTGCGCCCCGGGATTACGCCAGTTTGGTTGCACCGGTTTAATTACACCGGTTGGATTATGCTGGCTGAAAATTAAAAAGAATAAATAAAGCGATCAAAAATTGATCAAACGCTGATTAAGAAATTTGCAGAGAGTGGCAAGCTACTCTCTGCAAAAATTTACCTATAGGCCTAGAGAAAGCCTTTTTCTTTGGCAGCTGCAGTGTAGGCAGCTTCGATATCGGCCAGAGTCTGCTCGGCGCTCTCATTGCCTTGAAGGAAGTCAGCCAACTCGGCGCCAGCCGCACCATGCAACGCGCCCATGAAAGGCAACATCGGGTAAGGTGAAGCACCGCCCGAAGCAGATGCCACAACACCAACACCGGCAGCGCGTGGCTGTGCGCCATCGATCAACCAGTTGGCAGCATCAGCATTAGCAGCAGCCATTTTAGGAGAAATACCCGCCATCATTGCTTGGAAAGTTGCCTCGGCATCAGCTGCTGATGCGTTCTTGGCAATGGCAAAACCGTCCCACCACAAAGTTGTTGATGGAATTGATCCACCCGCAACAGTTGGTGCTGCCGCAAACATGGTGTTGCTTTCGATAGCAGCGGTTGACCCTTCGCCGTCAGTAACAGCACCGGCTCTTGATCCCCACAGGTTGGTCAGCGCGACATTGCCTGCTTCCCACTCGGCCTGAACCGCGTTTGAATCATGCGTTAGGAAATCAGGGTTCATGTACTCTGACAGCGACTTCATCATGTTCAATGTTGCAACGCCTTTTGCGTTGTTGACTGATACTTCGGCTGTGCCCGGCTTAAAGAACTCACCGCCGTGACCCAGATACATATTGACGAATTCCTCACCAAGGTTCCATCCGGCTTTGTAAGTTCCTGCTACAGGATAGTCCATCAAGCCTTTAGACTTGATTGCCTTAGCAGCGGCAAGAACCTCTTCATAGGTTGTCGGAACGCCAACGCCTGCCGCATCTAGAATGTCCTTGCGATAAAACAGATGCTGGGCATTCGCCATAAAAGCAACTGCCATGATCTTGCCATCGATGGTGATCATCTGCATGTCCTGCAAACCACCGCCATGCTTTGCAACCAGACCATCCAGCGGAAGTGCCAGACCGTCATTCAACAGCGAAACAAGTGTGCTGTTGGAGACATGTGAGACTGAAAATTCAGCCGGGTTGGCAGTAAATGATGCCACCAGACGGTCTTTGTGATCTTTGTTCAGATCAACAGAAACCATTACTCCGCCGCCATCACAGGCCGCAGCTGCCGACGCGACCGCCTGAATTGCCGGAAAATCATTTCCGCCAATACGAACCGAACCGGCGCTGATGCCGCAGCCAGCATAGGCTGCTGACGAAAGAACGGCCAGTGAACCAGCCGCAATCATTGTTCTCATAAACATAATTTGAATTCCCTCTTATTAGATTGATCCCTTTAACGCGGGAAAATTGCCAAACCAGCTTCCCGCTCGCCCAGCTTCCCGCCCGCATTCACGCCATTCAACCGACACGCTATTCAGCAGAATTGACGTTTTCCCTACAGTCACGTCTTTCACCCGTTTAGATAGGGGCATCGCAAACTTTGACGCGACACGAACTTAGATTTTCGCACCTGCGCTGTATTAGTTAAGTGCGCTGTCGGTAAATACTAGACAAGTCGAGCACGGCTTGGCAAGTTCATTTTGCATACGCATGCATAGCGCCTCAAATTTCAAGGAAATTTGCATTAATGACTAATTTTCAGAATGAAAAACAGATAGTTAGAGATTTTTACGCGGCCCTAGACCTGGCTGACGAAAAAACCATCACTGAGGTGATGACCAGGTTTACCTCGCCAGATTATCTGTGGCGCGGGTTTCATCCCTTTAACGAGATTCGTGGCGGTGTAGAGGTTGCCGATAAATTCTGGAAACCGCTGCGCTCGGCGCTAACATCGTTGCAGCGGCGGCTTGATATTTTCATGGCGGGAGACAATCAACTCGAAGGTCATGACGGTGTCTGGGTGGCCTCGATGGGGCATTTGATGGGGCTGTTCGATGCACCGTGGCTGGGAATTCAGCCCACCGGCAAGATTGCGATGCTGCGTTATGCGGAGTTTCACAAGGTCGCTGGCGGCAAGATCACCGAAAGCGCGATGTATTTCGATATTCCGCATCTGATGATGCAGGCAGGGTTGAACCCGTTCCCCCCGCAAACAGGTGCGCATCTGGTGCAGCCCGGCCCGATGACGCATGACGGGGTGATGTTGGGTCCCGTCGATCCCGCAGAAGGCGCCAAGACGATGGATGCGATCGCCTTTATGGTTACGGATATGAAGGACTGGAGCGGCGGGCGAGAAGAGCCGCTGGTTGATGAGCTGCGCCGCAGTTGGAACAAAGACATGATCTGGTGGGGACCGGCCGGTATCGGGGCCACCTATACAATTGAACGCTATGCTGAGCAACATTCGGGGCCGTTTCGTGCCGGCTTCAAAGACCGGATTTTCAACGGCCATATTGCGCGCATTGCCGAGGGCACAATCGGCGGCTTTTTCGGCTGGCCAAACCTGACATTAACGCCGACCGGCGGATTTATGGGGATGCCTGCAACGGGCAAGCCGGGCGATATGCGGGTGATTGATATGTACCGGCGCGAAGGGGATAAGCTGACCGAAAACTGGATTTTTATTGATCTGCTGCATTTCTGGAACATGCAAGGGGTGGATATTCTGGGCCGAATGCAAGACCATCCCCGAACTTAGATAAGACGGGAACTTAAGTATGGCAGGAACTTAAGGCAGGAACTTAAGGCAGGAACTTGAGGCAGGCTAAAACTTGATGATTGATGCTCACCACCATCTTTGGGACCTTGATGCAGTCAGCTATCCGTGGCTGGAGGCGCGCGGCGTTACGCGTTTCTTTGGCGATCCAACCCCAATCCAGCGCAATTATCTGTTGGATGAGTTTACCGCTGATGCCCGAGCCAACGGCATATTAGCGTCGGTTCACATCCAAGTGGGTGCAGCCGACGGAATGGCCGAGGCGCGATGGGTTCAGCAACTGGCCTCGGCCAATCCGGATTGGCCAATAGTGCAGGTTCCTTTTTGTGATCTCGGCGCCCCAGATTTTTCTGACGTTCTGGATGAATTTTCGGCGATGCCCAGCGTCAAGGGCGTACGCCAAATCATCGGGCGCGCGCCGGGCGAAGACGCCGCCACCGGCACCAATGCGTTGTTGGCGTCACCTGCCTTTCGGGACGGGATGAGTGCGGTTGGCAAGCGCGGACTGTCTTTTGATCTGCAGCTAATCCCCGAACTGATGGCCCAAGCAGCAGAAATGGTGAGCGAGGTGGCCGCCAAAACACCGCACATTAAAATCGCCCTTTGTCATGCTGGCAGTCCTTATGATCGCACGCCTGCAGGGCTGGCCGAATGGGCCGCTGCGCTGACCACACTTTCCGCCCTGCCGCAGGTTACCTGCAAGCTATCCGGGTTGGGGATGTTTCAGCATGACTGGCAGCTCGATGATTTCCGTCCGATCATCGATACCTGCCTTGATCAGTTCGGCGAAGACCGGTGTATGTTCGGATCAAACTTTCCCGTCGATAGCCTGTATTCAAATTACGAAAAACTGATAAATGCGCACCGGACAATTGTGCCAGACGCGATGCATGATGCGGTGTTTAATTCCACCGCCGCCCGTTTTTATGGGTTTGCGGACTTGTAAATAGCCACAAAACGCCGCACTCTTTTCCCCCTCCGTGAACACCGACGGTAAAGATTAATAGGTTTGGACTGACATATGCGCGTTCTCGTCTATGGCGATTCCAATAGCTGGGGCTATCTTGATGATGGTTATGGCTTTCGCTGCAACCGCCGGTGGCCGGTGGAGATGAAAGCAGCCCTTGCTGCGAAAAATCACAAAATTAACTTGATTGAAGAATGCCTTCCGGGCCGCACGACCAATATCGACGATCCCGAAATGGGCGCCAACCTGATGATGGAATCAAACTTTCCAGAAGAAGGGGACCCCTCACAGAGACCAGATTTAACACCAGGTTATGAATTTAATGGTGAGCGTTCTTTGGCGACGTTGTTGATGTCTCACCAGCCGCTTGATCTTGTGATCATCATGCTGGGGACAAATGATCTAAAAACACGGTTTGGCCGGAATGCTGATGATATCACCTCCGCGCTGATGAGGTTGGCGCAGATTGTTGCCAGCAGTCCGGCGGGCGCGGGCGGGTGGAACAACGCCCCGCCGCCACGGGTTATTCTGATCTGCCCGCTAAAATTGGGGCCGCGCGCTGATGATGCCGCATGGGAGCGCGCCGGCGATTGGCTGGGTGGACGCGGCACATCAATCCAGCTTCCGGCAAAATTGCAAGACGCCTGCGCCAGCCGCGGAATTGGATTTATTGATGGCAATTTGTTTGCCGCCGCATCCGACATTGACCCCATTCACTGGACAGCGGACGCACATATTGCGTTTGGCAATGGGATTGCGGACCATATAGTGGCGGAAAGCTGACGCCATGCTGTACCGTACCGCGCTGCCGTTGATCTTTGTTGGCCTTTGGTCATCGGCATTTGTTACAGCAAAGGTCGGGGTGCAATATTCAACGCCCTTTGCCATGCTGCTGGCACGGTTTGCGATCGTTAGCCTGATATTTATTGCCGCAACGCTGATCGCAAGGTGGTGGAGACGCCGCAAAAATAAGAACGCGGGCGCGGACCAAACTGACGATACCATCACGACGGCAACCATTCTGCTGACGGCGGTTGTGGGCGTTCTTCTTCACGGTGTCTATCTTGGCAGTGTGTTTTTCGCATTATCGGTTGGGCTATCGGCAGGTATTTCAGCATTGGTGGTATCACTGCAACCGTTGCTGGCGTCATTTCTGGCGATATTCCTGTTTTCGGAAAAGCTACGCCTGCCACAAGTCGCCGGAATTTTTACCGGAATGATCGGCGTAGGTTTTGTGCTGTGGCCAAAGATGGGCGGCAGCATGCCTATGCTAGGGCTGGTGTCGGTCGTGATCGGCCTTATCGCCATAACGGCAGGAACTTTGCTGCAAAAACACATTGGTGGACGGATAAAATTACTGGCGGGAAATGTGATTCAAACTGTTGCCGTCACGCTGTTTTTTACGGTGATCTGCCTGACCGTTGAGACCCCGCAAATTGACTGGCAGATGCCGTTTATTCTGGCACTGGCGTGGCAGATCATTCTGGTATCAGGCGGCGCATATGTCATTTTAATGATCTTGATCCAGCGCGATTCAATGGCAGCAACCTCATCCCTGCTGTTTTTGGTGCCAACGGTAACGGCCATCATCGCTGCCGCCGGGTTTGATGAGCCGTTGAGCATTTTCAGCATCACCGGTTTTGTGCTGACCAGCGCCGGCGTGTTTATGGTCACGCGCTATGCCGCGCCTGCCGTGCCAAAACTGGGCTGACCAAGAAAAGCCTATTATTCTAGCTGCTGTTACACAGGTTACGCGCCAGATACTGGGTAAATTCATGATTCTCGCGCTCTAGCCAGCTCAGCGGGCCAGATTCCCCAAGCGGGGATTGTGCGCCGCGAAAAATGCCCTCAACAACGCCTTTATCCTCTTGCTGAACAACATCGAGAAACGCCCTTGTGCGCGCGATAAAAGCGTCACGGTCATCCTGTGCTGCCAAAACTTCGGGGGCAATGGCCGCGCCATACCGGATGCGTGTTCGCGACGGCCCGTCGGGTTGCAGCGCCAGATACCACAGATGATCGGGGGCCAGAACGTACATATGGGACGGGAAAATCGTTGGCATCACCGAGGTATAACGCGCCCGCCCCTGCAACCGGGTGTTGGTGTCATGCGCCCGGCCAACCGGCGCTCCATCGCTTTTGGTGAACATCTGATAGGTGAAAGCATCGAACGCCCCATGCGGGTCAAATTCTGTTTCACTGGGCGTGTAATGCCCGCCAACCGTGGCCTTATGCGCAACCGGCAGGTGATAGCTTTCCATGAAATTTTCTGTCAGGCACTTCCAGTTCGTATCCCAAACATGATCCGTTGAAAAAATTGTCACATAATCCTGCTGCACATAATCGGCGATAATCTGACTTAATGGGGCAAGCGCATTTGCCAGTGATACAGCATCCGCGTCAAGCGTCAGATAAATCCAGCCTTGAAAAATCTCGCACCGGATTTCGGCAAGCCCGAGATTAACCGTATCAAAACAGCTCGTACGCTCCATGTGAGGGGCGGCCACCAGACGACCATCCAGCCCGTAGGTCCAAGCGTGATAGGGACAGGTGAATTTCCGCGCATTGCCACGCCCCTCAACCAAGCGCATCATCCGGTGACGACAGACATTGGCGCGCGCATAA
>CALLKZ010000128.1:0-4778 GCA_938082345.1 uncultured Alphaproteobacteria bacterium
AAAACCCCCATTTTTGGTGCCCAGTTGCCGGTGGTGGTTCTATGGCTTATTGCCGGTGCGGTTATTTTCACCGTCTACATGCGTTTTGTGAATTTGCGCGGCTTTGTCCACGCCATTCATCTTGTTCGTGGTGACTATGCAGACCCGAAAAGCGCCGGTGAGGTCTCGCATTTTCAGGCTTTGGCCACAGCGGTTTCCGGCACCGTCGGCATTGGTAATATTGGCGGCGTTGCCGTTGCTGTTACCGTTGGCGGTCCGGGCGCCACGTTCTGGCTGATTTTGGCTGGGTTCCTAGGCATGTCGACAAAGTTTGTTGAATGTACGCTCGGCGTTAAATACCGTAATGAAAATCCTGACGGGTCAGTATCCGGTGGTCCGATGTATTATCTGCGCAAAGGTTTTGCTGAGCGTGGTATGGATGGGTTCGGCAAATTTATCGGCGCGTTTTACGCGATTGGTATTTTTGTTGGCGCCCTTGGCATCGGCAATATGTTCCAGTCCAATCAGGCCTTTGTTCAGTTGAACCACGTGTTTGGCGGCGGGCTTGACGGGTATGGCTGGCTTGTCGGGCTGGTTATGGCGTTGGTTGTGTTTTCGGTCATTGTCGGCGGCATTAAGTCAATTGCCAAAGTTACCGAGAAAGTCGTTCCGTTTATGGCGGTCTTCTACTGTATCTTTGCAATCATCGTGATCCTGATCAACTTCACGGCCATTCCTGCGGCAATTGGTAATATCTTTACGGGTGCCTTCACCGGTGAGGGCGTTGCAGGTGGTGCGCTAGGTGCCATGATCATCGGCTTTCAACGGGCGGTTTTCTCAAACGAGGCGGGTATTGGTTCGGCCTCCATCGCGCACGCTGCCGTGCGGACTGATGAACCTGTTACCGAAGGGTTTGTTTCTTTGTTGGAGCCGTTTATTGACACCATCATCATATGTACGATTACCGCGTTGGTGATTGGTACAGCGAATGTTGCTTATCCGGGGTTTGCCGGTGATGCGACGGGTGTTGCAATGACATCGCGGGCATTTGAACAGCAGTTCAGCTGGTTCTCTATCCCGTTGGCATTTGCTGCGGTATTGTTCGCTTTTTCAACAATGATTGCCTGGTCCTATTATGGCTTAAAGGGCTGGACATATCTGTTTGGTGAAAAACAAAATATCCAGACTGCGTATAAAGTCATTTTCTGTGCCTTTGTGGTTTTGGGTGCGACAGTTCAACTTGGACCGTTGCTGGATATTTCGGACGCATTTGTCTTTTTGATCTGTGTGCCGAATATTCTGGGACTTTACTTCCTCGCGCCAATTGTTCGGCGTGAAATGGACAGCTATATGGACCGGCTGAAAACCGGCAAGATAAAGCGGTTCAAAAACGGATAGGCGGATTTTCAGCTCACTCCATTTGACACCCCAAGCAAAAGGCCGCCCATCCCGGGCGGCCTTTCCAATTCAGTTCCAAAAGAAACAACAAGGCAAAACAAACTGCGTGAGGTGTGGACCTGTTTGGCGTGGACCTGTTTGACGTGAAACTATTTGACTATGGCTCTGTCGGGCGTCGCTGTTTAGGTGCTTCATGAAGCTTGCTTTGGTCTTGCTCACCTTGGCCATCATGAGCTTGCAATTGTGCCCTCTTTGCGCCCGTCGGGGAAATCGTCGTCACATAGCCGGGCGCTGTTTTAGTGATGATTGTATTTAGCTGAATGTGGACGGTGACCACATGATCAACCCCAGCGGGGTGGGCCAACTCATCCAAGTGCCCGGGGTCAAGGATGGTGTTGGTTTTATGTGACTGTCCAGCCTCGTAATGCACTCTGGCGACAAGGTGAAGTTCTCCATGGCCGGTTATCAAGCCTGCGCCGTTGGCAATGGGACACGGTTCGCGGCAGCAATTTCTAACTCGGCCAAGCGCTCGATCAAACGCGCTTTGACGTCTAGATGCTCTGCACTGTTCCAAAGGTTCGTCATTTCGCCCGGGTCGTTATCGAGATCAAACAGCTCGTTTTGACATTTGCCCAAATAAATCGAAAGCCGCCAGTTATCCTGCACGATCGTATGAACACGGGGGCGAACACCAAAGGCTTCCTGTGTCCGTTGAGTCTCATACTGAATATGAGCTGCATCGCGCCCATCGCCCCCAATCATTGGCAATACCACGCCTTGCATGCCCGCCGATTTCTCGACCTTTGCATGCTCAAGTATCGTGGTTCCGATGTCGAGGGTTTGAGCCAAATCATCGGTACGCGCACCTTTAGTGCCCTTCGGGTCTGCCCATATGAACGGCACATGCGTTAGGCTGTCATATTGCTCGGCACCTTTGAAGAGCAACCGGTGTTCGCCAAGATGATCGCCATGATCAGAGGTGTAGATTTGTACGGTATTATCAGCGACACCCGCGTCAAAGGCAGCCGTTCTAACCCGCCCAACGGCACCATCAATCATCGAAATCATTCCACAGGTCAGTGCGCGCGCTTCCAGTGCCTCCTGTTTTGAGACGGCCAGTGAATACCCCGCCATCTGGCCCAGCGTTGGATTGGCCGCTCGGTCACGCTCGGCGATTTTGACGTATTCGGGCGGATCCCAATCATCGGTTTCATAGGCTGCGGGCACTGGCATGTCGGCAGGCTTATACATGTCCCAGTATTTACCCGGCGGCGTGAAAGGGTGGTGTGGATCCGGGAAAGAGACCATCAAAAGGAAAGGCTTTGGATTGCCTTTTCGCCCCTTCAGCCACGCAACCGCCCGATCCCCGATATAGGTGGTTGAATAATGCTCTTCTGGTACTTTCGTGCGGATTGCCTGAGGCACGCAATAATCATGCTCGAATTGCTTGTCGCGACCACGAAGGGCAAGGGTTTCGGGTGCATTTTCCTTCACCCATTCCAAATGATCGCCACCAGTGTTGAAGCCATGCCGAAGGATCGAAACATACTCGTTAAAGCCATAGAACGGCAATGGCACTTTTGGGCTGGGCTGATTCCAGTATTCTTGCTGCTCATACTGGTAGGTGTCATTGTCCAGATCGGATCGGATCGCGACAGCCAGATCCTCTGGTGGTGCTGCAAAACCTTCTCGATGCTGGGGTGGGTCGATCTGATTGTCCAAATCCGAGGTGTTCTGAAGATGGCTTTTTCCGATCAGACAAGTGTCATATCCGGCCGCAGCCAACATCTCGACGAACGTAACGTTTTCATGGGCTAACGGCAGGCCAAGCGACCGGGTGCCGTGACTCATAGGCATCCTACAAGTCATCAAGCTGGCGCGGTTGGGCATACACACCGGCGATGCGACATAAAACCGGTCATGGCTTAAGCCTTCAGCAGCCATTTTATCGATATTTGGCGTTTGCAAAACCGGATGACCGTTGCAACCAAGATGGTCATAGCGCTGCTGATCGGTGATGAAGAGGATATAGCTCGCTCGTTCGTTCATGTCTTTTTCCACTCTGTTAGAATGTGCCTTTCGGCCTGTCCGCGTGGTCAGGCCGGAGCTGCGCCCCGATGGCGAAATATATGCCATCCAATGAGCGCCACGCCCGCCGCCAAAGCCAGTCCATAAGCCTCGGTAGGTCGGGCCAAGATTAAAACAGCGATGGCGAGTCGAAGGAATATTTCGACACCGCTAAGCGCCTTGCGATCAAAAGCTGCCAGGGCACTGGACACCAGATAGAGTGCCAACGTAATACGAAACATTAGAAAGATGAGCCAGCCGACATCGACAGAACCGTCGTAGCCTGAAAGGAAGAGTCCGGTATTCGGGTCTATCACAGCCTTGTCAATCAGCAAAAGTTCCGGGTATAGAGCAAAGACAAACGGAATGGTGAACATCACAATCCCCGACTTTACGGCTGAAAAACTGGTCTTCATCGGATCGGCATGCGTGATGCTTGACGCCGCAAATGCGGCCAGCGCAACCGGCGGGGTGATGGCAGATGCTACCGCAAAATAGAAAATGAACATGTGCGCTGTGAATGTCGCCAGCCCCAGCCCCACAAGCATCGGCCCCATCAAAAGGGCAACGTTAATGTAGGCCGGGACCGCTGGCATGCCCATGCCTAACAGGACGGCCAAGAGCATTGTCAGGAATAATGCGAATAGCTGGAAACCTACTGAGCCAGCCGACACATCGAAGGAATTCAGAAATCCAAGAACATCCACCGCTACAAATTTCGCGAGGCCCGTGAAATTCAGGCAAACGTCGATCACAGTGACCGCCATAAACATCAGAAACAGTGTGGAGATCGTAACGCCTGCCTGAGATAATCCGTTAAAGATTTTTAGTGGTTTTGCGCGAAAATCTTTATCGACAAACATCAAGATAAGCAGCAAAACGACGGCCCACCATCCAGCAGCGCTGGCATCACCAGCGGCATTTTGAAACAACTCCATGATCCATGGTAGAGAAGTGATCTCGCAGGTGCCGCCACTCAATTCGACCACGGCTCCCAACATGATCGAAAGCCAGCTGCACCCAACCGCGTCTTTGGGCGTCAAAAGCAGGATCAAAATCAGGAGAACCGGGCCAAATATTTGCAATAGATGCAGCTGATCCTTGCGCGTCAAGCGCATATCATCGGTCAATTCCCCAACAGCTTTGATGTTTTGCTTTCGTGCCTGAAATACCACTGAAAGAAAAAGACAAAAGAAATAGAACAACGCCGGAAGGGTGGCTGCAACAATGATTTCGCGATACGGCACGCCGGTTAACGCGGCCATGATAAAAGCCGCAACGCCCATGATCGGCGGCATGATTGCACCGCCAGAAGAGGCAGCAGCTTCTACGCC
>CALLKZ010000129.1:0-20153 GCA_938082345.1 uncultured Alphaproteobacteria bacterium
AAATGCTTCTTTAATGTCCAATTGACTGATCTGGGTCAAATTGACTGATCTGGGTCACATTGATTGATCTGGCCAGATAACGCTGTCTGCCAGAACCGATTGTATTTCCCTAGCGCATCTCATTAAGGCGGTAGGCCCGTCATGCCAGACAGGAAGGCCGCCAGATACACTCAGCGCGCCGCTTGCAAGGGATTCCAGCACGAACGGATACAGCGCATGTTCAAGGCGCAATACCCGCGCTGCAAGCTGGTCTGCATCGTCATTTTCACCAACATCCAGCCCGGCTTGAAGAATAACCGCGCCATCGTCCAACGCTGCAGTGACCATATGCACACTTGCACCATGCCGCAAAGCGCTGGCCGCCAGTGCCCGCGAATGCGTATCCAGCCCCTTAAAACGGGGCAACAGCGACGGATGAATATTGATAATATGGTGCGAGAATTTTTCAACGAAGGCAGGCGATAGAACAGCCATATATCCGGCAAGGAAAATCCAGTCGGCCTTAGCATTTTCAATCGCCGCGGCAAGTTCCGCCTCATGATCAGCTTTGCTGGCATATAGGCTGCGGTCAATCAGGGCCGTTTTTAGCCCGCGATCATCTGCCGCCAAAAGCCCTGCACATGGAGCATTGGCTGCAACAAGGGCAATTTCGCAGGCAAGGTCGGGGCTAATACTGTCCACCAGCCGCAGCATATTGCTGCCGCGCCCGGAAATCAGAATGGCGATGCGGATCACCGCGGCGGGCATAGTTTTTCTATATCAGAGAAAATCACCGGCGCGTTATCGGCGCGGGGAACCAGCCTTCCGGCAAACCAGGCGTCGGGCTCAGGCCCGCTTTGCAAGGCAGCCAGGACGTCTGCACCCTGATCAGCGGCGACAAATATCAGCATTCCAATCCCGCAATTGAAAGTTCGCAGCAGCTCTTCATTCTCAAGCTTGCCGGATTGGCGCATCCACTCAAACACTGGCGGCAGCGTCCAGCTGGAACAATCCAGATCAAGTGACAGATGGTCGCCATATACCCGCGGTGGATTTTCTATCAGCCCGCCGCCAGTCACATGGCACATTCCTGAAATTCTGCCCGGTTGATGCGCGGCGCGCGCGCTGTGATGATAGATTCGTGTCGGCGTAATCAGCACATCGCCAAGGGATTCGTTGCTTCCTTCGAGTGGTGCATCCAATTTTGCACCCTCCACCTCAATAATTTTTCGGACCAGCGAATAGCCGTTTGAATGCACCCCGCTAGAGGGAAGGGCGATCGCGATATCACCTTGCCTCGGCGTGTCACGCGATAGAATTTGCCCGCGCTCAACTGCGCCAACTGAAAATCCTGCAAGGTCAAATCCGCCCGCAGGATAAATGCCCGGCATCTCGGCAGTCTCACCGCCAATCAGCGCGCATTCACTGGCAACACAGCCATCAGCAATCCCGGCGATGATTTCGGTTGCCACCTCGCTGTCCAGCTTACCAGTGGCAAAATAATCTAGAAAAAATAATGGTTTAGCTCCCTGTACAATCAGGTCGTTTACGCACATTGCGACAAGATCAATGCCCAATCCGCGATAGCGCCCAAGGGTGCGTGCAAGGTCCAGTTTGGTGCCTATACCATCGGTTGCGGCGACGAGAATCGGGTCATTAAACCCGGCGGCTGCAAGGTCAAACAGCCCGCCAAATCCGCCCAAGGCAGCATCGGCGCCGGGCCTTTTCGTGCGCTTTGCATGGGGCGCGATATCACGCACCAGCGCATCGCCAGCGTCAATATCGACGCCCGCATCGCGGTAGCTGAGTGAGGTCTGCGCTTTTGATTTATCCGACATGCTGGCAAGCCTGTGGCGAAATGGTGTAGAACGGAAAAACTTAAATGCCATCTTAAAGCGTCGGTGTCATGCGTATAGTCACTTTTTACAAACAAAATATCCACGGTGTAGTTTTGCAGCATATTTTATGTCTGAATATTGGGCGATTGCGGGGCCTTATTGGCAGCCTGATTTTGTCCGTTGCCCTTTTTACCGCGGTGCCGGTGTATGCCTTTGATCAATGTCCGGCTTCGCAGTTCGGTGTTGCGGGAATCAAGATTGATCAGTCAGCAGAAACCGCTGCCAAGGCTCAAATTGAGGGGGTAGGGAATGCCGCGCGGCTGGGTTTTGCCCGCGTTCTTTACCGGTTATTGCGAGATGACACAGTGGTTGATCAGTTTCTGAGCGAAAACAGCCCCGAGCAGTTCGTTGATTTTTTCCATATTTCTGAGGAAAACAGCATTGCTGGTCGTTATATCGCGGTACTGGATTATTGTTTTGATGCCAGAAGCATCAGGGCGGCTTTTCGGGCGGTTGATCTGGAATGGGCCGAATTGCAAAGTCCGAAAATTCTTGTGCTTCCGGTCTGGTTGGCCCCGGATGGTGCGCGGGCATGGCAGACCGACAATGACTGGCTATCTGGCTGGCGAGAAGCCGTTGCCGGGGCTGACGGACTGGTCGATTTTACCCTTTTAGAGCCAACGATTTTGAATGAGCGAAGTCTTCGCGCTGAAGATCTTGCCAAGGCTGACCCAGCTACCTTGCGCCGGGCGGCGATTATCGCGGGTGCGGATCAGATCATGCTGGTAACGGCGCGCCTCGATTATAAGGGATCACAGCCCGTTCTCGCCGTTGATGGTCAGCTATTTACCGCCGCCGCCGAGCAACTGTTGATTCTTGGCAAGATGGTGGATCGGCCAGTTGGGAATGATCTGCAATCACAGCTTGGCCGCGCGCGTCAGTTAATCCTTGGTGAAATGGAGCGCGGGTGGCACGCGGCCAACATCATTCGCGGCAATGAGATGCGTGAGATTACGGTCGATGTGCCTATTTTGAGTTTGACTGATTGGGCAAAAAGGCGGGATGCGTTTGATCAGCTTGCTGTGATCGACAGCTATATTGTGCGCCGTCTGGATATTGGAGGCGCGTTGGTCACATTGAGCGTTGTTGGCAATGATGCTGCAATAGCGAACTCACTGGCGGCGCATAATCTTCGTCTGCGCAAGCGTGATGACGGCAGCAATGTCATCGAACCTCAATAGAGGCAGAAAGCGGTAATGCGGCAACTTTCCCTAGATTTGCAATTTATGTCCGCTCAGGGCCGCGATGATTTTATTGTCGGCGCTTGTAACAGGCTGGCAGCAGAATGGATTGATCGCTGGCCGGATTGGCCCGGGCAATTTCCGGCGTTAAATATTGTTGGACCGCCTGCCAGTGGTAAAAGCCATCTTGGTGCGGTCTGGCAGCAGGCCAGCAATGCGCGCCATCTGACCAATCTGCAAATGGCCGATCTGCAGGCCGATCTGCGGGGCAATGATGGTATCGCGCCCGATAAATCAGGGGAAGCAGACAAAATAACCGGACATATGATCCTTGACCAACCGGCACCCAATCATGGACCGGGACAAGACGCATGGTCGCAAGAGGCGTTGTTTCATCTGTTTAACCGCGCCGCGGGGCAGCACTCTTCGATTTTGATTTTGACAAGCGAGCCTGTCTCACAAATGGACTGGCACCTGCCAGATTTGGCGTCACGCCTGCGCGCGGTTAATGTTGTGCGTTTGGAGGCGCCGGATGATGCGGTGTTGCGTGGGGTGCTGGAGAAATATTTTACCGACCGTCAGCTCGCGATTAATGCGCCAGTGCTGGATTTTATGGTGTCACGGATGGAGCGCAGCTTTGCCGCCGTGCAGATAGTTGCGGGCGCGATGGACCAACGTTCGCTTGCCCAGAAACGCGATCTTACCATGCCGCTAGCGCGAGAGATTATGGCCGATTTTGGGGCCGATTTTGGGGCCGATTCTAGGTTAGATTTTGGGCCAGATTTTGGGGAGAAATAGATGTTGAATTTTGGAATTGCCGGAAAAAAGGCGATTGTCTGCGCCTCGAGTAAAGGGCTTGGCTATGGGTGCGCTGATGCTCTGGCGGCGGTCGGGGTTGATCTGGTGATGTGCGCCCGAACGGCCAAGACGCTGGGCGGCGCGGCCGAGACAATCCGTGCAAAACACGGTGTCGAAGTCATTGAAATCGCCTGTGACATTACCACCGATGAGGGGCGCGCCGCTGTTTTGGAAGCCGCCGGTCATGTTGATATTTTGGTCAATAATGCTGGCGGGCCGCCCCCGGGTGATTTTCGTGACTGGACGCGCGAGAATTGGATTGCGGCGCTGGATGCCAACATGCTGACAGCCTTTGAGTTGATCAAGGCGGTCATTGACCCGATGATTGAAAACCGCTTTGGCAGGATCGTTAACATCACGTCAAACTCGGTTAAATCGCCAATTCCGGCATTGGGCCTGTCGAACGGAGCGCGCGCTGCATTGACCGGGTTCTGCGCCGGTCTGTCGCGCCAGGTGGCGGCGCATAATGTGACCATCAACGGGTTGTTGCCCGGCCAGTTCAACACCGATAGGATTGAAATGCTGATTGAGAATTCAGCCAAGTCAGAAGGTAAATCAAAGGCCGAAATGCGGGCGATTCTCGAAGATCGCAATCCGGCTAAAAGACTTGGCGAAATTGAAGAGTTCGGCTTTGCCTGTGCGTGGATGTGCAGCGCCCATTCGGGCTATCTGACCGGCCAGAATATTCTGATTGATGGCGGTAATTTCAACAGCACGCTATAACAGAGCAACGCTAGTCTTCGATATCTATCAGCTTAATCTGGCGGCCCTCAACGGCCATTGCAATCTTGCCATGTTTTAGCCTGAGTGCGGCTTTCCCGAATACATCATAGCGCCAACCGCTTTGCGCGCGAACCGGGGCAGCATCGTCAAGGGCAAGCTGTTCCAACTCATCCGCTGACGCAATCAGCCGCGGTGCGATGCCCTGTTTGTCGGTGATATGTTTCAACAGCACCCGTAGAAGTTCTATCACCGCTGCGGGCGGTTTTGGTGTGCGGCCTTCATTTTTGGCTTCGGGAAGGGTGCTATCGGGCATGTTTTCAACTTCGGTCAGCAGCTTCAGCACCGATGCCACCAGCTTGCCGCCCGCACCGCCCGGAAAGTTCCTGATTTTGGCGAAATCTTCGGCCTTGCTGGGGTTGCTGCCGGCAAGATCAAGGATTGTCTCATCACGCAGAACGCGGTTGCGCGGCAGATCGCGGCGCTTGGCCTCATCCTCACGCCAAGCCGCCAGATGCATCATCCGGCGCAACGCGGCGGGCTTCATCGAGCGAATTTTTATCCGCTTCCATGCCTCGCTTGGCGCGGTGCGATAGGTCTCGGGTTTGGCAAGACGGGCATTTTCATCTTCCAGCCAACCAGCGCGGCCCCTCTTTTCTAGCTCGGCACACAGGATCGGATAGATTTTTGCAAGATAGATAACATCATCCAGCGCATAGCTGATCTGTCGTTCTGTTAACGGACGCCGCGACCAGTCGGTAAACCGTGAGGTTTTGTCAATTTCATGATTCAGAATCGCGCGCACCAGCCGGTCATAGCCAACCTGATCACCATGCCCCAGAACGGTGGCGGCAATTTGCGAGTCAAATAGCGGCAGGGGCAGAGCGTCCATTTCCTTCAGGAAAATTTCTAAATCTTGATGCGCGGCATGAAACACTTTGACGATAGATGTATCCGCTAAAAGCGACCATAGCGGCGATAAATCAATCCCGTTTGCCAGCGGATCAATCGCGGCGGCGTGGGTGCCATCGCTGATCTGGATCAGGCAAAGCTGGGCATAATAAGTGTGCTCGCGCATGAACTCGGTATCGATGGCAAGGAATTCCGCGCCAGCAAAACGGGCAACAAGATCACGCACCCCGCCGGTAGTGGTGATGATATCTACCGAGGGCGACGGTTTTTTTGCAGATTGGCTTTTGGCCATGAAAACAACATTCTCCGAAACGACTATTGGTCGTATAATGCAAAAAGATGATGTAGCAAAGTCAAAGACATTGAAATTTCTAAAAAAGCGGCTTATTTCCCTCTTATGAGATTTTTATTTTTATCTTCCAAAGTCGTGAAAACAGGCATTCGGGCACCTGTCCGGGCAATCATCCGGGCTGCTAGAAGCACTGCCATTTTCACCTGTATGATGGCGCTTTCAGGTCTCCTTTTTATGACTTGCGCCAATGCTGCGGGCGGTCTGGTTTCACACCGTGCTTTCTACGAGCTTGAGCTTGGCGGGCGCCAACAAAACTCGCATATCGTGAACGTTCGGGGCCGCGCTGCTTTTTCGATTGAGCGCGATTGCACGGGTTGGCGGTCTATTGAGGATTACATGATCCAGTTTGTTGTCGAAAATGGCGGGTCCGACAATCTGGTGTCGCATTTCGAATCGTGGGAATCCGACAACGGAGACATGTATAGCTTTGATATATTTGAAGAATCTTCGTTCGAAGGCCGTAAGGAATTTGGTGGGTTTGTGCAGATGGCAGATGATCTGTCCGGGCAGGCCTTCTTTACGATGGAGCCTGATGCCGCGCTGGATTTGCCAAAAAAGACGATGTTCCCCGTGCAGCACATCAACAAGATGATAAAGGATGCCGAGGCCGGAGCAACTATTTTTGGCGCGACCCTGTTCACCGGGGCAGAACCTGACAGCGCGCTGATGCGCACAAACACGGTTTTTGGCGGTTGGCGTGAAATCCCGGCAAGTGATATTGGCAAGCTGGGTGAGGATGGATTTTGGCAGATTAATATTGCCTATTATCGCCCGTCATCAAAAGCTGCCGAACCACAATATGAAATTCAATTTGAATTGCAGCGCAACGGCGTGGTTCGCAAATATGAAATCATTTATGAGGATTTTAGCATTGCAGCGAATCTGACCAATGCTGAGCCAATTGATGCGGCGGAATGTAGGTAAGGCTTATGTGGTGCCCCCCCCTCTATCAGCCAGATCTATCAGCCAGATTTATTAGTATATTGGGCGGCCAGCATAGCGGCACCGCCAACAGCAGCCATTTTGCCTGATTGTGAAGCGATAAGGCGCGTTGCCGAGCGGTCCACCTGAACATAGCCGGGCCATTTTCGCGGGATACGCTCGCACAGTCTTGAAAGCTCCAGCCGACTTCCGCCAAGCACTATCGCCGCCGGGTCCAGCAGGTTGATAATGGACGCGGTGGCGCGCCCCAACCGGTCCTCAAACACTTGAATAACGCTGTCGGCGACAATATCGCTATTGGCAGCGGCATGGGCAATTTCGGGGGCCGTGCGCGCTTCGCCCGTCAGCCTTTCATAGTCGGCTTCCAGACTGGTGGTGGATAAAAAAGTCTCTAAACATCCGTTTCGCCCACACCAGCATGGATGCCCATCCATCTCGTGCGGCATTGGCGATGGCAATTGCATATGCGCCCAGTTTCCGGCCCCGCCATTGGCCCCTTTGATTAAATGTTGATCAATAAGAATGCCGCCATGACAACTGACCCCAATCCACATCGCAAAGATCATATCGCCGGTATCAACTGGGATGCGGCGGCCCTCAAAGGCGGCAAGGCAACTGCCAAGGTCATAGGCATGAACTGGCAAGGCCAAAGCAGACTGAAGATCACGCTCAATGGTAGCTCCGGCAAAGATGGAAAGCGGGGTGACTTTTACAAGTCCATCTTGAATGATTGCCGGAAGACCAATGCCGACGGCAGACGGGGGCAGATCGCCCTGCGCGTCCAGCCCCGTAACCAGATCGCGCGCAGCCAGCAGCCAATCACGATAGCTTCCTGTGGGGGCAGGAATTTCGGCCACAGACACAAAATCGCCGCCATCAGTAACAATGGCGGCGCGTATTTCGGTCTGCTCGAATGTTAGGCCAATCATCGGCTGGTAAAACCCATGCGGTCACCTATTCGAGAGGTTATTTAATCTTGCTTTCGCGGAACAGCACATGCTTGCGCGCTTTTGGATCATATTTGCGAATTTCAAGCTTTTCCGGCTTGGTCCGCGGATTTTTCTTGGTCACATAGAAATAGCCAGTATCGGCGGTGCTGACCAGTTTGATCTGCAGGGTTGCTGGTTTTGCCATTTTGCTGGCTCCTCAGGTTCGCCAAAAATTTCCAAAAAGTTTGGTAGTGAAATTCTGGCCGGAAAATGAGGCAGATATAACGCTTTGTCAAGCATTGATCAGCCCGCGCGCTTTCCTTTTCGTCGTGCGGCTCTGGAATTTGCCTTCGGCTTCGATTTTGGCCCTGATTTTCGCCCTAACTTTGGGGGCTCGCCGTCTTTGGTATTGCCGCCTTCAACATAGGCCAGCAGAATGCCCCCGTTGATCGGCGTAACCTCGACCACCAGCACTTCCATTTTATCGCCAACAGCAAAGCGCAGGCCACTATGACGGCCCCGCATTTGCATTCCTGTATCGTCAAGAACGTAATAGTCATCGGGCAGCGAGCGCATCGGCAAAAATCCGTCCGCCGCACCGTCTTCCAGATTGATGAACGTTCCCGACCCGGTGATGCCAGCAATCACCCCCGACACGACCTGACCGGCACGCGGCGCAAATAACGTTGCCGCAAATCTGTCGATGGTCCGCCGCTCTGCCCCCGCCGCCCGGCTTTCGGTCTCCGAAATATGGACACAAGTCTCGCTAAGCGCGGTAAGCGACGTCTCGCCAAGGCCCTCTTGTGGTCCTTTTTTAGCACTGGTTTTGCCGGCCAGACTATCAATCAGGGCGCGGTGAACGATTAGATCAGCATAGCGCCGGATGGGTGAGGTGAAATGCGCGTAGTGGTTAAGTGAAAGTCCAAAATGACCAATATTTTCAATGCTATAAACTGCTTTTGATTGGCTGCGCAATACCGCTTCATTGATCATTGTTTCATCCGGGGTACCGCGAACATGGCGCAATACCATATTGAAATGATGCGGGCGTAAAACCTGGCCGCGCGCAAGATTTGCGCCAACAGCGCGTGCAAGATCCCGCAGCCCGTTGGTTTTTTCCGGATCGGGCATATCATGAATACGAAATACGCATGGTCGGCTGGCTTTGATCAGCGTTTGAGCCGCGGCCACATTGGCGGTGATCATGAAATCTTCGATCAGCCGCTGTGAGTCGCTCTGCGCGCTGCGGGCAATTTCAACCGGCACACCTTGATCATCCATCACCACGCGGCGTTCTTTTAGGTTGAGTGCTAGCGGTGCCCGCTGGGCGCGCGCAACTCCCAATGCCTGCCATGCGCCGAATAGATTGTCGATCACGCTATCGGCAACGCCGATGTCGCGGGGTGCTGCCTTGCGATCAAAGACCGATTGCACCCGATCATAGGTTAACCGCGCACAAGACCGGATTAGCGCGCGGCAGAACCGGCTTTCCCCTATTTCGCCAGCTTTATCAATGGTGATTTCGGCGACCATTGCGGCGCGGTCCTCATCGGGGCGCAACGAGCAAAGATCATTGGACAGCGCCTCAGGCAGCATTGGCACAACGCGGTCCGGAAGATAAACCGAATTGCCGCGAAGGACGGCTTCGCGGTCCAGTGACGATCCCGGGCGAACATAATGCGCTACATCGGCAATAGCAACGCGCAGCAGCCAGCCACCGGACCCCGTTGGTTCAGCCCAGACAGCATCGTCAAAATCGCGGGCATCAGCACCGTCGATGGTAACAAAGGGCACTTTGCGCAGATCGTCGCGTCCGGCGGTGCTTGGTACTTTCATACCATCGGTTTCGGCGATTGTATCTTCGGGGAAAACATGCCGAATCTCGAACTCGGCAAGCGCCAATGCGCTAAAAGCCCCGGGTGAGGTTGCCGGTCCCAGATTTTCGATCACCCGTGCCGTTTTACTCAAATATCCGCGTCGGGGTGCCATTTCCGCTTCAACGAGATCGCCTTCATTGCACGGCATGTCGGGGCGCATTTCCAGCATTATCGTATCACGGCTTCCGCGCACGGCAGATTGCAGAATAAAGCCGCCGCGTCCGGCCACAACAACCCCGAAAAGGCGGCGCTGCGTGCTATCCAGCACCCGCATGATCCTGCCCTCATAATTCAACGGATCAATGCGTTGCAGGCGGGCCAGAACCTGCTGTCCTGCAGCAGGGGCACGCCCGGCCTTACGGTCAGGGAAAATCCGGATGGAAGGCGGCGGCGAGATACGGGTGTCGGACGGCACGGCCAGCAGGGTGCCATCGCTGTCCACTGATTGGATGGTAAGGACGGTTACTTCGGACAGTTGTCCGGCGCTGGCAATCTTGCGGCCGGGCTGGCGTTTCAGGGTTCCGGACTGGGCAAGTTTACGAAGGCGGCGGCGCAGCGGGGCGCGAAGCTCTTGGGGTAGCTTGAAGGCTCGAGCCACCTGTTTTACCGACGGCGGCGCCTCACAGCTATCAATGAAGTCGAGGATTTTTTGATCTGAGGGAAGGTGGCCGTCATCCTGGCTATTTTGCGCTGGGCTGTTTGCAGAATCGTCGTCGTTCACGAGCCAGCTTTCTTTTTAGCAGCTTTTTTGGTTCCCGCTTTTTTGGCCCCGGCTTTTTTGGCCCCCGCTTTTTGAGCTGAAGCTTTCTTGCGCGTTCCGCCTCCTTTGGCGGCTTTTTTGCCGGATATCGGTCTTGCCGCTTTTTCAGCCAGCAAGCGTACAGCATCTTCCAGCGTGACATCGACCATTTCGGTGCCGCGCGGCAGGGTGGCGCGAAGCTTGTTATGCTCAACATAGGGGCCGAATCGTCCCGCTTTTAGATGAACGTCGCCGCCGGATGGATGGGTGCCAAGTGGCCGCCCTTTTTTCTTTGCGGATTCGGCCAGAAGATCAACCGCCCGGTTTAATCCAACGGTAAGAAGATCATCATCTGCTGGTAAGCTGGTGAAAGATCCCTGATATTTCAAATACGGGCCATAGCGCCCAAGACCGGCTTGAATCATATCACTGGTTTCAGGGTGCGGGCCAACATCGCGCGGCAGTGCCAGCAAGGCCAGTGCCGTTTCCAGCTCTAATGATCCGGCATTGGTGCCCTTTGGCAATGACGCGCGTTTAGGTTTTTTCGTTTCCGGGTCACCAAGCTGAACATACGGTCCATAAGGCCCATTTCGAACGAACACCGGCAGTCCGGACGCGGCGTCATCGCCAAGCTGGCGATCGCCTACAACACCGGCATCGGCACCATCGGAATCACCGTCGGTTACCAGTTGGCGGGTAAATTTACATTCAGGATAGTTGGAACATCCAATGAAAGCACCAAATTTACCCAGCCGTAGTCCTAACCGCCCGCCCGAACAATTGGGGCATGTGCGGACCAGCTCGCCGCCATCATCTTTCTTGAAGAAATGCGCGCCAAGCTCTTCATCCAGAACGTCGATCACATTGGTGATTGTCAGCTCGCTGGTGCTGTCAATAGCAGCTTTGAAGTCGCCCCAGAACCGGGCGAGCAGTTCTTTCCAGTCCAGTTTGCCATCTGATACCGCGTCCAGCTGGCCTTCCAGCTTGGCGGTAAAATCATATTCCACATAGCGGCTGAAGAAATTATTCAGAAAAGTGGAAACCAGACGCCCGCGATCTTCGGGCGTAAATTTACCGCGATCCTTAATCACATAAGTGCGGTCCTGAAGAACCTGTATGATCGAGGCGTAGGTTGACGGGCGCCCGATCCCCAGCTCTTCCATTGCTTTCACCAGACTGGCGTCGGTGAACCGGGGTGGCGGCTGGGTGAAATGCTGTTCCGGCGTTACTTTGCGGGTGGCCAAAGCCTCGCCAATAGTGACAGCGGGCAGAATGGCGCTATCATCGCTCTTATCAGTTTCGGCGGCGTCAGAGGTGGAATCCTGGCTCTCCTGATAAACCGAACGATAGCCATCAAAGACAACAACACGGCCACTGGCGCGCATCATCACGCTGTTGGACCGGTTGGTGATATCGATGCTGGTCTGATCCAGTTCGGCGGATTGCATCTGGCTGGCAATGGTGCGCTTCCAGATCAAATCATACAGCCGCGCCTGATCGTAATCGAGATAATTGCGAACTGAATCCGGCGTGCGGCTAGCCTCGGTCGGGCGAATGGCCTCATGCGCTTCTTGTGCATTTGCAGCAGCGGTTTTGTAAACGCGCGGGGTGTTCGGCAGATAATTGTTACCAAAGCGATGGCCGATTTCCTGACGAACTGAAGCAATGGCTTCCCCCCCAAGCTGCACGCCGTCAGTACGCATATAAGTGATCAGGCCGGTCGTCTCCGCGCCAACATTGATGCCTTCATAAAGCCGCTGCGCAATCTGCATCGTGCGGCTGGCGGAAAATCCCAGTTTTCGCGATGCTTCCTGCTGCAAGGTTGAGGTGGTGAAGGGCGGTTTTGGATTTTCGCGGATTCGCTTGGTTTGAAGATCGGCGACATTCAGGGGTTCGGATTCAATTTTTGCCGCAGCGGCAAATGCCAGCGCTTCGGTGTTGATATCCAGCTTGCCAACTTTACGCCCGTCAAGATGCGTCAGGCGGGCTTTGAAATTACGTCCGTCAGCTTTGCCAAGCTCGGCCTCAATGGTCCAGTATTCCTGTGCGATAAAGGCTTCGATAGCGGCCTCGCGCTCACAGATCAGGCGCAGCGCTACCGATTGTACGCGGCCGGCAGATTTAGCGCCGGGAAGTTTGCGCCACAGCACCGGCGATATAGAGAATCCAACAAGGTAATCCAGCGCCCGCCGTGCCCGGTAGGCGTCGATCAGTTCCATGTCCAGCTGGCGAGGCTGCGTCATCGCGGCCAGAATGGCATTCTTCGTGATCTCGTTAAAGACCACGCGCTCAACAGGTTTGTCCTTGATCAGTTTGCGCTCTTGCAAAAGTTCCAGTACGTGCCAGCTGATGGCCTCACCCTCGCGGTCGGGGTCAGTTGCGAGGATCAGCCGGTCAGCCGATTTAAGCGCGCTGGTGATTTCGCTAATCTGTTTTTCTGAGCCTTTTGAGACCTGCCATTTCATCTCAAAATTTGCGTCAGGATTAACCGATCCGTCCTTGCTGGGAAGATCGCAGACATGACCATATGACGCCAGAACCTTATAGTCGTCACCAAGGTAACGATTGATCGTTTTGGCTTTTGCAGGAGATTCGACGATAACAAGTTTCATGGGTGATCCCGTTGGCTGAACACCCGCAGATAGTATGGAATGGCGGATTTGTCAAAGCCGTAGCTTAAAATCTCTGTCAAAAAATTCGGCAAATACGATTCCCGTGATGTCGACTGATGCGTCCGGCAAGCTCAAGTTCAAGGATTGCGGCAAGAACGGTTGAGGTCGGCGCGTCACACCATCTGATCACATCATCGATCTCGCTGGCCTCAGCACCAAGCGCCTCAAGAATGACGGTACGGCTACGATCAATGGCAATTTGCGGTCCGGGAGTAAGACGCGCTTCACGCCAATCCTGCGGCGTTGGCAGCGCCGTGATCGCGGGCTGTGACAGACAATCAATGATATCTTCAACGTGGCGAACAAGTGTCGCGCCTTCACGAATCAGATAGTTGCACCCTTCGGCCCGTGGATCAAGGGGCGAGCCCGGAACAGCCATCACCTCACCGCCGCGCTCTGCACCTTCACGCGCCGTAATCAGCGATCCGGACCGTTGGGCGGCTTCAACCACAACAACCCCTAGCGATAGCGAGCTGATAATCCGGTTTCGGATGGGAAAATGCCGCGGCGACGGTTTCGTGCCCGGCGGCATTTCGGCTAGCAACAGCCCGGCCTCGGCAATGCTGTCATGAAGATCGGCGTTTTCCGGCGGATACTGAATGTCGATACCGCCGGCGATTACCGCAATCGTGCCGCCAGCCAAAGCGCCATTATGCGCCGCAGCGTCAATGCCGCGCGCCAGTCCCGATACCACCACATATCCGTTATCGGTTAAGTCTTCGGCCAGTTTCTGGGCCAACCGCTGGGCATTGATCGACGCATTTCGCGCGCCAACTACAGCCACCGCAGGTCGATCAAATAGATGTAGGGCGCCGCGCGCTGAAATTACCGGCGGCGAATCATCAAACTGCGCCAGACGCAAAGGATAGCCCTCGCTGCCCTTAAAGAGTAACGTCGCACCCAAATCGGCATTCATGCCCAGTTCGGCTTCGGCTGCCGCGCGGGATGCTGGTTTCAAGGTTTTGCCGCCACGCTTGGCAAGCTCAGGTACCGCGCGCAAGGCCTCGCTTGCATTGCCATAGCGTTGCATCAATAGACTATAGGTCATGGGTCCGATGTTTGGTGTTCGGATTAACCGAAGGCAGGCTATCCTCTGTTCATTATCCATCCGTTGTGTATAGGGGAATAGAGTGAAGAAAGGATTAACATTTCGGATCATTCTAAAGGGTAATCAGCGGCGCCCGATTTTTGTCTCGGTTCCGCTCAGAATTCGGCCGATATTCTCATGGTGCCGTACCCAGCTTAGGGCGCTCATCACCAACACTGCACCACTGATCGGGGCAGGAAGATGCAGCCAGAAAGCGGCGATACTGCACCCCAGAGTGGCAATCAGCGCGGCCAGAGATGAATAGCGCATGATAGCGGCAGATCCCAGCCATAGACCAACAAAGATCAGCCCAAGGCGCCAGTCAAAAGCGGAAAAAACAGCGACATTGGTGGCCACACCCTTGCCCCCCTTAAATTTCAGCCAAACGGGAAAGCAATGTCCAAAAACGCTGGCAGCACCGGCGATTGCAATCAATAGCGGCACCTCAAAATTACTGGCCACGATCAGCACGCAAAGCGCGCCTTTACCGGCATCAAAGATCAGCGTCAGCGCGGCCAGCAGTTTGCTGCCGGTGCGCAATACATTGGTGGCCCCGATATTGCCGCTGCCAACGTTGCGGATGTCTCCCTTGCCGCCAAGCCGGGTGAAAATCATACCAAAAGGAATAGAGCCCGCCAGATAGGCAAGTCCAGCAATCATCACGCCCGTGATCATCACGTTCTGGTCCGTGAGAGGGTTAAGCAGCACATCCATCCGTCACTTTCCTAAAAATAGCGGCTGATTTTAACTCAAAAGGATAATTCTTACAAAGATTCCAGCGGCGCAGATTATTGTGAAAAACCGGCGGCGTTAAACACCGCAGCGCCAGCAATCCATGTGGCGCGCACACGGCCCTGTACCGGCAACCCCTCAAAGGGGGTAATACGTGAGTTTGAGACAAAATCCGCGCCCCGCACAATCCAGCTAGATTCTGGATCGAACATCACCAGATCAGCGGCAGTCCCGGGGATTAACCCTCCGCCATCAAGATTCAGAATTCTGGCAGGGGCAAGGCTTAACAGCTCCATCGCCCGCAGCAGCGTCAGCTTGTTTTGATGGACCAGCGACAGGGTTAGCGCCAGCAAAGTATCAATCCCCGATGCCCCCGGTTGGGACGGGCCAAACGGCTGGGCCTTGGCATCGCCATCAACGGGAACATGGTCTGAGGCAATGGCGTCGATCGTACCATCGGCCAGCGCTTCGATAATGGCCTTGCGATCATCTTCCGAGCGCAGCGGCGGTGATAGCTTGAATGCGGTATCATAGGTGCTAACCGCCAGCTCATTCAGCAGAAAATAGGGGGGCGCGGTATCGGCTGTTATCGGCAGCCCTTCAGCCTTGGCACGGCGGATCGATTCGACCGCAGCCCGGGTTGAAATATGCGCCGCGTGATAGCGCGCACCGGTCAGCCTGACCAGATGAATGTCACGGTCGATGATGATCGCCTCGGCAATCGAAGGTGCCCCGATCAGGCCAAGGCGGGTTGAGGTTTCACTCTCGTTCATCTCACCCGCAGCGGTCAATTTATGGTCTTCACAATGCTGGATGAAGGGTTTGTCCAGCATGCCGGAATAGGCCAGCAAACGCCGCATCACCATCGCATCCATAATCGTGCGGCTGCCGTTGGAAAAGCCAACCGCACCCACATCGGCCATCATGCCAAGCTCGGCCATTGCCTTGCCGCGCAGTTTTTTGGTTGCCGCGCCATAAAGATATAGCTTTGCCGCGCCGATACGCGTGGCACGAAGCGTCAGCGAATCAATCATGCTGGCATCATCAATCACCGGAGTGGCATCGGGAAGCGCAACAACACTGGTAATGCCCCCCGAAACTGCTGCTTTCAGCAAAATGGTCAAATCTTCCAGATGTTCATTCCCGGGATCGGCGCTTTGAACGCGCATATCAATCAGGCCCGGGGCAAGGCAAGCCCCCCCACACTCGATAATCTGGGTAATTTTTGAGAGGTCGCACTGGCTTGGGGTGCCCAGCTCTGCCTCGGTTATCAGACCATCTGCGACCATAAGATAGCCGATGCCGTCCAGATTGCGGGACGGGTCGATAAGCCGGGCGTTGGTGAACAAAATGTCGGTCATGCGTTTTGCCTCAACAGTCCGGCAGATAGCGTCTCCAGACAGGCCATGCGGGCAGCAACGCCGATTTCAACCTGCGTGCGGATCAGGCTTTTTTCAACATCATCGGCGGTGGCGGAATCAATCTCGACGCCGCGATTCATCGGCCCCGGATGCATGATCAGCGCGTTGGGTGCAGCGCGCATCAGCTTGGCACGATCAAGGCCAAAAAGGCTGAAATATTCACGCTGTGACGGTGTTTCGGTGCCTTCCATTCTTTCGGTCTGCAAGCGTAGCATCATGACAATATCCGCGCCTTCAATCCCGTGTTCGAGGTTGGTAAAGGTCTCTACCCCCATCTGGTCAATGGCGGCGGGCAATAAAGTTGTGGGGCAAACCAGCCTGATTTCAGCACCAAGCGTCGCCAGTAGATGAATGTTCGAGCGTGCCACCCTGCTATTGGCAATATCGCCGCAAATAGCAATTTTCAGCCCCTGTATCCGGCCAATCCGGCGTTTAATCGTCAGCGCGTCAAGAAGCGCTTGCGTGGGGTGTTCATGGCGGCCATCACCGGCATTGATAACAGCGGCATCGACATGCTGGCTGAGCAATTGTGCTGCGCCCGAGCAATTATGCCGCACCACCAGAATATGCGGATGCATGGCGTTCAGCGTTGTCGCGGTATCCAGCAGGGTTTCCCCCTTTTTAACCGAAGATCCAGCGACATTGATATTCAGCACTGATCCGCCAAGATGCTTTGCCGCCAGTTCGAACGATACGCGTGTACGGGTGGAATTTTCAAAAAACAGATTGATGATCGTTTTGCCGCGAAGCACATCCGAGAACGCATGCATTCCGGGATCGTTGGCCTGAACCAGATCGGCAAACATATCGCCGCGGTCGATTAAAGCCATAATTTCAAGCGGGTTAAGCCCTTCGATTCCCAGAAGATGGCGGCGGGAAAGCTGCACGGCATCGCTGGCCTTTGGCATTGATGCGCCCTGTTCAGGCGTTCCACTCGTCTGATCGCTTGTCATGAAGCCAGTTTATTATCAATGCCCGGCGGCCTCGTCCAGTATTATTCGCCGTCCCGGAAAATGTGCCGCCGGGGGACTCACCTAAATTTTATCTTCGGGGCGGGGCGTATCTTCGGGGGGCATATCTTCCAGAATATTGTCATGCAGCCGGTCAAGGGCGGATTGCAGAATCCAGGCGGCGGCCAGCGCATCGCGGCGCTCGGCGCGTTTGGCACGCGTCATATCGCCTGCCAGCATGGCGGCTTCGACGACTTTGGTAGATAGTCTTTCGTCTTGAAAGGCAATGGGAATATCACGAATCCGCAGCATTGCATGGGCGAAATCACGCATCGAATCGCATCGCGGACCCAGACTGCCATCCATATTTATTGGCCATCCGATGATCAGCCCCCCGACGTCATTTGCATCGGCGAGTGCAAAGATTTCCTCAACGTCAGGGGTGAATTTATGGCGCCACAGAATCTTCAGCGGGCTGGCCACAGTCAACCCCGCATCCGAAATTGCGAGACCGATGGTTTTTTTGCCAACATCCAGTCCAAGCAGTCTTTTCCCGCCTGAAAGCTGAATTTGCATATTGTTAAGCTTGCAGATCGCCATGTGCAGTGATAATTCCATCAAAGATTGTTCTATAACAGCAAGAAGGTTTGCACCATGTCGGTTGACAAGTCCACCGTTGCTAAAATTGCACGGCTTGCCCGCATTCATGTTCCCGAAAGCCGTCAGGAACAGCTTGCCAGTGAATTAAATGGCATTCTTGATTGGATCGCCGAACTCGATGAGGTTGATACCGGCACTATTGAACCCCTTGCCAGTGTCATGGGCCACGGCCTGCCGCAACGCGCCGATCAGGTAACGGACGGCAATCGGGTTGATGAGATTTTGGCGAATGTGCCGGAGTCCGCCAGTGGTTTTTTTGTGGTTCCGAAGGTGGTTGAATAATGTCTGATCTTCTTGCCCTTAGCGCGACCAAGGCGCGCTCTGCGCTGGATAAGCGCGAAATATCTGCCGTTGAACTGACGACGGCTTATCTTGGCGCCATTGAGGCGACCAGCCGGCTGAATAATTACGTTGCTGTTGCTGCCGATCAGGCGCTGGCGATGGCGGCGGCGTCTGATAAACGGATTGCCGCTGGTAATGCTGGCCTGCTTGAGGGGATACCGATTGGGGTCAAGGATCTGTTTTGCACCAAAGGTGTCGTTAGCACCGCCTGTTCGCGCATCCTAGAAGGTTTCACCCCGACCTATGAAAGCACTGTGACTGCCAATCTTTGGGATGCTGGCGGGGTAATGCTTGGCAAATTGAATTGTGATGAGTTCGCCATGGGGTCGGGCAACGAGACCAGCGTCTATGGTCCGGCGATCAACCCATGGCAGGCCAGCGACGGTGCAGACCGGGTGCCGGGTGGCTCGTCCGGCGGGTCAGCGGCGGCGGTGGCGGCGCGCTCGGCGCTGCTGGCCACGGGGACCGATACGGGCGGGTCTATCCGCCAGCCAGCCGCTTTTTGCGGCGTTGTCGGGATGAAGCCAACCTATGGCCGCTGTTCACGTTGGGGCATTGTGGCGTTTGCCAGCTCGTTGGATCAGGCCGGACCGTTCAGCCGCACCGTCGCCGATAATGCGCTGATGATGCAGGTGATGGCAGGCCATGACGCAAAGGATTCGACCTCCGCCAATAGGGTGATGCCGGATCTTAGCGCGGCACTGCAGGCGGGGGTTGCCGGACTGAAGATTGGTATTCCGTCGGAATATGTGATGGACGGGATGGACAGCGAAGTTGCAGTTCTGTGGGAGCAGGGGCAGGCATGGCTTCGTGATGCCGGGGCCCAGCTTGTTGAGATTTCACTCCCCCATACGAAATATGCGCTGCCGGCTTATTACATTATTGCCCCGGCTGAAGCGTCCTCAAATCTGGCCCGCTATGACGGGGTTCGTTACGGAATGCGGGTTGAGGCAGACTCGCTGGATGAGATGTATGCAGAAACACGCGCCGCTGGCTTTGGCGAAGAAGTGCAGCGCCGCATCATGATTGGAACCTATGTTCTGTCGGCAGGCTATTATGACGCCTATTACCTGAAGGCCCAGAAGGTACGCCGCCTAATTAAGAATGATTTCGACGCCGCCTTTGAAAAAATAGACGCGATTCTAACGCCGGCCACTCCGACGGCTGCATTTCAAGTTGGCCGCAAGGTTGATGATCCGGTAACAAATTATTTGAATGATGTCTTTACCGTACCTGCCAATCTGGCGGGTATTCCCGGAATGGCGGTGCCTGCCGGGCTTAATGCCGACGGCTTGCCGCTGGGATTGCAAATTCTGGGCCGGCCGTTCGATGAAGCAACCTTGTACAAGGTTGGCAGGGTGATCGAAGATGCCGCCAACTTTACCGCGGTGCCGTCGCGCCGTGCAGGAGGCGCATGATGAGTGATCTTGTTGAAGGACGTACCGGCGAATGGGAAGTTGTGATCGGGCTTGAAGTTCACGCGCAGGTCTCCAGCCATGCCAAGCTGTTTTCAGGGGCATCGACCAATTTCGGGTCTGAGCCCAACAACAATGTCTCGCTGGTTGATGCAGCGATGCCCGGGATGCTGCCGGTGATAAACGCGGAATGCGTTCGCCAAGCGGTGCGCACGGGTCTGGGGCTGAATGCGGAAATCAATCTCTACAGTGTTTTTGACCGGAAAAACTATTTTTACGCCGATCTGCCGCAGGGCTATCAGATCAGCCAGTTCCAGCAGCCGATTGTGGGTGAGGGTGTATTGCGCCTTGATATGCCGGATGGCAGCGTGCGTGAGATTGGTATTGAACGGTTGCATCTCGAGCAGGATGCCGGCAAATCCATGCATGATCAGCATCCCTCGAAAAGCTACATTGATCTAAACCGTACCGGCGTTGCGCTGATGGA
>CALLKZ010000130.1:0-3755 GCA_938082345.1 uncultured Alphaproteobacteria bacterium
CAAAGGCAAAAGCAAACGGAATGTTTTCTTCTGAACCCCGAAGCACCGTTGACGGAAACACCTCAATTTCGTCAGAAAGCGGACCAAGCGTTGCCAGCAACCGCGCACCATGAACAATAACACCGGCGTCGGTTTCCTTGACAACATGAAGCGCCACCTCCTCATCATAACGACCGGCAACGGCGGTCGCATGGTTCTTTTGCGGATTCACCAATGTATGCGTCAAAACCTTGTCATTCTTACGGATATAGTCGTAAAAATTCTTCATGTTCTGGCCAAATTCGGCGTTTCCCATGCCGCGCTCAACCCCCTGATCAAGCCAGGTGCTGGCATTCGCAAAACTCATGATCGAGGCATTTTTATAATCGGGGGTCCGCCCGAACATTCCGTGTGACCAGGTTGCCCATTCATAATAGGCCGCCCCGCGCCGCATAATATCGTCCTTCGATTTTGGCGTCATAAAGGACAAGGCGCAGCGATCACCATCATCATCAATATAAGTCAGCTTATCGCGCAATGCCGGCTTGTGCTGGTTGTCGAGAAACCCTGCCAATGTTGCCGCGCCGCGCCGCGTTGCCGGATGCGTTGTGACATCCTTAATGCGCTCGCCACCTGACCAGACTTCGCGGTCATCTTGCAAACCACTAAGATATTCACGGCCTTTTCTGATACCAGTTCCTGACCCAATTTCGGTGCGACGGAAATCATCCATGGTTTTTCTCCTCTATGCTCGTACAAACGCCAGTCGCCTTAGCCAGAAGATCGGCAAACATCTGCCACTCCTCCGCGTCAAGCCGCGCATTGATCATCATGTGAATGGCATTTAGCTCAGGCGCAATAGCCCGTTCAAGCTCACGGCCAGCTGGCAGAAGACGCGCATAAACAATGCGGCGGTCTTCGAGCGAGCGAACACGGGCAATAATTTTGCGCTTTTCAAGCCGTTCTAAAACCCCGACGAGGCTGTTTGGCTGGATCAGGGTTAGGCGGCTGATTTCGATGCTGGACAGGCTCTCGCTCTGCCACAGCACCCGCAAAACCCGCCATTGCTGTTCGGTAAGACCATGCTTGGCAAACAGCCGCCGAAACGCGGGCAAGACATTATCCAACGCGCTAATCAAAGCCATCGGCAAAGATTGTTGGAAAGGATTATCATTCACATCATAATCATTCATATATGAACGATACATGAAAATAGGATACTGACAAGACAAAATTTCGGTTTTTATCTCTGAAAATTGCTTGATCAGCTATTCAGTGCGTTAGGCACGAGACAATGTCAGGTCGAATTTCACTTCCAGAAACGGCTCATCAACACTGCCTGAGATTGCATAGCCGTCTGGAAAATTTGCCGCGGGGCGTTCCTGATACCGCATAACCAGATCGCTGCGAACGCCGAACACGGTATCCTGATCAAGATAGGGATCGTCCTCAGGAAAAACCTCGGTAACCAGCGGGCGATATCCGTCTGCCTTGACGATAAAATGCAAATGCGCGGGGCGCCAAGGATGGCGGCCAGCCGCGTTCAGAATATCACCGGCTGCGCCATCGGTTGGCACTGTATATTCAACCGGGCGCACGGTAGTGAATGCGTATCTGCCATCGCTGCCGGTGGTCTGCAACCCGTGAAAGGAAAAAGTGTCCTGATCAGGGTCTTGGCTGGAATAGAGGCCGTTTGGCGCGGTCTGCCAGATATCAAGGCTTGCCCCTTCGATCGGCTCTCCGTCGGTGTTTTTGACAATACCATTGGCCACCAGAATGATGCCCCCTTGGCTGCCCCTCATATCCCCGCCAATGTCCAGAGGCGGCGCACCCGAGATATGAAACGGCCCCAGTACACTTGAGGACGTTCCTTCAGGGCGCGAATTGATCATATCGACGAGCGATGACAGCCCAAGAATATCTGAAAGCAGAACGAACTCATGGCGCTCTTCGTTAGAGATTTCACCGGCGCGTTCCAGCAGCGCAATTCCTGCCTGCCATTCCTCATGCGTCAAATTCACGTCTTTGGCAAACGCATGGAGGTGCGTTACGAGTGAGCCCAACACCTCGCGCAGGCGGGGATTCACATCATCGCCCAGATAACCCATGAACACGTCGGTGATATTGTCTTTGGTAACATTTCGCATCGAATGCCTCTCAATTTTCCCTAAAGATTACATAAATATAAGGTTTGGCAGGGGACAGAATTTTTAACGCTTAGGCGATCATCTTTGGGCGATCATCTTTGGGCGATCACCCTTCAACATGAGGTGGCAGGACCCTGCCATTTTGTTCAAGCTCCTCTTTATTCACATAGCCGATTAAGATACCCGGAGGTTCCTGGCGCGCAACAATTTTATCAATCGTTGGGCCATCACGCGTGATCCGGTTATGATGCTTGCGGGCCCATTGGAAATGCAAGGCGCCAAGGCGGTCTATCTGGCCGACAAAAGCTGGATCATTGCCAAGATCAATGACCTCATCAGGGTCAGTTTCCAGATCAAATAACTGGGCGCGCATGGTTTCACAATGGATGTATTTCCACCGGCCATCAAAGATCATGACGATACGGGCATCACGGTTATCAACACCCAGCTCGACCCGGGGTTCTTTCGTTGCGTAATCATACTCCGATACACAATAGGTCCGCCATTCAGTCGGTTGATCATGCAGGAGCGGCGTTAACGGAAGCCCTTCGATGAGGTGCGGTTTATTTTTGCCGCCAAAGAATTCGATAAATGTCGGGGTCAGGTCAATTCCCTCAACCAGCGCATCAGTCACCGTACCTCTGGTTGCGTCGGCTTCGGGGCGCGGATCATAGATCAGCAAAGGCACGCGCGCCGAGCAATCATAGAAAAACTCTTTTTCGCCCATCCAGTGATCGCCCATATTATCGCCATGGTCAGAGCAAAAGACGATCATGGTGTCGTTAAACCGCCCGCTATCTTCCAGATAGGTGATTAGCCTGCCCATCTGATCGTCCAGCTCTTTGATCAGCCCCATATAGACCGGGGCAACAATGTTGCGGATATCATCGCGGGAAAAATTCTTGCTGATCCGGCGGTTAATCCAGCTTTGCAAAAGCGGATGGTCGGTTTCGCGCTCTCCTTGGGTGCGGTTAACTGGCGGTAGATCATCAGCGCTGTACATATCATTGTAAGGCGCCGGTGCAAGATAGGGCCAATGCGGTTTGATATAGGATAGATGACACAGCCAAGGCTGATCGCCTTGCGATTCCATATATTCAATACCGCGCGTGGTCAGCCATGATGTTTCGGAATGTTCCTTTGGAACGCGCGCAGCCAGCGGGGCATTTTCCAACATCCATCCGGACCGCAAAGACCCATCCGGCGAAACCGCGGTATTGGCCCATTCTTCCCACGGATTTTCACCATCCATGCCAAATTCACGAAGATATTGATCATAATCTTCACCATGTTTGTGCGGAAGAATTGACGGGTTGTTACCATCGTCACGAACAAACACATCAAACCCGCATTCACTGACCAACGCGCCAATGGTGCTTTGCGGGTCGATGCCAAGGCGTTTCATGCCCTCAAGATCAGGGGCCATATGTGTTTTGCCTACCAGACCGCATTTGACATCCAACTCACGAAGATGGTCGCCAAGAGTTGGCTCACCAACTCGCAGCGGCGCGCCGTTGGCGGTTGATCCATGACTGCGGACATACCTGCCGGTATAAAAGCTCATCCGGCTGGGCCCGCAGATGGGCGATTGAATATATGTCCTGTTAAACCGCATCCCCTTTGATGCCA
>CALLKZ010000131.1:0-4767 GCA_938082345.1 uncultured Alphaproteobacteria bacterium
GCACGCCCCAACAACCGCGCCTCCATCACAAAAGCATTAGCACCGGCGCTATCGGGCTCAATATTCAGCGCTTCATGCCGGATGACGATACGTACTGGCTGGCCTTCAGCTAAATCCGTTGGTGCTGCAAATTTGCCAAGCACAGTTTGGATAAAACCGCCAGAAATCACCCCTTCCAGTTGGTTCACTTCACCAAAGAATTCCGCAACAAAAGCACTATTAGGCTGGCAATAAAGGTTAACCGGCCGGCCTGATTGTTGAACATCACCGTCGCGCAAAACGATAATTGTGTCCGACATAAACATCGCCTCTTCGGCGTCATGCGTTACCATTAGCGCTGCCGTCTTAGAGGCCTTTAGAACATGCAGCATCTGATCACGAATACGCTCACGCAGCCTGCTATCCAGACCGGCATAAGGCTCATCCAGCAAAATAACCGATGGTCTGGGGGCCAGCGCCCGCGCCAAAGCAACACGTTGTTGCTGGCCGCCAGATAGCTCATGCGGATAGGCATCGGCCAGTGCCTCAATATTCGCCTCGGCCAGAACGTCAAGGCCGCGCCGCATCGCAACACTGCCCTTATCGCGCAGTCCAAACACCACATTTTCCAGAACGGTCAGATGTGGAAACAAGGCGTAATCCTGAAACATATAGCCAACGCCGCGATCTTCGGCCGGAACAATTTGCTCAACATCGGATACCAGTCGGTCATTCAGCCAAATCTCGCCCGACTTTGGCCTTTCCAGCCCTGCCGCAAGACGTAAAAGTGTGGTTTTGCCGCATCCGGACGGACCTAGCAGCGTTACAACCTCACCCGGGCTCACCTCAAAACTGACATCTTTTACCGATGGATTGCCATTATAGGCATGACCAATATTGCGAAATTCAAGCATTAGCACCCTCATCTTCATCTAATGATGCGTCGAGACCGGCTTCCATCAGCGCCTCTTCCAGAAGATCGGGGTCTGCGCCATAATTATCCTGACCCTCATCGATATTATCATCATCAACCGTCTCGATCACCCCGCCTATGACCTGACCTTTGCGCAGCAGACCGGCGGATTTCAACTCGTCAAGTCCGGGTAAATCGGCTAGCTCGGACAATCCAAAATGATCCAGAAAAACCGGGCTGGTGCCCCAAGTCAGAGGCCGACCGGGCGTCCGGCGCCTGCCCCGGGGTTTTATCCAACCAAGCTCCAGCAGAATGTCAATGGTACCACGCGACAGGCTGATCCCGCGGATTTCTTCAATCTCGGCGCGTGTAATGGGCTGGTGATACGCAATAATCGCCAGAACTTCGAGCGCCGCACGCGACAAGGGTCGCTCGACCTGCTTGCGGGTATTCAAGCGCTCGGCAATATCGGAGCGGGTCCGAAAGGCCCAGCTATCACCAACCTGACAAAACTCTATGCCGCTGGTTTCATCGAACCGCTGCATAATAAGCGCAATGACCGCGTTTAGCTCAATCCCGTCGGGAAGCTGGTTTTGCAGTTCGAGCGCCCGAACGGGTCTCGCAGAGGCAAAAACCAACGCCTCGATCGTAGCGGCCCACTCCTGCACCTTTGTGCCAGATGCACTCATGCGGAATCCTTTACTCTCAGAAAAATAGGGGCAAAACGACTATCCTGACGCAGGTTTAACACACCTTCACGGGCAAGTTCCAGCGAGGCTACAAAATGGGATGCGGTTGCAGAACGCCGGTCCAGCGGGGTTTTCAGCCCGGGCGGAAGAAAGGTCTCCAAAAGCGTCCAGTCCGGCACATGGCCAACTAGCCGTCGCAAACGTGCTGCCGCCTCTTCAACCGAAAACAGCCGGGAAGCAGAGATCGTAAGCGTGCGATTCTCAACACTCGACCGAATAGATCCATAACAGGCCAGAAGGTCATACAGCGTTGCCGTCCAGACCGGCTCGCTAATAGTCTCGAACCGCTCAATCTCGCCGCGCGCAAAACGCTGCTGACCAAGGCGTGGCAACGACATCAGACGTTTTGAGGCCTGTTGCATCGACTCCAGCCGCATCAGCTGATATTTCAGCGCGTCAGTCATATCAACAACTTCTTCATTCAGTTCGGGCTCGGGGTCAGGCAGCAGTAACCGTGATTTCAGATAGGCCAGCCACGCCGCGATCACCAGAAAATCAGCGGCAATTTCCAGGTCAATGCGCCGCGCCCTCTCGATAAAATCCAGATATTGTTCGGCAAGCGGTAGAATCGCGATGCGTGCCAGATCAACTTTTTGTTCCCGCGCCAAAGCCAACAGCAAATCAATCGGACCTTCAAACCCGTCAAGATTGACGAATAGCGACAGTTGTTCCGACGATTCCTGCCGCCGGACATCTTCCTCAAATTGATCGGTTTGATTCTCACTCATTAGATTAGATTACCGGTTTACCTTGTTGAATTTACGTAAAATACAATCTTGACCGGCGCGCTTTAGCCCCGTGCATAAAGCATCAGCCTCGGATCGTAAAAGCGGCTCCGTTACCACGCGCCAGAATATTCCGTTCTCGCCGGTGTCAACTTTCATTGTCCCAAGCGTTACTTCGGCAAGCCTGCTTTCATGTTTTTTGCTGAGCAGACCGGCCTGTTCAACCGCCTTTGACGCCTCACGAAACGCGGCCAACTGTACGATGTAAAGCGGCTCGTTGCTATTTAACCGCTCCTTGGTCGCCTCCATCCTGTCCGGCTTTGACAGTGGTACCTGCATTTCCGGGATAGCTACATCCTCGCCGCCCGCCGCATTCCTCGAAGCATCATCAGGGGTGCCAGCAGGGGCTTGTTGCGCCGTTTTGGTTGTGGGCTCCCCGGGCCCATCTTCGTCCACGGAATTATCTTCGTCCACGGAATTATCTTCGCCCTTTGGCGTATTTTCCCCCGAGGTCGTATCGGGCGTATCTTCAGCGTCTGCCACCTGCTCTGGCGCCGCTGCCAAGTCACCGACCACAGGTTCAGGATCGCTGGCGACTTCAGCCGCCTCGCTACTATCATCTGCGGTATTAACCGCCATTTCACCGTCAGAAGTTGGTGCCATTTCAGGAACTGCCGAAGGGGGGCGCAGAATTTCAACAGCCTCATCTGCAGGCAAAAGCTGTCCAATCATCGACATCACGGTGGTGTCCTGATGCGGAATTTCCATGCCGCCCGAATCCTTGGGCTTGACCTTGAACGGCTCGCTACTGCCCTTGATTACGGCGACGTCGGTTGCCTGATTAAGCAGGAATTGCGGCACCAGAACGGCGGCGGCGGCGATAAATACAACCACCACAAAAACGACGGCCACTATTTTCGGCCAGATTGAGGAGCGTCGTCCTGCTACTTCGCGCGCCATGCTGCTTACATTTCCTCTCGTGCTTCGATCGACAACACGCCGAGACCTGATCTAATCACCAAAGCGGTGGCCTTGACAAGACGCAGCCGCGCCGCAGTCAATGCCGGCTCATCCTCCCGAATAAATCGCAATTCCGGCCGCTCACGCCCCGCCGTCCAAAGGGCGTGAAAGGTGGCCGCCAATTCTACCAGATAAAAGGCAATGCGGTGCGGTTCATGCGCATTGGCCGCCGATACAACCATTTTAGGCCAGCCAGTAAGCGCCTTGATTACCGCCATTTCAGCTGGATCAGTCAACAAATCCAAGGCTGCAACATTGTCATCAATCGCGCTTTCCTGACGCAGCACCGAACAGGCGCGTGCATGCGCATACTGGACATAAAAAACCGGATTATCACGAGATTGTTCGGTGACCTTGGCATAATCGAAATCAAGCGTCTGATCACTGCGCCGCGTTAGCATGATGAACCGGATGACATCGGCGCCGACAGCTTCAACCACATCGCGAACCATGATAAAGGTGCCGGCACGCTTTGACATTTTGACCGGCTTGCCATTTTCCATCAAATTGACGAGCTGGCATAACCGGATATCCAGCATATTTTTCTCGCCTGACAGCGCTTCGACAGCGGCAATCATTCGTTTGCAATAGCCGCCATGATCAACGCCGAAAATATTAATCAGCGGTCCGCCAGTCCGGTCCAGCTTGTCCATATGATAGGCAACGTCGGAGGCGAAATAAGTCCAGCTACCATCAGATTTCTGCAAAGGCCGGTCAGTATCATCACCATAGTCAGAGGACCGGAAAAGCAACTGTTCACGAGGTTCCCAATCGTCAGGTTCTTTGCCTTTTGGTGGTTGCAACACGCCGCGGTAAACCTGATCATTGACCAGCAGCCGGTCCACAGCATTCTGCACTGCACCGCTTTCAACCAACGCCCGCTCCGAGGCAAAGAAATCCATCTTGATGCCAAGCACCAGCAAATCTTCACGAATGCTCTCCATGATGGATTGAATGGCAAAAGCGCGAATTGGCCCCAGCCACTGTTCCTCATCGGCATTCATATATTTATCGCCGAATTCGGTCGCTAACGCCGCGCCGACATCCGCCAGATAGGCTCCCGGATACAATCCTGCAGGAATTTCACCGATTTGCTCGCCCCTCGCCTCGCGGTAGCGAAGATAGGCCGAACGCGCCAGAATATCGACCTGCGCGCCTGCATCATTGGTGTAATATTCACGGGTGACCTTCCATCCGGAAAACGCCAGCAAATTGGCCATGGTATCACCAAGAACGGCGCCGCGTGCATGCGCCGCGTGAAGCGGTCCGGTGGGGTTTGCCGAGACATACTCAACATTGATCGCACGCCCGCCGCCGCTCTCATTACGGCCATAGCTATCACCGGCGGCCAGAATAGTATCAAGCTCACGCGACCATAACA
>CALLKZ010000132.1:0-19820 GCA_938082345.1 uncultured Alphaproteobacteria bacterium
CAAGCCCAAACGGCAATCAATGTCTGGCTTCGCCAATATAATCACATCAGGCCGCATCACGGTCTGAATATGCGACCTCCAGTACCTGAAACACTAATAGAGAAATCGAAAAATACTGGTACAGAAAATTGGGGCTAGACAGTTTTAAGGGGCTAAGACAATATTGCGAACGTAATTATTGCTGCTGGCGTGCGCGATTGGACAAGTGACTACGAAAGCAAATGCTCAATCAGCTGTATCAACAGTTTTCAGCAAAATTAGCGCGCAGGCACCAGGTTGAATGATGCGCGTTCCCAGCAACCATAACAGATTGCATCTTTGGTTAGACGAGGTGGCATGCCACGCGGCGGCCGCCACCGACGTCCTGTAAGAGTGGCACCTCTAACGCACAGCGGGTCTCGGCCATAGGACAGCGGTCACGGAAGCGGCATCCGGATGGAGGATTTTGGGAATCAGGAAGGCCGCCGATGATCGGCAGCGGTTCGTGACTTTGATCAACGTGAGGGATAGGCACTGCCTGCACCAACGCCTTGGTGTAGGGGTGCAACGGTCTCTCAACCAGTTCGGTTGTTGGGCTGTCTTCAACCACCGCGCCTAAATACATGGTGATCGTCCGGTCACAAACATAGCGCACCAATGCCAGATCGTGGCTGATGAATACGGCGGCTAACCCCATCCGGTCACGCACCTCTCGCAGCACGTTCAAAATACCGGCCCGAACTGACACATCCAGCATCGATACCGGCTCGTCAGCAACGATAAAATCGGGGCGTAAAACCAGCGCGCGGGCCAGCACAACGCGCTGCAATTGGCCTCCGGAAAGCTGATGCGGAAAGCTCTGCAGGAAATGCTCGGGCGCGGGCAGGTGCACCATCCGCATGGCTTCGGCAATGCGCATCGTATGTTCTTCCAACGGAACACGGGCGTTGTGCAGAGGCTCACGCAGGCTGTCCAGAATGGTGAAATGTGGATTCAGCGCATCAAACGGATTCTGGAATACAAGTTGCGCCCTGCGACGAAAAGCCAGCTCAGCAGTGCGATCCATGCCCGAAATATCCTCACCATCAAACAGGATAGTGCCTTCTGAAGCAGGAATCAGCTTGATCAGCATGCGGCCAAGCGTGGTCTTCCCGCAGCCAGATTCGCCAACGATGCCAAGGGTTTGGCCTTGCTCCAAGGTGAAACTCACATCCGTTACTGCCTGAAGTTGCGGGCGTTTACCCGTCAGGATATCAGTCATCGAACGCGAAATATCAAAGCGCTTGGTTAGGCCTTCAACGGAGATCAGGGGCTGGGTCATTCGCTGGTAACTCCGATCCAAGTATCGGTAAGTTTGGCGGCGCTGCGTAATTCATGAGCTTCGGATGCGCGGTGACAATAGGCAACATGACCCTCGCCAATGATGTGCTCTGGAGCATCTTGGGTGCAAATATCAATGGCAAAGGGGCAGCGGGCCCGAAAGCGACACCCCTTTGGCGAGTCTAGCAGGTCGGGCGGCGAGCCTTCGATGGGTGATAATTCGCGCTTTTCGCCAGCCAATTCCGGAAAGGCGTTGTACAGGCCCATAGTATAGGGGTGGGCAGGGCTGTCTAGGACGGCTGCAACCGGGCCGGATTCAACGACCTTGCCAGCATACATCACCACCACATAGTCGCAGACATAGGCAATTACCGAGATATCGTGCGTGACCAAAATCACCGAAAGATTGAGCCGCTTTTGAAGATCGGTAAACGTATCAAGCACTTGGCGCTGGATCACCACATCCAGAGCCGTCACCGGCTCGTCAGCGATCACCAGCTTTGGCGATAGCGCCAGCGCAAGGGCGATCGAAGCGCGTTGCCGCATCCCGCCAGAGAATTGATGCGGATAATCCCTGAGACGTTTGGCCTCTAACCCAACCATGGCAAACAATTCTTCAGCGCGGGTTTGGGCTGCGCTCCGGTCCATTTTGCCGCGGGAGACAAGAACTTCCTCAATCTGCTTACCTACACGCCACACCGGGTCCAGCGCATTCATCGCGGATTGCGGAACATAGGCAATATCCCGCCAGAGATGCTTTTGCATCTCGCGGTCAGATAGCGTTATCAGGTCCTTGCCTTCCAGAAGAATGCTGCCACCGGCAAAAACCGCGGAAGAGGCCATGACCCGGGTAATGGCGCGCACAGCCGTGGTTTTGCCGCACCCGGACTCGCCCACAACGCCCACCACTGCGCCAGCAGGTACATCAAAGCTGACCCCATCCACAGCACGAACGCGGCCGCGCGTGGCACGATAGTCAATCACCAAATCGCGGACTTCCAGCAACATGAGGGGTTAATCCTTCAACTTGGGGAAAAGAATTTCTTCGTAGCCCCGACTGATAAAAAATCCTGCAACCACGACCGCGATAATGCAGAAACCCGGAGGCACGAACCAATAATACTGCCCGCGACCCAGCGCTTGCGATGCATAGGCGTCCTGCAGCATATAGCCCCAGGTGACACTGTCAGATGGCCCGAACCCGAGAAAAGAAATCGACGCCTCGGTCAGGATTGCCCATCCCACCGCGATCGAGGCGTAAAGGAAGGAAAGCGACAAAATGTTTGGTGCAATATGGACGAATATAATCCGCCAATGACCGGCACCGGTTACCCGCGCCGCCTCAATAAACGAGCGTTCGCGCAGGGACATAACCTGGGCGCGGATTACCCGCGCAGATTGCGGCCAGAGCAACAACGCTATTCCCAAAACAACGTTCCACTGACTGGGATTAAGGAAGGCTGCAAGCACGATAACGAAAGGAAGGAACGGCACACCAAGGGCGATATCCGCTAGCCGCATTAACAATGTATCTATTAATCCGCCAAAAAAGCCAGAGATCAGCCCGATTATAGTGCCGATGGTCACCACACAAACCGCCGCCGTCACCCCAACGATAAGGGCCCCCCTGGTTCCCATGATCAATTGGGAAAAGATATCCCGCCCCGAATAGGTGGTGCCAAGAAGGTGGGCCTCCCCCGGCGGCAGGTTACGCGCCAGATCATAATTGGCGTCAAACAGGATTTCGCGCGGATCATGGGTGACCAGACTGTCAGCGAATATCGCGACAAGTACAAATATCAGATACAAAAGCAATCCGGCAAAAGCGAAGGGATCGCGCCGCGGGATCGCAGATGCCGAGACCAGCCCCCGCGAAATACTGAGCAGGATGCGCGCGCCGCGTCCGGGAAGGGCTATTTCATCAGCGTGTTGCAACTCTAACCCTCGGATCCAGCAGGTGATAGGATACATCGGCAATGAAGTTCATCACCACAAGAACGGCGGTAATCATCAGAAAGGCACCCTGCGCCAACGGGTAGTCAGAAGAGGCCACCGCGTTGACAAGCAAGCGGCCAATCCCCGGCCAAGAGAAAACAGTTTCAACAACCACGTTGCCGCCAACCGCCCCTCCAATCCCCAACGCAAATGCAGTGGCAACAGGTAAAAGCGCGTTACGCGCGGCATGGCGCATAACGATTGTCCAAGTCGAAAGCCCCTTCATTCGCGCCATCGTGATGAATTCTTCCTGCAGCACGTTGAGCATGTTCGAACGCATCAGCAACAATGGCAAGCCCTGAAGATAGATCGCCAACGTGATCGCCGGCAGCGCAAGATGGGATAGGTAATCGAGCGACGTGACGCGCTCCCAGCCACTGGACCAGTCGGATCCCGAGCTGTTCGCCCCGCCCGATGGAAGCCAGCCAAGATGAAAACTGAAGAACGCCAATAGAACCATTCCGAGCCAGAATTCAGGTGCAGCCCGGGTCATGAGCACAGCCGGGATGCCAAGCCCCTCAACCCAAGAGCCGCGGCGCCACGACAGATAGGCGCCCGCCACGATGCCAAAAAGATAGGCCACAGTTAATGAGGTGAGAGTCAGGATGACGGAGTTTGGAAACACCTCCATCACAACTTCGACTACAGGTTTTTTAAAGAAAAATGACTGTCCCAGATCACCTTGCATCAGGTTGCTCAGGAACAGCCAATATTGTTCGCCAAATGATTTATCAAGACCGAACTGTCGGATGAGCGCATCCTGTTGCTCGGCGGTCGTTGTGTTGTCGATAAAAGCCGCCAAAGGCGTTCCCGGCATGGTGCGAAACATCACAAAGAGGATCGTAGCAACCGCCCAGAGGACGAATATCATATGCGCGAACCGCTTTAAGAAGTAAGCCATGCCGGAAATACCTTTGTTTAGCTGACTATTTACCTAGCTTTTCAGACATGCCAGCCGGATAGTGCAGCTTGCCGCCTTTGATGACATAGCCTGCATCTTTTAGGATCGATTTGGCAAGATCCATTCCGACGGGCAATTCCTTGTCGATACCAGCTTTGTGCCAGAATGACAGCGCTGGTGAGACAACCGAATTCGCATTCACTGCAAAGCCGTTATAGGCGGCCTTACGGATCAACTCACGGTTGATAGCGGCAGAGAGGGCCCGGCGGAAAGCTGCGTCGTCGAACGGAGGACGGCGAAGGTTAAACGCCACATACTGGAACCCGATATCGACTGATTCCACTACATCCAGGTCTCCGTCTGCATTGGCAGCTTCCATCAGAAGTGCTGGGTCGCCAGTATAGTCGGACAAGAAGTTCAACTCACCTGACCGCAACATGCCCAACGTTGCTTCAACGTTAAGGACGATCCGCAGAATCCACCGCTCCATGTTAGGTGCGGCCCAGTGACCTTTGTTGGCGTCCAGCACGACTTCCTGCTGGGTGGCCCACCGGTTGAACTTGAACGGACCCGAACCAATGCGTGATGTTTCGAGAACTGATTCAGCGTTTTCACCTTCTCCCAGATTAGCGAGAAGTGGCTCCCAGATATGCTTTGGTGCAAGGTTTATCTTGGCCAAAGTTGAGGTCTCAAAAGCAGCGTTCGGCTCAGCTAAATCGAACCGGACAGTTGATGAATCCAGCACTTCGATGTTGGCAATACCGCTTACGAAAGGCTTGTACATCGGGGCATATTTGACCGGCGCGGTGAAAGAGAACACCACATCATCGATTGTAACTGGTTTGCCATCATGCCACTTCATTCCGTCGCGCAGTGTCACGGTAACGCTTTTCGCATCATCAGCCCACTGAACAGATTTGGCGGCCCAAGGCTCGGCAAGACCTGTTGGTCCAATCCGCATCATGCGGTCCCAAACCAGCTCGGTAATCCAGCTGTCGGTAGCGCCCGAGATGTAGAACGGATTGATCGCGTTCAACTCGTCGGACGAATTGAGGATCATATCTTTCTGGCCGCCCAGTGGTTTAATACCGGAAAAGGTCCAGAAGTTTTTGATACCGAGGCCAGGCTGTACAACCGTGCTTGAGGCATCCCAAACCGTTTTGTCGAAAGCGTAAGTCTGCAGCGGATGCACAAGAAACGCATAGACCTGATCTTCGTTGACGATGTCCTGCAACTGGTCGATCAACACTTTGCGATCGGCACGGTTGGCAGTTACGCGCTGCTTTTCGGCAATCTTGTCATATTCTGGATTCATATATCCAACAAAATTATAGCCCTTTTCCATGGTGGTGGAGTGGAACAGATTGTAAATCAGCTCGTCAGGGTCGGACCGCTCAGGGCGGCCAACCATCTGCCACATGGTCAGATCCCATGTGTCACGATTGTACCAGACAGCATCGGATTGTTGCGGGCGGGGCATGCCCTGCACCTGAACATCCAGACCCAGCTGGCGCCAAGCCTGCGCGATCAATTCGGCAGCTTGAAATTGTTGAGGATTTGCAGCCTGAGCGCGACTAATCAAAGTTAGCTCACGGATCGGATCGCCGCTTTGCGCAGCGGCCGGCATAGCACTTCCCATAATAGTAGCGGTTGCGGCAATGCCGAAAGCCGCACGGGTAAAGGCCGCACGCAGCAGACCCCGAGGGGTCGATTCTGTTTTTTGAGAGTCCGGCGGCATTGTCAGAGAGTTTGGTAGCATTGTCACCTCCTTATTGCGATTTTTCATCTATGGAACGCCTAGTGGCAGTCCCACATTGTTGCTTATAAATGCTAATGTCGGACCATTAATCGTGGTAACCAAGCCCGAATGTTTTTCATTAGCTGAAACGTTGTTTTATTACTATGCAACATGACTTTGGTTAGGTAAACAACTTTTAACAACATGGGGGAACAAGTTTTGGAACACACTTCGTTAAGCAAGATATTTGCACAGGCAAAGTTGGAAACAGCTTGGAACTTGGTCGAAACTTTTTCGGGCATGCCAAGATGGCGACCTGATGATGTGAATGTGGCAGGCGATCTGATCGCAGACCGGCTTCGCGATCTTGGGGTGCCGGTGACGGTTCATCGGCCGCGGGTTTATCTTAGTATTCCGCACGACGCTGGCGTCACTGCGGGCGGCATAACCCACCGTGCCAAGCCGCCATCTTCGTCGGCGCATTGCCCTGACGGTATAACTGGCGAGCTGGTTTATGTTCCCTCGCAAAAGGCTAGCTTGCGCTCCTATACTAAAAATGCCGCAGCATTTTTTGGTGATGAGGGGGCTAATCTAGGCGCGCGTTTAAAAGGCAAAATCCTGCTGACGGAAGGCTTTGGCAATCCGGCCCTGACCATGCTGGCGCTTGAATGGGGCGCCATTGGTTTGATCGCGGTTAATCCCGGCGTTGATATCCATTGGGGCACCTGCACCACTGTCTGGGGGACGCCCGATCTGGATGACCTTCCGCGAAAGCCCGAAATTCCGGTAATTGCTGTCAATAAGGATACCGGTACTGCCCTTATCGCAGAGGCTAAAAAAGGCGGTGAGGCGACAATCCGGACCGAGATGGAAGAAGGCTGGTTTGAGCAGGCGGTTCCCGTCGTGGAAATTCCGGGCAGCGTCGAGCCTGATAGGTTCGTTTTGCTTCACGGCCATTATGATTCGTGGGATGTGGGCGTTGGCGATAACGCCACCGGCGATGCTACGATGCTTGAAATTGCGCGGGTTCTCTGGGCCAATCGCGGCGATTTACGGCGTTCGGTTCGCATTGCTTGGTGGCCGGGCCATTCCACAGGACGTTATGCTGGCTCCACTTGGTTTGCCGATTATTTCGCGCAAGAGCTGGATGAGCATTGTGTGGCCCAGATAAATTGCGACTCGCCCGGATGCCGGTGGGCGACAAGCTATCATCAGACCACCTGCATGGCTGAAATGCAGCCTTTGGTGAAATCCGTAATCGAAGAGGTTGCAGGCCAAACTCCGATCTTTAAGCGGCCCAATCAGGCGGGTGATTATTCGTTCAACAATATCGGCCTTTCCAGTTTCTATATGCTGTCATCCACAATGCCAGACGATTTGCGCGAGGAAAAAGGCTATTACGCGGTGTCCGGTTGCGGTGGAAACATAGCTTGGCACACTGAGAACGACACCCTCGAAATCGCCGATAAGGACGTGCTGCTGCGCGATATCAAAATCTATCTATTATCTGTGTTACGGCTGGCCCAATCCGAAATTCTGCCAGTGGACTGGCGAATGCTGACCGCGGAATTCTCTGCCACACTGGCTGATTATCAGGCGGCTTGCGGTCAGGATTTTGATTTGACAGCAGCGGCCGAGGGCGTGGCGGCGCTGGATACGGCGCTGGAACGCCTCGATGCGGGGATCGCCTCTGGCACGGTGCAGGCCTCCACGGCCAACGCCGTTCGCCAGAATCTGGCGCGTATTCTGGTTCCGCTCAACTATACGCGCGCCCCCCGGTTCAGGCATGACGCGGCGATTACCTGTCCGCCCTTGCCAGTATTGGATGTGGCACTGGATTTTTCTGATCAGGATGAAGATATGCGCGGCTTTGCAGAGACACAGGCGCTGCGGGCTAGAAATCGTGTCGTGGCAGAATTACGCGCTGCCCGCAAACTCGTCGAGGCGGCTTTGGGGTAGGCGGAAGTCACCGCACATCAGGATTTAGGCAGGTTTAGGCAGGATTCAATTTGGCCCCGCGAAGCTCACCGGTGGCGGTCTCATCGATCTGACCGTCTTTTGCGTTCAGGACAACGCCATAGTCACGCCGCGCCGTTTCAATGCTGATATAGCCATCGCGCAGGTCAGCGGCGACTTTCAGGGGATCGCGTTCGCGGGCAGGGCCAAAACCACCGCCGCCCGGTTGCCGCAAGGTAACGCGGTCACCTGCAGCTAGATCGGCGCGGTCCGGGCGTTCAAACGGCGCCCCGTCATTGACCGTGATTTCCCCTTTAGAGCCCGGAGCAGCGCCGTCCATACCAGATGCAGGATGGATAAAACGCCCCCCCGAAAGTGCGGTGCGAATGGGAATTTTTGCTCTGGCCTCCAACACCGTTTCTTGACCCAACCCCCCGCGAAACCGACCGGCCCCGCCGGAATCAGGGATCAGTGCGCGCCGCCGGACCAGCATCGGCGTTTCATATTCGAAAAGCTCAACCGAGGTCGAAGCAATATTGCCGGGGAAGACCACCGCCGTCACCCCATCGCGGTCATAGAACGCACCCTGACCGCCCTGTGCATTAAAGTGCGTTACAAAATCATTCCCATCCAGCCGCTTGCCCGCAAATTTCTGAATCCATAACGGATATGTACCTGACGGTGCCATAACCCGCTCAGGGGCCAGCTTTTGCAGCGCGCCAAAGATCACCTCTACGGTAAAATAGGACAGCAAACTGCGATACATCCCCGGTGCCGGATAAGTCGGGTTCAGCACAGATCCTTCAGGAACATGAATTTCAATTGGGCGAAAGGCGCCCGCATTCATTGGCAAGTCAGGGCACAGGGTGGCGATAAAGGGAAAGACGCAATAGGCGCGCGTTATGTTCAGGACTGCATTTATCGGTTTGGCCACTTGCGGCGATGTTCCGGTAAAGTCCAGTTTCGCCCCTTCGGCAGATAATTCCATCCGCAGGGCCAAACGCAGACGATCCCCTGCATCGTCGGTAATTTCATGCAGAACTTCGTGCGTCACCGTGCCAGCTGGCAGGGTTGCGATAGCCGTGCGCAGCGCCTGCTCGGAGCGTTCCGAAACGGCCGCGGACAATTCGGTCAGCTGGTCGAGATCAAACTCGTCCATCATGCGCCGGATGCCCTCTGCGCCCACATGGTTCGCGGAAATCTGGGCGCGCAAATCCCCCATGACTTTTTCCGGCGTGCGCACATTCCGGTTAATCAGCCGGAAAAGTTCATCATTGGGCACGCCGCCTCGGATCAGCTTCGATACCGGGATAATCACGCCTTCTTCGTAAACGTCTCTGGCATCGGTAGCGCCAAGGCGCCCTCCCATATCAACATGATGCGCGCAGGTGCAGGCAAATCCTGCCAAGATGCCCCGGTGGAAAATCGGGGTAGCGATGAACACATCCGGAGAATGGCCTGCGCCCACCCACGGATCATTGCAGATTAAAACATCGCCATCATTAAGCGTCTCGGGCGGAAAAACGGTCAGCATATCGCGCATCACCGAAGGGGTTGAGCCGGCTTGACCGGGTGTGCATTGCGTAGACTGCGCGAGCATCACCCCCCGGCTGTCATAGAGCGCACAGGCATAGTCGTGATTATCACGCACAACCAGGGAAAAGGCAGTCTTTACCAACGTGGTTGCGATCTCATCGGCCACAGAAATCAGCCGAGACCAAAGCACCTGAAACCGAAGACCTTTAAGCGAGCTAGTCACGCGCCTTCCTCCAAAGTAATTGCCAGCCAACCGCCCGGTTTGCGCACAGCCTTTGCGCCCGAACTGATCAGGATTGTGGCACCAGATTGTGACAAAAGGGCTGGTCCGGTGATCACATCGCTGACCCCGGAAAAAGCGGCAACCGCATGCGCGCTCATTCTATTGACTGCGGGATCCCATGCTTGCCGCGTTGTTACGGTAGTCTCGCTTGCGGGGCCGCCTGTCGTCACGGGCGCAGCCGGCTGTTCAGCTTTGGCCGCCAGGCGCAGCGTAACAATTTCAGGCTCCAGATCATCATAAGCATATCCGTATGCCGCGCGGTAGGTTGCTTGGAATGCCTCTGCGATTGCCCCGACATCGAGCGTATCCAGCGGAACCCGAAGCTGGTGGCCCTGACCAACATAGCGCATCTCTGCGATACGGGTGTGGGTGATTGCAGCGCCCGGGGCGGCTTGGGAAACGACCGCATCTGCCTCGCCGGCAAGGGAGTTAAAAATCTCGGTCAAAATCTCCGACGTCACATTGACAAGCCGCATCGGGCGCGAGCGCGCCACTTCATAGGCGGGGGAGGCAACAAGGAAACCAAGCGCCGAGAACACGCCAGCGGCCTCCGGGATCAGAATTTCACGCACGCCAAGTTTGCGTGCAACTTGATGGGCATGCAGCGGACCACCACCGCCAAAAGCTACCATGACAGCGCGCTCAAGATTGCCGCCGCGTTCCGCTACATACATGCGCGCGGCCTGCGCCATATTCTCGTTCACAACTTCGATGATCGCTGCTGCGGCCTCTAGCGCAGACAGTCCAAGGGGCGTGCCAACATCGCGGGCGATTGCCTCCTCAGCAGCTTTAATGTCCAGTTTCATGGCACCGGCAAGAAAATCTGCAGGATCGAGATATCCCAATAGCACATTGGCATCAGTCACGGTGGCACGCGTGCCGCCGCGGCCATAACAGGCCGGGCCCGGGTCTGCCGCTGCACTCTCCGGGCCAATCCGGATCAACCCTAGCCTGTCGATTGAGGCGAACGATCCTCCTCCCGCCCCAATCTCAATCAGATCGACCGTAGGGACAGCTATCGGTGTTCCAGACCCCTTTTTGAACCGGTGAACCCGGTCAACCTCATAGGCGCGGGTGACGGGCATCTGCCCCCCGGCAATCAGACAGGTTTTTGCGGTTGTGCCGCCCATATCAAAAGCGATTGCGTCCTTATAGCCAGCGGCTTCGGCAAGAGCGCGGGCGGCCAGAGCCCCGCCGACAGGGCCGGATTCAGCTAGTCGGACCGGCGCCGCGCGCGCAGATGGCGCCGCGATAACCCCGCCGCCAGACTGCATCAAAAACAGCGGGCGCGCATATCCGCCCTCAACAAGACCCGCCTCCATCCGCCCAAGATAGCTATTCACCTTGGGTCTGACATAGGCGTTGATAGCTGTTGTCGCGGTTCGCTCAAATTCCTGAATTTCGGGAAGAACTTCGGATGACAGCGACACATCCAGCGGCAAATCATGGGTACGGACCAGTCGCGCAATGGCCTGTTCATGCACCGGATTTGCATAGGCATGGATCAAGCAAACAGCCACCGATTTAACTCCATCAACAACCAGCTCACGTAGCGTCTCCAGAGCCTGATCTTCATCCAGCGGCGTATCAACAGACCCATCTGCAAGAATCCGCTCCTGCACTTCTTTTCGTCTTCTGCGGGGGACCAGCGGCGGCGGAAATTGCTGCCGGATATCGTAAATATCGTAGCGAATCTCTCGCCGGGTCTCCAGAATATCGGGAAAGCCAGTTGTGGCAATAAGCGCGGTCGGGGCGCCCTTGCGTTCGAGGATCGCATTTATGACCAGCGTTGTTCCATGAATAACCGCTGTCAGATCAGTCATCAGACCGGGATGTTGCGCGGCCAGTGTGGCAAAGCCCTGCATTACGCCATCCTCTGGTGCATCGGGCGTCGTGGGAACTTTAAGCGTGGTGATTGCCCCGGTGAGCGAATTGTGAATCAGGAAATCTGTAAAGGTTCCGCCAACGTCACATCCAAGGCGCAGGCTCATGTCAATCGCTCCAAAAGGCCGCGCATCAATAGGCGGCGCGGCTGCAGCGAGCTGATTTTGAGCTGTTCGTAATTCGTATGTCCGCCCTTGCCATCCACACCAAGCCCATCAAGGGTAGGGGTGTGCGATGCGGTAAAATTACCGTCCGAACCGCCGCCTGTCTTCAGCCCCTCCAGCTCCCAGCCAATCTCGGCCGCTACCGCTTTGGCATGGTTGAAAAGCTCGTCGATCCCTTCATCGCGCTCGTAAGGGGGACGATCCAAACCGCCAGTAATCTCGATTCTGACATCGGGATCTTCCGGGGTGAGGGCGGCAACAAAGGCTTCCACCTCTTGCAGCGCTGCCATGTCCGAGATGCGGATATCGACCTTAATCCAGCAACTGGCAGGCACAACGTTCGTTCCCGTGCCACCTGAGATCAGACCAACATTGCAGGTTGTGCCGCGTTCATAGTCAGTCAGTGCTTCAAATTTCAGGATAGTATGGGCCATCTCACGGATCGCGCTGCGCCCGTCCTGATGGCGCGCTCCGGCATGGCTGGCCTCGCCGTGCGTTCTGACTTCGTAACGAACCGCGCCTTTGCGGGCGACGACGATCTTACCGCCTTCGCGGGCAGGCTCGGTGACCAGCACATATTTCGCGGCCTTGCCAAGCTCAACGATAAGGTCTTTTGAGGTTGGACTGCCGATTTCCTCGTCAGCGACAAATAAATGCGTCACTGGCAACGGCGTGCCACCGGTCTTGGCCAGATCACAAACCGCGCGCATCGCACAATAAGCACCGCCCTTCATGTCATAGATGCCCGGGCCAAAGGCCAGATCTCCTTCGGCTCGGAACCCAAAGGTGTCCAGCGTACCCTTGGGGTGAACCGTGTCCATATGACTCATGATCAGGATACCGGCGGTATTGGTCTGTCCCCCCCAAGGCGCGCGGACGACAAGATGATCGCCATATCCGGTGCCGGGTATTCGCGAGACCTCTGCGCCCGACGGCGCGTAATCTGCGGTGATCCGGTCAGCCAGCGCGTTCACCCCTTCGATGTCGGGCGTATGGCTTTCAATCTCGACCCAAGAGCGGATTCCCGCTAAAAGATCGGCCGTTTCAGGTGCCATAGTATCAGGTGCCATAGTATCAGGTGCCGTAGTATCGGTCATTGCGGACGCTCCTGTGCTTCGCCAAAGTCCCAGAAAACTCCGGCCATGATGGAAAGAGCCTCTCTGGTTAACGGCCCTAGGATATGCTCGTCGGGGCCATGCTGGCGGCATCCCCCATAGCTGTGTGGAATCCACAAGATAGGACATCCTAGAGCGCGGCCAAAAAGCTCGGAAGGTAAGCCGCCAGACGAATTAGGCACCACAAGCGGCCTTACACCTGTCGTGCGCGCGACGCTGTTTACGGTCCAATCAACCCAAGGATTGTCAGGATCGGTGCGCCAAGCAGGAAAGAAATTTTGTCTGACGGGCGTGATTTCAACCATCTGAAACCCGTGGGCATCAAGATGTTCGCGCAACGCTGGCAGAAAGCGCGTGTGATCGGCATCAACGGTAAAGCGCAACTGGCATCTGGCGCGGGCATCAGGCTGCACGCCGTTCACCGGATTCTCCGGGCGGCCCGTGATCATGGCCAACACGATAAAACTGGTCCAGCCATACATTTTTTCTGCGGTAGATAGCCCGGGCTCACCCCAATCATCGGGCATGACAAGGCTAGGATCAGCCGGATCAATTTCTAAATCCTGCAGGGTTTTGCGAACTTTTGGCGGACTCGATTTTGGCAACCAGTCCTCCACCAAAATCCGTCCACGCGGCGTCGTGATGCAGGATATCGCCTGCGCCAGAATCACGCCGGGATCTTCCAGCACACCGCCCCAATGCCCGGAATGGCGTGAACCCTCACGCAGCTTCAAAGACAGATCAAAAGCGATGCCGCCCCTATTGCCCAATTTAACGTCGGCGCGGTCCGGGATCATACGCGGCCCGTCTGAGGCCAGCATAATGTCGGTATTCAACTTTGCAGAATGCTCTGTCAGAAAGGCATCGAGACCGGGTGATCCAATCTCTTCGCTTGTCTCGATCAGGATGCGTGAGTTGAAACCATGGTGCCCACGTTCGGCCAACACAGCCGCAAGTGCTGCGATAACAATGGAATGCTGGCCCTTATTGTCTGCCGTGCCGCGTCCATACCACTTCTCACCCTCAACCGTGATATCCCATGGGTCCAGCCCGTCGCGCCATTGCTCTGGGATACCGCGCACCACATCACCATGGCCATAGGTCAGCAGCGTCGGGAGCGCCGGATCCTCGATCCGCTCGGCGACCAAAAATGGCCCACCGCCTGACACGCTGTTGGGAGTGATGGTGCTGGTGTAGCCCAGCGGAGCCAATGACGGCGCGATCTCGTCTTTCAAATAACGATGTAGATCGGGAAGCCGGTCTGGATCCTGACTCTCGGTCGGAATCGCAACACGGCGCCGCAAACTATCAAGAAAAGCGCCAGAATCAAAGGTGTCACGGACCTTCGCAATCGCACCTTCTCGGCTCATTTTGTTGCTTCTTGCACGAGGCGTGTTGCGTCATTCAAGGCAGCGGCGACGCGGTTTACGCCCCGGACCATCTGGGTCTTCGCAAAGCCGATCGTCTCGGGGCCATGGCTGGCTAATTCCTGAGCTACGGCAATGGCCGGAAGCGCCAGTACAGGCAGTGCCGGGTCATGGCGAAAACGCGGCTGGTTGGTATAGTTCACCGGGACAAGAATGCGGGCCAAGCGCTGGATCACCGGATTAGCCTGCGCCGGAGCCAGTGTTTGCCCCTCAATAGCCGCGTAAAACTGGTCAAGAGCGCCAAACAGGGTCTTCGCGGCGGTTGCAGCGGCGCTAAGATCGCCCAGATCCCCTGCGGCAGATTGATACTCTGCAATAATCTCGGAAAATTCCGCGACCTGTGAGCGCCAATCAAAAGGCAGATATTCGGCATTTGCAACGCCAAGCACCGCCGCCAGATAGACTTTGATATCGCGCAATAAAATATCCCGGTCGGCGATTTCCATCAGATCATGTTCTGTGTGCCAGGCAATGTTGCCGCCACATCCGCCCACAGCATAGTAGTTTTTCTCTTTACGCAGCGCCTCGGGCATGGTCGAGGAAAGCATGAAAAAGCTGCTGAGCCCGATATTATTAAAAGCGTAATCGCCTGCCCGGTGAGGCCGCTCACCATGTGATTCCAACCCTGTAACCTCGTGGATTGTCTGCTGGACGTACCCTTCGGTTTCCTTCATCCATGAAACATCACGAAACTCGGTGGCCCAACGACACCCCGGGCTGTCACAATTCACCTGAGCCACGCAGTTTTCATCCAAATCCAGTGCGAACGTGTCGGCATACCAAGCGGATCCGGCATAACGGCCCGTAGAATGACCGGGCCACCAAGCAATCCGAACCGAGCGTTTCAACTCACTCTGGTTGGCCCAAAGCACGCGCGCGACCTCTAGCAAGGCGGCGTCACCGGTCGCATTATCACCAACACCAACGTCCCAGCTGTCATAATGACCATGCAATAGAACAAACTTGTCCGGCTCCTCGCTGCCGGGCACATCAACAACGGGGACCAGCGATTTATACCACCCTTCCTCCAGTTTTGTCCGGATTGTAACCTCTCCACCCCCACCCCCACCGGCTCCACCGGCTTTGGCAACTTCCAGCAGTTTTTGCCCATCTGGGTTATTGACGGCGGCCACGGGAATGGTCGGCTTGCGCGGCAAATCATCGAGGTCAGGTGTCCCCCAGATCGAGGTGCAAATACCCCAGTGGGAGTCAGCACCGGGGTTGATTGCAATCACACCAACAGCGCCTTTTTCTTCAAATTCGAGAATTTTACCCGGGAAGGAAAATCCTTCTGAAATCACGATCTTGCCCCGGATATTTTCAGCCGAACTCGCCTCGGCGTCCTGATTTTTGACAAACAGCGTGTTGATGGAGCTGCTGAATGTGGCAGGCACATGGACCAGCGGGGCTGTCAGGCCGTCCGGGCAACTACGTGCATAGGCCGGCGGCTTGGCGTTGAAAGTCGTCCCCCCCGCACTCACCGAAGCCTCATAGGGAATCGAGAGGTAAAGGTTAGCCTCATGCAGGGTTACCGGCACCCCAACTTCACCGAGGCGGCGTTCAATTTCATGAGCTGCGATTTCTACATCTGCAGGTTGCCAGCGGGGCATGGTGGAAAAAGCTTCGACGAGGCTCCACGGTGCATCAAGAGAGACTTGATCAATCTGGGCGGCAAAGGGGGAGGTCATGCAGATGGCTCCTTATTGGGGTTAGCGAGATCTTTGACTCAAGGGAATTCAAAAATTGAAACGCTGTTTCATTTTATTAAAAACTGTTCTGACTAAATTTGCAACAGCGAACATTCCGGCGGTGCCGCGATGCAGGCGGTGTGGGACAATTACTTGTTTTTTTTGATGAAATACCCCGCGCCAGCCCCCCAGTGCGGACGTATTGAAATAGGATCGAAACAGGGGTGAAACAGGGGTGAAACAGCAACAAAGCTGGCTGCAGGCTGCAAGCTGTACCAGTGCTGCAGCTTGTTAGCCAGAGCTTCGGCCGGTCAAAATGTGGGGACGCCTTGCTCGCCGCGCCACCCCAACATCTCGGATAATCGCAGCGCATTGGACAAGACCGCCGAAGTGACCTTGTCCTGAGTGGCATCGGACAGCCGCACAGTCGGACCATTGACCGAGAGCGCGGCAATGACCGCCCCTGTATGATCACGAACCGGTGCTGCGATGGAAAAAATGTTCGGGTCAACCTCGCCAATAGAAATGCCATGCCCTTGGTCTCTGATCTGGTTTAGCGTGGCTTCGAGCGCGTTAGCATCAGAGATCGACATGTCGGTAAACGATTCCAGCGCGCCGGAAATCACCTCTTTGCGGACATCTTGCGGTGCATAGGCCAGTAAGACCTTTGATCCTCCGCCTGCATGCAACGGGCCAAGCCGGCCAATTGCCGCAAAAATGCGCAACGGCTCGGGAGAGGCATGCATGGCAACACAGATCGAATGAAGATCGTCACGCACCAGCAAAAGCGCGTTTTCCCGGGTGCTGTTTGACAGAGTTTCAAGAACCGGTTCTGCGGTTGAGATCAGCCGCGACTGGCGGCGGGACTGATCGCCCAGCAACAATGCCCGGTACCCCAGTCTGTAGGTGCGGTGATCGGCATGCTTGCGCACCAGCCCGCGACGTTCCAAAGTATGAAGAAGCCGAAACGTCAGGCTCTTGGTGTTTTGGGTGGCGGCAGCCAGTTCGGTCACGCCGCTGTCAGGATGCTCAGCCAAGGTCAATAACAAGTGCGCCGCCCGATCAACCGACGAGACGACATAGCTGGCACTCTCATTTTTTTTCTCTTCTTTTACGTTAGCCATGTGTTATGCTTTCTGAAACATTGTTTCGTCTAATGAAACGTCCACCTAATGAATTGCCCATCTAATGAACCATTCGAGGGAGTCTTGATATGGATAGCCTGAGTGCAACTCTGAGAAAAGAGGTCAATCTAGCAGCCCCTTGGGGACTTGTAGAGAAGTTTGCGCATCAACACAGGGAAAAACCCGAGGATGCCAATCGGGGAGCCGAAATGATCGCCGAGGCTTTGGAGGCTGAAGGCGTTCCGGTGACCATGCATGCGCCCGAACTTTTCCTGTCGCTTCCCGGGGCAGCCTCCGTTGAAGCCGACGGCATGCGCTTTGCCGCAAAGCCGCCCGCCTTTTGCGCCTCGGTGCCTGATGGGATCGAAGCTGAACTCTTGTATGTAGCCGAAGCCAGTGGCGGCACGCCGCTAGACCGCAACCCTACCGGCACAGATGCTGACGTAGCCGGCAAAATTGCGGTGATCGACGGCTTTGCTTTACCCAACTTTGTTGCCGGGCTAGAGGCGGCAGGGGCGGCAGGAGTAATCGCGGTTAATCCGGGTGAGATGATCCATTGGGGTACAGTCTCGACCATCTGGGGCACGCCCGAGCCTGCTGATCTTTCACGCTTGCCGCGTATCCCTTCGGCAGCGGTCAACCAGCCTGATGGACAAAAGCTGATCGCGTTGGCCAAGCGCGGCGGACGCGCGCGAATCCGCACCGAGTTAGAGACAGGTTGGTTCGTTCAAAAGATGCCTGTTGTCGAAATTCCGGGGGCCGAAAAACCCGAGGAATTCATTCTGCTACATGGCCATTATGACAGTTGGCGTGAGGGCGTGGGCGATAACGGTACCGGCAATGCCTGCATGGTGGAGATTGCCCGTTTGTTATGGGCGCAACGTAAAAATCTGAAACGCTCGGTCAGGCTTGCATGGTGGGCCGGACATTCTACCGGACGTTATGGCGGGTCTGCTTGGTTTGCGGATACGTTTGCGATTGATCTGGACGAGAACTGCGTGGCGCACATGAATTGCGATTCGCCGGGCTGTCGCTGGGCAACGGATTATACCAGCATTTCTTGCATGTCAGAGACCGAATCGCTGGTGCAACAGGTTGTCTCCCGAGTAACGGGGCAACAGGCAAACCGTAAACGTCCGCAGCGAAACTCGGACTATTCCTTCAATAATATCGGCATTTCAGGCGCTTTCATGGCGTCTTCGATGATGACAACCGAAGCGCGGGCCGAGCAGGGCTATTACATTGTCGGGGGTTGCGGCGGTAATATTGCTTGGCATACCGAGGCCGATACTTATGAAATTGCCGACAAGGATGTGTTGGTCAAGGACATCAATCTCTATCTTGATGCGGTGACTACGGTTGCCAATGCAGATATTTTGCCGATGGACTGGCGGCTGACGGTGGCTGAATTTTCAGCAACAATTGCCGAATATCAAACTGCCGCCGGGGACCGCTTTGACCTTGGACCTGCGGGCGCTGCGGTAGCTGACCTTTCCAGCGCTTTAGACCGGTTTCACGCGGCGATGGATAGCAGCAAGATATCTTGTGATGCGGCCAATGACGTAATCAAGAGCTTGGCCCGAACCTTGGTGCCGATCAATTATACGCGTGGCCCCCGCTTTACCCATGATCCGGCGCTGAACGTTCCGCCGCTGCCTGCCATCGCCGCGGCCGCTTCACTAGACGGGGTACCAGCAGATCAGATGGGGTTTGTCCAGACCGAGCTTTTGCGAGGATGCAACCGCCTCGTGGCCGCCCTTCGGCAAGCCACCCGCATTGTCGAGGCGTCCCTTTGAGCACAATGCAAGCGGTTCGTTATCTGCGCAACGGTCCGGCGGCCGAGGTGCTGGAACTTGTCCAACTTCCAATCACCGATCCGGGCCCAGCTGAGGTTCGGGTGCGGGTGCATGCGTCCGGCGTTAATCCCCACGATACAAAGGGGCGGTCGGGATGGGCCGGCGTAAAAATACCGCCCGGCGGAAAAGTGCCGCACAGCGATGGGGCGGGCGTCATTGAGGCAGTGGGGGCAGATGTCTCGGCGCACCGGATTGGCGAGCGGGTCTATATTCTGGGCGCAAAAGCGCAAGGCACCGCAGCAGACTATGTCTGTATTGCCGCCGAGCTGGCAATTCCTTTGCCCAAGATGATTAGTTTTGCAGAAGGAGCCTGCATCGGGGTGCCCGCAGTCACTGCTTGGTTGGCGGTACTGGCGGATGGGCCAGTGACCGGGAAAACGGTGTTGGTGCAGGGCGGCGGCGGGGCCGTGGGCCGGGTTGTCGTAGAGCTTGCCCAGCGCAGTGGCGCGCAGGTCATTGCCACCACAGGATCCAAGGCAAGCCGCGCCATAGCAGAGGCTAAAGGGGCTGAGATCGTACTTGACAGACAGCGCGATGACATTGAACGCGCGGTGATGGACGCCACCCTAGGGCGCGGTGCCGACCGTATCGTCGAGGCGGATTTTGGTGCCAACGCAGCGCTCGATATCCGGGCCCTTGCGCCGCATGGAACGCTGGCGGCCTATTCTTCCACTAGTCAGCGGATGCCGACCCTCGATTATTACGCATTTGCACGAAAGTCAGCGCGGCTCGATTTCGTTCAAGGCGCGTTTTTGTCAGCGTCCGAGCTTGCCGGAGCTACCGCCTCAATCGGGGCTTTTCTGGAGGCCGGACTGCTCCGCCCCGATGTTGCTAAAATTTTCCCGCTAGATCAA
>CALLKZ010000133.1:0-16571 GCA_938082345.1 uncultured Alphaproteobacteria bacterium
GATAAATTGGAAGATGGTTTGCCAAGTGCAGCATAGATGTCTGGCGGCATTGTCAGGGCCTGAATTTCCTGTTCAATATTGGTGACGGCGACACCCTTGGCTTTTTCAAGATAGACATAAAAAGGTGGTTTGCGGGTTGCCATTGTCTCCCACAGATCTTCAAATTCGGGTGAGATATACGTCTCGATGAGCGCTATTGGATCATTGCCGGATCCTTGCAGGCGAAGGCCGCGCTGAAGCAGCCACTTCCGCTCAGCTTCCTCGCCGCCTTGCACGTCAAGTTTGGCCAGCATACCCGGGCTAAGGTTCACCGCTTCTGAAGATAGACATTCATACCCCGATCCAAGGGCAAAGCGGAGAAGCTCATTGGCGGTCTCAAAGCTCTGTACAAAAACGTCGGTTGGATCGGCTCTTATAACCTTGCCGCAAGACCCTTGCTTGCGTTCGGCAAGGCCGTCAGCCTGTAATCGTCGTAGAGCTTCTCGGACAGTAAATCTGCTAGCACTAAATTCTCGGCATAGCATAGCCTCGCTTGGCAGATTGCTATTAACCGGATAATCGCCATCAAAAATCCGCTTGCGAATAACTTCGTGAATCTCTTGATAGCGCGCTATTTTTGGCAATCATTACTCCTGCTATACTTTTACTCTACCGCCTCAAGCTCCCGTAAAGAAGAGATCATTGATGACTTCATCACAAAATCCTTGTGTCGCGTCTCATCGGCCACAATAGCACGAAGATCAGCGTAATAATCTTCCCGTTGCTTTGGATCGGTGGCATTCAGAATTGCCCGGTTACGCAGCGCCTGCGCCTGAACGGTTTCCAAAGCAACCTTGCGGCGTTGGCGCTGATAACGCTGCATCGTGTCCAGGCTATCACCATGCCAAACTTTGACTAATTTCTCGACCAAATTTACAGCATCATGAATGCCGCCATTCATTCCCATTCCCCCAAGAGGGTTGTTCAGATGCGCCGCATCGCCAGCCAAAAAGACCCTGCCATCCAGATATTTATCTACCACACGCTCATGAACGCGGTAAGCCGTTTTGTGGACGACTTCATACGGTGCGTCATTTGGTAACACAGCCTGCAATCTCGCTTCAACATTCGCCGGATCCATGATCATCTCTTCGCTATGCTCTGGATTTGTCGGTAGCAGCACGCGCCACAAGCTTGGCGTGCGAAGAAGCACCAGCCATTCGTTGGGGTCAGAGACATAAGCGATATTCGCCAGATCGGGAATGGCCTCGTGATACTTAAAATGTGTCGAAAGCGAGAGGAAAATTTCGGGAATGGTAATGCCGTCAAACTGCGCACCAATGCCGTGTCGTACAATTGATCGCGCACCGTCGGTTCCAATGAGATAGCGCCCTTTATATTCTGACTTCGATCCGTCGTCATGCTCGGCCTTCAACCAAATCCCATTATCATCCTGACCAATATCAGTTGCTCTGGTTTCGGTAATCAACTCTCCATCGGGATGATCATCGACGAATTGGCGAAGCGCTTTGTTCAGCTTCCATTGTTCACATTGTAGGCGGAACGGAAAATCGGTCTCACCTTCCAGCAGGTCCAGATTAAAGGTGGCGACAACACCTTCGTTGCGATCACGGAATTGCCATTCATGACAGACAAGACCCTGATCAACCAAGGTTTGGGTAATGCCAAGTCGCGCTAGAAAATCCAGCGTTGGGGCGTGAAAAGTCGATGCCCGTAAATCTTGTGCCAGGTCGGCGGTTGCCTCGATCAGCGTGACGGGAATGCCAGCATCCAGCAAAGATGCCGTAGCGACAAGCCCGACAGGACCCGCACCAACTACTACTACCCGATCGTGGTTTTCTGACATGGAAGATTTCCTTCGGCTTAATTTGAGATGGGAGGACGTCCCTTACGAAGGACGGCGATTATAGTGCATTTCGGAAGAATGATTCCAAGATATGTCCAAATTTGTCTGGACAAGTTATAGTATTCAGTCCCAATGTTAAAGACATTAGTTCGGCGCATATTGGATAGGCTTAATTTTTTGCGACCAGACTTAAATTTGTGACCGGACTTGAATTTTTTGTGACCGGACTTGAATTTTTTGTGAAGTGTACTCTCGCGGAGGGGGCGGCGATGGTTTTAGTGCAGCAACTTATCAACGGAATGATGCTGGGCAGCATCTATATTAGCGTTGCGGTGGCCTTCACTCTGACAATCGGTATTTTGAACTTTCTCAATTTCACTATTCCGGCGCTGTATATGCTGGCGGGAATGGTGGGTTGGTCGGTGTCTTATTACGGACTGCCGTTCGGGTTGAGTGAGCCGCTTGGTTGGGCGCCATCATTGCTGATTGGCATTGGTTGTTCGGTGTTTGCATCATTGCTGGTTGAGCGCTTTACCTATCGTTATTTCAAAATCAAGCATGGTGATTCCACCGAGCATGCAATTCCGCTGGTATCGTCCTTGGGCTTTTTACTTATTTTCGAATATCTCATCCTTGGCGCGCATGGCTCAGAGACGCGCGGCTTTCATACACCTTTTGGGGACTTGAACTGGCGGATTGCTGATTTGGTTATCTCCATCCCCCAATTTGCCAGCTTAATCGCGTCGCTGGCGATTGTAATTGGCCTGTCGGTTATGTTGAACCGCACCCGCATTGGCCGGGCCTTGCGGGCGACGGCTGAAAATCCTGACACCGCAACTTTGATGGGCGTTGAGGTCACTCGGATTGTGCCGGTTGTGTTTGTTATGACCGGGTTGTTATGCGGAATTGCCGGATCGATTTTTGCGATCAATTACAGCGAAGTTAGCCCGTATATGGGAGATCATGTCGGCACCAAAGCGATTGCCGCGATGGTGATTGGCGGACTGGGTTCCGTCTGGGGCGCGATTGCTGGTGGGTTGATTGTCGGTATCAGTGAGACTTTCTCCATTCATTTCTTCGGCGGAGCATCAGCACAAATCACCGTTTGGGGACTGTTATTGGTGCTGTTGGTGGTTAGGCCAAGCGGGCTTTTCGGGCATAACGCCATTGGCAAGGGGAAGTTCTAATGAGCGGTTATGTTTCTGGCCTGATTGGCATTTTAGGCATCAATATTATTTTCGCCTATTCGATTTATATTTGCGCTGCAACCGGGCAGTTGAACCTTGGTGGTGCCGGATTTCAGGCAATTGGGGCCTATGCCTGCGCCATTTTTTCCGAGTCTCTTGGCCTGCCAATTCCGGTCGTTTTGGTGCTATCGGCATTGGTTGGTGGGGCGATTGGCTTTTTAATTGCCTTTCCGATTTTGCGAACCCGCGGCGTTTATATGGTTCTGGCGACCTTTGCGTTTGCCGAAATTGTCTCGGGCGTGATCTTGAATTCGGACATGCTGGGCGGGGCGACGGGGCTGGTTCTATCGAGTTATATCGAAACCGAAGTGATTATCTGGGTGACCGTTGGCGTTGTGCTGTTCTGTTTTTATCTGATGTCAACGCGCATCGGGCTGGCCATGCGCGCGGTTCATGATGATGAGGCGGTGGCCGATCTGATGGGGGTAAACCGGCGCGTTATCCAGATTAGCGCCTTTACCATTGGCGGGGCGCTCGCCGGACTTTCTGGCGGGTTATATGCGCTGTATTTCGGCTTCGTTGAGGCCCAGTATTTCAACGCATTCTTGTCAATTTTCGTTCTTCTTTATGTGCTGACCGGCGGCACACAAACAGCGTGGGGCGCACTTGTCGGCGCGTCCTTTTTTACACTGGTGCCCGAGATATTGCGGATGGGAGATGATTGGCGATTTTTTATTTTCGGTGTGATCATCGTAGCGATGATGATCTTCCGGCCTGAAGGAATTGTCACCCGCGCCGGCGTTGACCGTGTGGTTATGAAGCTGTTTCCGATGGGCAAAAAACATGTCTGAATCCCTGTTACAAATTTCATCAGTCTCAAAAAATTTCGGTGGCATCGTTGTTCTTGAGGATGTGTCGTTTAGCGTTAAAACGGGATCGCGGCACGCGCTGATCGGTCCTAACGGTGCTGGAAAAACGACGATGTTCAACGTCATTTCGGGTGTCTATCAGCCCGATTCAGGCGCGGTGCATTTTGAAGGGCGGGATATGGAGGGGGTGCCGTCTCGCAAACGTATCGCCCTTGGTATGGCGCGCAGTTTTCAAAATATCAGATTGATGCCGCATCTTTCGGTTTTGGAAAATGTGATGTTGGGCCAGCACAGCCGCCCGGGGATGCTGGGGATGCTTAAACCTCTGGGTTTTATGCGCAATGCGGCGGACAAGCAGGAAGCAGCCGAAATGCTGGACAGCTTTGGTCTTAGCCCAAGTCACGGGCAATTAGTGTCCAGCCTGCCTTACGGCGTTCGTAAAAAAATTGAGGTGGTGCGCGCTCTGATGGCACGCCCCCGCCTATTGCTGCTGGATGAACCTGCGGCTGGGCTGAATGCAACGGAAACCGGTGCGCTTCGTGAATTCCTATTTGATGTTGCCCAGCGCGGCGTCACCTTGCTTTTGGTTGAGCATGATATGCCGTTTGTAAATAGTTTGTGTGAGAGCGCAACGGTGATGAACTTCGGCAGACGCATTTATGACGGACCGGTCTCAGGACTGCGTGAAGATGAAAAAGTGCTTGAAGCCTATCTTGGAACTGGCGGATAGGAGACGGGAAGCACACCATGTTGAAAATTGAAAATATCGATGTGCGTTATGGCCCAATTGAAGCTGTCAAAAGTATTTCGTTGACGGTCGAGGAATCGCAGATTGTCACCGTCGTTGGCGCTAATGGTGCGGGTAAATCATCCTTACTGCGCGCTATTGCCGGAATGGAGCAGATCAGCGGTGGCTCGATGAGTTTTGAAGGCCAGTCGCTGGCCGGAATGAGTGCTCCGGCGCGGGTGAAGGCAGGCATGACGCTGGTTCCCGAAGGGCGGCAGATTTTTGTGAGCATGACGGTTGAGGAAAACCTGCTGATGGGTGCCTACACTCAAAATCAGCAAGCCCTCAAAAGCGGTGTCGATGCGATCTTTGATCGGTTCCCAAATTTGGCCAGCCGGCGGAATTCACTGGCATCAGTGTTGTCGGGCGGTGAGCAGCAGATGCTAGCCATCGGCAGGGCCATGATTGCCCGGCCAAAATTGATGATGCTTGACGAGCCATCGCTGGGATTGTCGCCGATGCTGGTCAATCAGCTGTTTGAATTAATTGTCGAGCTGAACAAGGAGGGCATTTCTATTTTGCTGGTTGAGCAGAATGTGAAAATGGCGCTTGAAACTGCTGAACGCGGCTACGTTTTGGAATTGGGAAGCGTACGCCAAGAAGGGAGCGCGGCTGAGTTGGCCGCCGATAAAACGCTCGCCGAAGCCTATCTTGGCTAACTGGCTGGGCTAGGAGGAAGAACGACCGTAGGGGAATATCCCTGCACCATAACGGCCCATAAAGGGGATCGAATAAGAGGCCTTAAAGGGTCCGAGAATCGACACAAATCAGGTCTGGAAATGGGCCGTAAAACTAGAAAGGGAGGTTCAAATGAAATTTTTCAAACCACTTATGCTTGGCGCTGCGATGTCTATGCTGGCAATGTCAGGAGCGATTGCCGCCGAGACTTTGAAGCTGGGTCACATTGTTGCCCGTACCGGCCCACTAAAGGGCCCCGGATTGCCTGCGACAGTTGCAGTTGATATTGCTGTTGCAGAGATCAATGCTGCCGGCGGTGTTGATGGCAAAATGATCGAAATCATCGAATTTGATAGCGGATCTGATCCAAAGCAGGCTTCACTGGCGGCGCGTACACTGGCGACTGACCATGATGTTCTGGCAATTATCGGGCCGTTTTCATCAGGCGAGGCAAAGGTTGCCTTTAACGTGGCTGAGCGTGAAAAAATTGTGATGATGTCAAACGCTTCATCCGCTCCCGGCCTGACTGACGGCAAAGAATGGGCGTGGAGGATTACCGAAGATGAAGGTAAGCAGTTCAGCCGTCTTCTGAAAACCCTAACAAAGATGGATGTTCCTCGTAACAAGGTCGACATCGTTTATGTGTCTGACGAAGCCATTTCAGCCGTTGTTGGTAAATTCCTTTACCCGGCGCTGTTGAAAGCTTTTGATATTGAGCATGGTGAGCCGGTAGCCATCACCTATAAGAGTTTTGACCTTGCACCGCAAATTGCCCCGATCGTGGCCAATAATCCGGATATGGTTGCCGTTGCCGGTCTGCCGGAAAATGCCTCAAAGACAATCCGTGAACTTACCCGTCAGGGCTATAAGGGCCGCATGATCGGAAGTCAGATTTTTGCCGATCCAAACATCATTGAGCTGTTTGGTGATATGGCTGAAGGGACGACGTTCATGGCCGGTTTCCACGCGGATTCATCGCCAGCAGCGACGGCCTTTAACACCAAATTTATGGCCGAAGCAAACAAGCGCGGGATCAACAAGCTTGGTGCCCACCATACCGATGCCCAGTCATATGACGCGGTCTATCTGTTTGCTCAGGTGATGAAGGACGCCGCTATTTCCGGCGATGCTGGCAAGGTAGAGGACGAGCGTCTCGCCATTCGTGAAGGTCTTCGTACTGCAAATTTCTCCGGCGTTCTTGGCCAGAATCTGTGTTTTGCCGGAACCGACGCAGAACTTCCGGGCTATGTTATCCAGATCAAGGATGGCAAATGGACACTGATCGACAGCCACACAGCTGATGATTGTAACTAGGCCAGTCAAAAACAAGGCGGCGGGGTGGAGATGATTTGCCCTGCCAGTCCTAAAATTTTAGATGAATTCCAGAAGGGGCGCATGGCAACATACGTTCCTTCTGTTTTAAGAGAACTGTTTTAAGAGGATTTTTTTAAGAGTGGTTGGTTGCCTCAAAAAAACTTAAAACAGTCAAAATTTGCAATGCTGAAGTGGCTGTTGTTAAATACGCGCTCACTTACTTGTCTGGACAAGGTTAGGAGTCATTCAATGGCAAAAAATCTACTTCTTATCGGCGGTTCGGGCGGAATTGGCCGGGCTCTTGCAGCGCGCGCGTCAAATGAGGGATGGCAGGTAACGGTGATGGATCTTGCCGCATCGCTGGAGGCACATCCACCGGCGGCCGGCATTGCGTCAATCCCGGTTGATCTCCGCGATGCTGCTAGTGTCGAGCAGGCGTTTGAGGCGGTTGGTGACCTTCAGGGATTTGTGAATCTGGCGGGCTTTATGAAGGGGCTTAACCCCTTGGAGCAAACCAGCGTTGAAGACCTGGATGACATTATGGGATGTAACTTTCGCGGCGCCTATCTGGCGGCGTTACAGGCGCTTCCCCGTCTTCGCAAAGGCAAAGGGGCAATGGTAAATATTGTGTCCGGATTAGCGGCAAACATACGTCCGGGCTATGGCATTTATGCGGCGTCCAAAGCGGCGTTGGTCAATTTGACAAAGACGCTGGCCCTAGAAGCCGCCCCCGACGTGCGGGTGAATGCGGTTGGACCTGCCGCGGTTGATACAGCTTTTCTTCGCGGCGGCACCGGGCGCTCGAACGAGGATGAGGAATCCACCTTGAATGTTGATCAATACGTCAATTTCACCCCGCTGGCACGCCTTGCCGTTGCTGATGACATTGTCGGGCCAATTCTATTTCTTTTGGGGGATGATAGCAGCTTTATGACTGGCCAGACGCTGTGGGTGAATGGCGGAGGGTATATGCCGTGAGCGAAAGACCTGGCACGCAGGCACTTTCTGGGCGGGTTGTTCTGATTACCGGCGGAGCGCGCGGTCTGGGGCGTGAAATGGCGCTGGCGCTGGCGCATCAGGGCGCGCGTTTATGTATCACCGGATCTGCCGCGTCGGATGTTTTTGATGCGACAATTGCCGCACTTTCCCAAATTGCCGGGGAGGAGAATTTTCTGGCATGTGTCTCAGACGTTGCCGACCCTGTGGCGGTTGATGATCTGGTTGCGCGCTGCCTCGATAAATTTGGCCGCATTGATGTGCTGGTCAATAATGCCGGACGCGGAATGCGTCTGATTTCAGAAACCTTCAACACTGTGCCCACAAAATTCTGGCAGGCTGACGCCGCTGGCTGGTCGCAGATTGTTGATACAAATATAAACGGCCCGTTTCTTTTAACCCGCGCCATTATTCCGCAAATGTTGACGCAGAAATTTGGCAAGATCATTAATATTTCAACCTCTGCGCAAACGATGATCCGAAAAGGCTATTCGCCCTATGGGCCGACAAAGGCGTTTTTGGAGGCGGCGTCACGGGCATGGGCAGCTGATTTGGATGGCACCGGGATTGATGTGAATGTTTTGTTGCCGGGCGGCGCTGCGGACACGGATTTGCTGCCGCCAAGTGCCGATAAAAAGGGTGCTGATGGCAATTTGCTGGCGGCGGATGTGATGTGTGATGCTGTAGTCTGGCTGGCCTCGGATCAGTCTAACGGGATTAGTGGCGGAAGGTTCATTGGCCGGTTCTGGGGGGATGATGAAAAATTCCGTGATGATGCTGGCAACATGCCTCAGCTAATGTAGGAATAGCACCATGATGCTGGAAATCGGCAAAATGCAAATCACCGGAATTACCGATATTGGCTGCTTTGATGTACCGCTAGCCTTTATGTTTCCTGAAATGCTTGCTTTGCTGGACGATGGTTCTACCGGGGGTATCGATCCTAAAATCCTATCCGGCGGACAAGTTCATCTGACGATCAGATCGTGGCTATTGCGCCATGATAACCGGGTAATTCTGATTGATAGCTGCGTTGGTAACCACAAAGAGCGGGTGCATTGGCCGGACTGGCACCAACGCACCGATGATGTGTGGTTGCGGCGTTTGCATGAAAACGGAGTTCGGCGCGAAGATGTTGATATCGTCATGTGCACGCATCTTCACGCGGATCATGTTGGCTGGAATACCTGTCTTGAAAATGGGCGGTGGGTGCCAACCTTTCCCAATGCGCGATATCTGACGGGCCGCATTGAGTACGAACACTGGCTTGAAGAGGCGGCCAATGGCGACAGGCACGGATCATTCAACGATAGTGTAATGCCAATTGTTGAGGCAGGGCAGATGGATCTGCTTACAGATGGCGCCGATATTGGCCACGGCCTGTCGGTTGAAATGGCCCCCGGACACACTCCGGGTCAGCTTTTGCTGAACGCCAGTCACAAGGATAGCGGGGCGGTCTTTTGCGGCGATGTTCTGCATTCACCGCTGCAATTGATGTTTCCCGATATTTCGAGTTCGATTTGCAGCGATCCGGTGCAAGCGGCGGTGTCGCGCAGAACCATGCTGGCGAGACTGGCGGATAATGGTCATTATCTTTTGCCCGGGCATTTTTCTGATCCGGGCTGGTGCCAGATCGAACGTCACCTTGATGGGTATGTACCGATAACTGCTGCCGATTAGCGGAACTTTGCCGTCTTTTAACGGAACTTAATTGAGCATCCCATTGACGGAATTTGATCCTCTGGCCCCCTACCGGTTTTGATCATCAGGTGCATGGCGTTGACTAATTCGGGCACGCGTTCCCCGATATCGGATGTTTTGGCATCGGCCATCCGCGCATCATCGAGGCGGCCCCGATATTGAAGACCGCCAGTTGTATCCAGACCAAAAAAATCTGGCGTGCAAATGGCGTTATAGGCGCGCGCGACGTCTTGGGTTTCATCCACAAGATAGGGAAAATTCATCTGGTGCTTAGCGGCAAATTCCAGCATTCTGGCTGGGCTGTCATCAGGATAGTTGGCATAGTCATTCGACATAATCGCCGCAACATTGATGCCGCTTTCACGCAGCGTTTCGGCGTCTGCCACCAACCGGTCGATTGTCGCATGAACATAGGGGCAGTGGTTACAGATAAAAGCGATTAACAGGCCATTGCGTCCCATCAGATCGTCAAAACGATAGGGAGTACCATTGGCATCATTTAGATCAAAAGAAGGTGCCTGCCATCCGAAATCGCAGACCGGGGTGCCTTGTAGCATGAGTGCCTCCATTGATTAGGTGCGCTAGAATTGCCATAGCTTATTATAGTTCGAGGATTGGCATTTCGCCAGCCATTGGTAATGCGACCAGAGGGACCGTGAAGGCACAGTCACAGGAGAAATAGACATGGCAGTTTATGTAGATGCGGATGCCTGTCCGGTGAAGGATGAGATCATCACCATTGCGTTGCGCCATAATTGCCGTGTGCTGATGGTGTGCAACGGCGGTATTCGCCCGCACCCGCATCCGCTAATCGAGCTAGTGATTGTGAGCACGGGACCGGATGAGGCTGATAAATGGATTGCCGAGCAGATCGGCGAAGGTGATATTTTGGTAACAAGTGACATTCCGTTGGCCGCGAAGGCAGTGGAAAAATGCGCTCATGTTTTGCGACCCGGCGGCCAGCTTTTATCGAAAGATAATATCGGAAATATTCTGGCAACACGTGATCTGATGTCTGACATCAGAGCAGCCGACCCGTTCCACACGGCGCGCTCACGACCATTCACCACCTCAGATAAAGGGGTGTTCAAACAGCGGTTGGACGAGATTTTGAAAGCTGCCGTAAATTGACTAGGCGGCCTCACCGGCAACAAAGCCTGATGACCATGCCCACTGGAAATTATAACCGCCAAGATGCCCGGTCACATCGACTACTTCGCCAATGAAAAACAGCCCGGGCACGCCCTTCGCCTCCATCGTTTTTGATGACAGCTCGGATACATCCACGCCGCCAAGCGTAACCTCGGCAGTGCGATACCCCTCAGTACCGCTGGGCCGCACCTGCCAATTGTTCAGCCGTGATGCGATTTGATCCAGCTTGCTGTTGGACAGATCGGCAAGTCGTCCGGTGATCCCCAATTCCTGCAGAATATCAACCACTAGTCGGCGCGGCAGGTGAGCCGCCAAGGCGGTCACAATATCAACTTTTGGCGAGCTTGCCTTGGTGTCCTTTAGCCATTGCCCCGCCGCCAGATCGGGAAGAAGATTGATAGTCAATTCGCCCCCAATATCCCAATAAGAGCTGATCTGCAGAATCGACGGGCCAGACAAGCCGCGATGGGTGAATAGCAATCCTTCACGGAAAACGGTTTTGCCAAATCGCACTTCGGCATCAACCGACAATCCCGACAAAGCGCGGCATCGCTCGCCAAACGCATCCCCAAAGGTCAACGGCACCAGCGCTGGCTTTAACTCGGTTACCGCCAGATTAAACTGCCGCGCTACATCATAGCCAAAGCGTGTGGCGCCAATTTTGGGAATAGATAACCCGCCCGTAGCAATCACCAACGAGGCGCAGTCAATGACACCGCCGCTGGTCACCACCCGGTAACCGCTATTTTCGGGCTGACGTGCGCTGATGCTGGTAACGCGTGTATCCAGTCGCACCTCCACCGATGTCATTCGGCATTCATCCAGCAGCATATCGATAATTTGCTGGGCGCTATCATCGCAGAAAAGCTGGCCGAGTTTTTTCTCGTGAAAGGCGATTTGATGCTGGGTGATGAGTTGGACAAAATCATCTTGAGTATATCGACTGAAGGCCGATTTGCAGAAATGCTGGTTCTGCGAGAGAAAGGCCATGGGGCTGGAATGAATGTTGGTGAAATTACAGCGACCACCGCCCGAAATGCGAATCTTCTCAGCGGGTTTGCGGGCATGATCCACCACTAGAACCGATCTGCCGCGCAGCCCCGCAACGCGTCCACACATCAATCCAGCAGCACCGCCGCCAATGATCAGAACATCAATTTTTTCGTCCGGGTTAATCATTGATATTTTGTCTTTGACGCGCTAGTCGGCTTTGCCGGCACGCCCGCGCAGTTCTGGCGAGTTTGCATCATAACGATAGGCACGGAACAGTGTATAGCTTTCGTGATAGGGGGCTTTTGGGTTGTCCGCCTGATGTGGTTGCGCATAATCCCAAACGATTTCGCCTGAGGGGGTAACCTCAAAAATCCGGCCAAACGCACCTTCACAGATCAAAGTGTTGCCATTGTCCAGACGCTGACATCCGCTGACAAACCAACTAAAAAATGACGTAGATGGTGAGCCTGAAAAACTCCAGACAACCTCATTGGTGGCGGGATTAATCTCGATTACACGCGATCCAACTTCGGGTCCGTGGAAGCTGGTTGAGGTGGCATCATTGGCGAAAAATAACAGATTACCATTCGCCAGCTCTTGAACATCATGCTGCTGACCAAATTCAAATTTTGCCAGCGACCAACGAATTGCCTTGGTCTGGCGATCGATGATTGACATCCGGCCATTCATCCGTTGATTGATGATCATATCACCATTGGCACACGGGCTAACGGTGTTGCAATGGGCATATTCGCGCCGCCAAGATCCTGGATAAAGCGGCCATGCTTCGGGGTCATTGTCACGAATGGCATCCCATTCCCAGACAATCTCGCCGTCCGGGGTGATTTCCCGAATGACGTCACCATAAATGCCGTCCTCATGCTCGGTTCCCGGCAACCCGCCCTTGACCAGTCTATGCTCGTCAGCTGAAAGCAGCCGCCATGCAGCATAAACAGTGTTGCCGTTTGGCAGGCGGCGGAAATCATGATGCTGGCAGTGGTCGATATGCTCCCAGACTACATTGCCGTCCCAGTCCAACTCCAACAACTGGCCGCCCTTTGCCGGAAGCCGCTGGGGGCCTTCATCGGTGCGGTTGGCGATCAGCAGATTGCCATTCTCAAGAAGATAGCCGTAATTTCCCGGCGCACTGGGAATGCGCCAGCTATGCACTTCCTGACCCTTCATGTTTACCAGCCAAGTGTGCGGCATGCCCGTTGGTGAGTATAGAGTAAAGCCCGGCAGTGCTCGATCCTGATCCCAAGACAACAATCCACGCTGGTGATAATTAGGCGGCATATTAAAGTCTACCCTTGTAAAAACCGAACCAGATCAAAGCTGCAATCGGTAAAGCCCATCAGATTTATATGGCAGGTTTATAAGGCAGTTCTATATGGCTGCCGCTATTAATCGCCGCTCGCGTAGGTGATGGATCACAACTACAATCACCGCGCCCGCCATTGCCAGACCGAAAATAAGTGGCGATTTGAACACCAGCAAAATTGCCAGTCCCGTTCGCAATAACATTTCAATGCGTCCCAGCGGGCCAGTGTCATACCGTGCCATCACGCTCGAAATCAGATACAGCGCCATCGCCAGCCGCACCAAAAGCAATGACAATGTCTGGTAATCAACCGTGCCATTATAGCCGGTAAGATAGGTAACCGCCCCGCCACTTGCCGATGAAGATGCGTCAATCATCGCCTCTTCAATCAACAGCACTTCAGGATATAGGGCGAAGACAAACGGAATGACGAACATCACAATTCCGGACTTTACCGCCGAGAATGCGGTGGACATAGGCTCGGCCTTGGTGATGGTTGACGCAGCGAAAGCTGCCAAGGCAACAGGCGGTGTTATCGCGCTGGCAACCGCAAAATAGAAGATGAACATGTGCGCGGTGAAGGTGGCGATACCAAGTCCAGCCAGAACCGGCCCCATCAGCAATGCCACATTGATATAGGCAGGCACCGCCGGCATCCCCATTCCCAGAAGAATAGCGATAAACATCGTCAGGAAAAGCGCAATCAGTTGGAACAATAAAGAGCCACTGCCACCAAGATCCATCGCCTGCAACCATTGCAGAACATCAAGCGAGATAAAGGTTGGCAGACCCGTAAAGTTCAAACAGAAATCGATGATCGAAACGGCAAGGAACATCAAATAAAGCGTCGAAATCAACCCGCCCGCATTGGACAGGCCATCAATAATTTTTGTTGGCTTGGCGCGGACATCTGGATCAACAAATAGCAATACCAGCAACATCATCACGGCAAACCAGCCCGCGCTGCCAGCATCACCGGCGGCGTTTTGAATGAGGGCGAGGAACCATGGCAATTCGGTGACCTGACACCCATTCTCGGTGATCAGCCGCTCGGCCCCCATCATTCCGCCAATGAAACCGCACCCGACTGATTCTTTTGAGGTCAGCAATAGCATCAGGATTAAAAGGATAGGTCCAAAAATCATGATAAGATTCAAGAAATCCTGACGACTAAGGTGCATATCCTCGGTCAGCATACCGATGGCCTCGATCTTTTGTTTGCGCGCCTGAAAAACAACTGACAGGAACAGACAGAAGAAATATGCCAACGCCGGGATCACCGCAGCGATGATTACGCTGGAATAAGGAACGGCGGTCAACGCTGCCAGAACAAAGGCGGCAACCCCCATGACCGGCGGCATGATTGACCCGCCGGATGAAGCTGCTGCCTCAACCCCGCCAGCAAAAACTTTTGAGAATCCGCGTTTCAGCATCATCGGAATGGTCAGCACTCCGGTTGAGAGCACATTGACAATCGGGCCGCCGGAAATCGTGCCGAACATTGCCGAAGACACAATCGCTGCATGCGCCGGACCGCCGCGAAGATTACGCGTGACCCTAAAGGCAACTTTGATTAGTGAGCGTCCACCAGCCGAACTGCCGAATAGCGATCCTAAAACCAGATAGGGGAAGATAGTATTCAGAATAATATCCATGAACCGGCCCAACATTCCCGATGAGTTATTCACCAGAATGTCATGCACGCGCGGGCGGCCATCTGCCAGCATTCGCGGCTCGCCTGCAAGCTTGGTCATGAAGTATTTATTGATGTCTTCAGCACCGTAAAAATACCACACCATCACGGTTAAAATGGTGTAGCCGGCAATCAAAATAGCCACCAATACCAACGGCAAACCCCAGACCTTAATATTGTAGGAAAGGAAAATCGCAATCGCCAAACCAACAATCAGAACCAGCCATCCGCCGGTGGTGTTCACACATTTTGGATCATCAACCGTGGTTGGAGCATCTAGCCCCAGAGATTTGGCAAATTCGGCTTCAGTCTTCAGGCTTTCGGCGATCAGCGCAGCGCGGTCACCATTCAACTGGTCAATCAGACAGATGGCTTCAATCTCAATGAAATAAGTAATGGAAATGGTAAAGGCCATGATCACCAAGGCGATGTCCATAAACAGCCCAAACCGCCGCAACCAGACAGATCGGTCAGCCCAGGCGCGCCACATCGAATGTTTTAACGCGACAATCAGCATCATCAAGGCGAAGAAAGAGGGATAGAACCACTCAAAGGGGAATTTTCTAAAAGTTGCCCCTTCGATCCCCGTAACGCCGCTGGCAAAATCATCATAGCCCGGAATGCCCGGTGTAGAATTTATCAGCCCAATTAGTACCATGGTGATGGTCAGGAAATAAACGATTTTCAGGCCAAAATCTGTGCCTTCTTCGCTCTGTTTTTGGGTGCTGGACATAAGTCTGGCTTTCACTAATCGGCGGGAATATGGGGGCGAAAATATTTCAGATATAAAATTTCAGATGTAAGAATTTCAGATATAAAAACTTTATGAGGGGTGCCAACAAAACCGCTAGCACCCCCTCAAATTTTTACCTAGATGTTACTTTGCACAGTCTGGGATCTTATAGCCAGCTTCTTCCCATGCAGCAACGGCACCTGGATGGTATTTCAGCGGGTTGGCTCCACACATGTCCGTCACGGCAATATCTGTTTCACCATGCCATGCATTCGACATGAAAGGCGCCTTCGCACGATACACGTCATCCATTCCGTCGATGAATGCCTTGGTCAGTGATTTTGCCAAATCAAAGCTCATGCTGACATTGACGACTTCGCCGCCAACTGTTCCCGGACCGCGGAATTGATCATCCTCAGACACAACCGTGACCCCGCCGGAATATCCCATGTCAGCAATTGGTAGCGTTACCGGAACTGTTCCCGGAAGATTGCCAACCTTGCCAAACGCTTCGCCGTTATAGACCTTCTTTGGCAGCGACCAGATGGTGATGTCGCCTGACGCCAACGCGGCGGTTATACGTCCGTCCGGAAAGCTCATCGGCAGAACAAACGCATCAGCTGAACCGTCCTGAATGGTCTTTACAGCCTGTCCCCAGTTAACCTGAACGCCGGTATAGCCTTTGCCTTCTTCAAGGCCGGTATTCAGCTTGATTAGCAGGCGGGCATTGGTTAGCGCTGCACCGCGTGGCGGGCCATTAAAAATGCGCGAGCCTTCGATACCGTCCCAGCCAGCAACGTTTGAGCTGTTATAGGCGAAAAGGCCCTGGACCGAAATGCGGTAGGTATAAAGAACTGCCAGCTTTCCAGTTAGTTCTGAGCCCTTTTCCTTGCCAAGCTTGGCATAGGGGCCAACACCTTTTGACATCAGGAATGGCAGGATGAAAGGGGCGGCGGCAATATCTGATTTTCCTTCGGCGACATTCTGCACCGAGTTGGTTAGTGTCTGACCCGCACTGACCTGAATATTGGCAACATTATATTTAGCGGCGGCTTCTGACAGTGCGATCACCGAAACACCGGGCGCACTGCCGGGCGATGCTGTTTCTGCGGTTAAGTTGACCTGTGCCTGCGCATTGAACGTCAGTCCCAGTGTCACAACTAAACCTGCAACGGTTCCATATTTCAACATTAGTTTCTCCTAATTGACCCACGAAAATTGTTGTCATGTTTTGGGCGCAAACAAGACAGCTTAAACATATATTTCTGTCGGCAAGGATCTTTATTGACAAAGATCGCGTT
>CALLKZ010000134.1:0-5989 GCA_938082345.1 uncultured Alphaproteobacteria bacterium
AGCAACTTGGAAATTTCACTTCTGGAATCGGGGTGTTGAAAAATCGGCAGGCCAAAGGTCGCTTCGGTAACAAGAAGATCGCAAGGCACCAGCTCAAAAGTCTGGGCCGTGCTGTCGGGGTGCGTCTTATAGTCGCCGGTGACCACCGCACGATAGCCTTTATGTTCGATCAACACCTGCGCGCTGCCCAGAATATGGCCAGCCGGATAGAGCGTGATGGTAAAGTCATCAATCGCCAGTTTTTCTCCAAATTCCAGCGCCTGAAAAGAGTTTGCGCAGGTTTGACCGTATCGCGCTTTCATGATTTCGATGGTTTGCGGCGTTGCCAGAACATGATTATGGCCTGCGCGCGCATGATCAGCGTGCCCATGCGTAATAATCGCCCGATCAACCGGGCGTCCCGGGTCGATATAAACGTCAATTGGTTCTATATAGAGTTCATGGTTCAGCCACTTCATGATTTTAATTATAAGGATTCGCTGCCAAAGCTCCAGTCACATCCGTTAACCGGATGGCTAAAGGTGCGCGGTTGGGACTGGTTCGACCATCAGGTTGAGGCGGCGACGCACGCCTTGGAAGGGCGCGATGTGATTGTTTTTGCGCCCACGGGGGCTGGCAAGACATTGGCGGGATTCTTGCCGTGTTTTCTAGATATCGAGGCCCGCAAATCCAGCGGCAAGCTTCACACGCTATACATCTCGCCGTTGAAGGCGTTGGCGGTTGACGTGCATCGCAATATCGCCGCCCCGGTTGAGGCATTGGACCTTGCCGTTACTTTTGAGACGCGGACCGGTGATACTCCGGCCTCACGCCGCCAGCGCCAGAAGATAAAGCCCCCGGATTTTTTGATGACAACGCCGGAATCGCTGGCGCTGTTATTGTCTTATGAAGATGCGGAGGAATATTTCTCCGACCTTCGCTTTGTCATTATTGATGAGCTTCATTCCTTTTTTGACAATAAGCGCGGCGATCTTCTCAGCCTTAATCTTGCGCGTCTTGCGGCGGTGGCCCCGGCGGCGGTGCGCATTGGTCTGTCAGCGACGATTGAAGATCCCAGTCAGGCGTTTGGCTGGCTATGCCGGGACAACGCAAGGATGGTGCGCGCACCGCAAGCCGCCTTACCGCAGATTGATATTCTACAAACCAAAAACCGTATTCCCTGGTCGGGGCATATGGCGCGTCACGCGCTGGATGATGTATATGCCGAAATTGCAAGTGCGCGAATGAGTGTGGTGTTTGTGAATACGCGCGCGCAGGCTGAATTTGTCTTTCAGCGTTTGTGGCAGTTGAATGAGAAAAACCTGCGCATCGCGGTCCATCACGGATCATTGGAGCGTGAGCTTCGCCGCAAGGTTGAAGCGCGCATGGCCGCTGGCAGTCTTGACTGTGTTGTCGCCACCAGTTCGCTTGATCTGGGATTGGATTGGGCAGATGTGGATCTGGTGGTTCAGGTCGGCGCTCCCAAAGGCATTAGCCGCCTTTTGCAACGCGTCGGGCGCGCTAATCACCGGTTGAATGAGCCTAGCCGCGCCATTCTGGTGCCAACCAACCGGTTCGAATATCTGGAATCTATCGCCGCCAAGATTGAGATTGCCAAGGGCCAGATGGACGGCGCTGCCTTTCGGCGCGGCGGCTATGATGTGTTGGCGCAGCATGTGTTTGGCATTGCCAGCAGTGGGCCGTTCGACCCCGATGCGGTGTTTGCAGAAATTATTACGGCTGCCCCTTATAATGATCTGACGCGGGCGCAGTTCGATGCCATTGTCGGGTTCGTGACGAACGGCGGATATGCGCTTCAGGCCTACCCGCAATATAACCGCCTGCAGCAGTTGGATGATGGCCGTATTGCCCTTCGCGATGCGCGCATGGCACGGCAATACCGGATGAATATCGGCACGATCGTTGAATCACCGATGCTGAAGGTAAAACTTCGCAACCGGACTTTGGGAAACATTGAGGAAAATTTCATCGTCAATTTATCGCCCGGTGATAGCTTTTTGTTTGGCGGGCAGGTGCTGGCCTTTGAGGGCATTAAAGACGCCGCAGTGATGGTTCGGAAAAGTCGCGCATCCGAGCCGCAAATCCCAAGCTATGGGGGCGGGCGGTTGCCGATGACGACCAGCCTGTCCAATGCAGTGCGCCATCTGATTGGTGATCAGGACGGCTGGTCCGCGCTGCCAGAACAGATAGGGGACTGGCTGGCCCTGCAACGCGGCCGCTCGGCGCTGCCTGACCAGAAAACATCGCTGGTGGAAATATTCACGCACCGCAAGCGCCACTATACCGTGTTTTATAGCTTTGCCGGGCGAAATGCCAATCAGACGCTTGGCTTTTTATTGTTGCGCCGGATGAAACGCGCCGGATTGCGCCCGCTTGGTTTTTCAATGACCGATTATGCGCTGGCGGTCTGGTCCTTAAAACCGCCCGAAAATATCGAGGATTTGTTGAATACCGATATCATGGTTGATGAATTTGAAGAATGGCTGCAGGACACACCGCTTCTAAAACGTCTGTTTCGTGATGCGGCGATCATCTCCGGACTGGTCGAACGCAGGCATCCCGGGCAGGTAAAAACCGGGCGGCAGGTGTTATTCAGCTCGGACCTGATTTATGATGTTTTGCGACGTCATGAGCCCGACCATATTTTGTTGCAAGCGGTTCGCCGTGATGCGATGCAGGGGCTGATTGACGCCGGACGACTGGCGGATACGCTCACCGAAATCACTGAAAATATCACTGTCAGAAGGCTGGACATGATATCACCGATGGCGGTGCCGTTGGTTATGCAGATCAGCCGGGAAAATACCGTTAAAAACGAGGTCGGGGATGATTTGCTTCGCGATCTTGAAGAGGAAATTATTCGCGCTGCCAATGTCGAATCTATCCATTGATTTCGCCGGTCACCGGTTTGATTTACATCCGTCGGGCGCGATGTTCTGGCAGGCGGAGGCAAGCCTTATTGTCGGCGATTTGCATCTTGAAAAAGCGTCCAGCTATCATGCGTCAGGCCAGTTTCTGCCGCCCTATGATACGGTGCAGACATTAGACAGGCTGGCTGGCACCGTCACCGAATTTGCCCCACGGCAGCTGATACTCCTTGGTGATATTTTTCATGATGGCGCGGCATGGGGGCGGATGCAGGCTGCTGATCAGGCGCGGCTGACAGACATTCTAGCGCCGCTTTCACCGATCTGGATTGAGGGCAATCATGATCAGCATTTCGTACCCCCCGGGCATTTTGGAAGCGGTCAACATGATCGCGCCGGGATTGTTTTGCGCCATATCATGGATAAGGGCGAGGCCAGCCCGGAAATCAGCGCGCATTTTCATCCCGCAGCGGTGATCAGCCATCGGGGAACGCGGCTTCGGCGGCCCTGTTTTGTGAAAACCCGGACAAAGCTGGTGTTGCCGGCCTTTGGCGCGCTGACCGGGGGGCTGGATTGCAGTGATTCGGCGCTCAGCCTGCTTCATGGCCAGGATACCCAGCTCTATCTTCTGGGCACTGACGGTGTGTTTGCCGCGCCAAAAGGCTGTCCCCCTCAAACGCGATCACGTCGTGGATATTAGGGCTAAACGTGGATAGGAGGGCTAATCCATAGTTCCCAGCATTTTTTGCAGAAATGAATGTCCTGAATTAAACTGAGAAATCTCAATAAATTCATTGGGTTGATGGGCCTGCGCAATATCGCCCGGCCCGCAGATCACAGCAGAATATCCGCGCTCCTGGAATTGGCCTGCCTCGGTGCCGTATGAGACAACATGTTCGGCATTGTCGCCGGTAATCTGGCGCACGATGGTTTCTGCCTCACCCATATTTTCCGGCTTTAGCCCCGGAACAAAAAAGCTGCGGGAGATATCAATGCCAGTTTCAGGCCGGATTGCCTGCATCTCAGCTTCGACTTCCCGCACTTTTGCTTCATAGCGTGCGGTCCATTCGTCCTGATCTTCATCGGGAAGAACGCGGAAATCAGTGCTGAAATGGCAATCTTTGGCGGTAATATTTCCAGCGGTTCCGCCTTCGATGACGCCAACATGCGCCGACGTAAAAGGCGGGTCGAACATGGCGGCGATGGCGGACGGCTCGGCTGCCTGATTCTTGGCATTTTGCTGATTGGCCCATTCGATCAACTTGGCACCCGACATAATGGCGCTGACGCCGGTGTGAATCAGCGATGAATGCACTTCAAAGCCGCGAATATGAGTTTGCAGACCCAGCCCGCCCTTATGCGCGGTTACAGCTTCCATCATTGACGGCTCCCCTACGATGACCGCGCTGGCCTTTGGCAAAACCTCCAGCATGCGGTCAATCATTGGTGGGGCGCCAAGACAGCCGACCTCTTCATCATAGCTCAGCGCCAATTGCAGCGGGCGGCTAAGGTCACGCTTGCTGCCCTCAATCAACGCCCATAGCGCCAGCGCGTCAAAGCCTTTCATATCGCAGGTGCCGCGCCCATAATAACGCCCACCGGTCTCGGTAACGGTCCACGGGTCGGTATCCCACGGCTGGCCATCCACCGGCACAACATCGGTATGTCCCGACAGCACGATGCCGCCTTCTTCTTCGGGACCGACATGCGCAAAAAGCGAGGCTTTCTGACGGGTTTCATCGTAATGACGGTGTGCCTTGATGCCGTGCTGTTCGAGATATTCCTCAACCCAGTCAATCAGCGGCAGGTTGCTGTCGCGGCTGACCGTTGGAAACGAAATGAGCTTTGTCATTAGCTCAAGAGGGGAGAGATGCGCAGAACTCATAATTAGTACCCACTGTCGGTTGTCAAAATAAAATGCTTGTCCGAAACTTCTCGATAGACCGATGGTTCAGGCTGGTAGTCAATGCCGTGAAGCGGTGAGGGAATCGGCTTGAAATTCAGATCTTTTTCGATTTTGCGCTTTCTTGGATCGGCAATCGGAACGGCCTTCATAAGCGCCTGAGTGTAAGGATGCTGGGGGTTTTCAAATACTTTATGCCGTGGTCCCATTTCAACAATTCGTCCAAGATACATCACCCCGACATCGTGGCTGACGCGCTCAACCACGGCCATATCATGGCTGATGAACAAAAATGATAGGCCAAGTTCGGCTTGCAATTCCATCATCAGGTTCAACACTTGCGCCTGCACCGACACATCCAGCGCGCTGACAGCTTCGTCAGCAATGATCAGCTTTGGATTGAGGGCAAGCGCGCGGGCAATGGCGATACGTTGGCGCTGGCCGCCGGATAGTTCATGCGGGAACCGGCGCAGAAAGCTTCGCGGCAGTTCTACGCGGTCAAACAGCATTTCAACGCGCTTGATAAGATCTTGGCCCTGATGCGTTTTGTAGTTGCGCATTGGCTCGGCAACCTGATCGATGAGTGCCATCTGCGGGTCAAGCGAGGCGAACGGGTCCTGAAACACCATCTGCATATGGCGGCGGGCTTCTCGAAGTTGCTCGCGGTCCATTGCGATCACATCCTCCCCGTTAATCTGGATCGCTCCGGATTTTGGTTCAACAAGGCGTAAAAGTGAGCGCCCGACAGTTGATTTGCCGCATCCGGATTCGCCCACCAACGATAATGTTCGCCCCTTCATTAAGGTAAAGGACACATCTTCAACCGCGTGGACATTGGCGGTCGTCCGGCGCAGCAACCCCGTTTTCATCGGGAACTGGGTGACCAGATTTTTAACGTCGAGAAGAATCTCGTCGCTTCCTTTGATGGGATCAACATTCTGGTCTTTACTGCCAACCAGCCGCATTGGTTCGGGAAGGGTGGTGCCGCTCATCTCGCCAAGCTTTGGCACCGCTGCAAGCAGGGCCTTGGTGTAATCATGCTGGGGGTTGTAGAAAATCTCGTCAACGGTGCCTTCTTCAACCATATTACCGCGATACATCACCACAACCCGGTCCGCCATCTGGGCCACAACCGACATATCGTGGGTAATAAACATTACAGCCGCACCGGTTTCCTGTTTCAGACTATCAATCAGCGACAGAATTTCGGCCTGAATTG
>CALLKZ010000135.1:0-22047 GCA_938082345.1 uncultured Alphaproteobacteria bacterium
GAAGGGCAGGCGGCACTGGTTATTCCGGGCGAAGATCGTGATGTGACGGTGCATTGTTCAACTCAGCATCCCTCGGAAATTCAGCATAAAGTCGCCAATTGTCTGGGGCTGCCAAATCATGCGGTTACGGTTGAAACACGGCGCATGGGTGGCGGCTTTGGCGGCAAGGAAAGTCAGGGCAATCTGCCCGCAATAGTGGCGGCGCTTGCAGCCTATAAAACCGGCCGACCTGCAAAGGTTGTTTATGACCGCGATGATGATTTTAAGGTGACCGGAAAGCGCCACGATGTTCGGATTGATTACAGCGTTGGCTTTGATGATTCGGGCCAGATTTCCGGATTGATCTTTGATCAGGCCTTGCGCTGCGGGATGTCTTGGGATTTGTCTGAGGCGATTGCCGCGCGCGCCATGTGTCATGCTGACAACGCCTATCACATTGCCAATATGCGCGTTATCTCGCATCGCTGTAAAACGCACACCCAGTCAAACACCGCTTTTCGCGGGTTCGGTGGGCCGCAGGGGATGATGGGGGTTGAGCGCGTCATCGACCAAATCGCGCATCATCTGGGGCTGGACCCGCTGGTTGTTAGGAAGCGTAATTTCTATCCGCATAAATCTGCTGGCCCGGATGGGTTTGGCATGACGCCTTACGGTCAACTGGTTGAAGATTCGGTCCTTCAAGACATTGTTGATGATCTGGTTGTGACCGCTGATTACGACAAGCGCCGGGCCGAGATCACTGCGTTTAACAAAAAGAATAAGGTGATAAAACGCGGCATTGCGTTAACGCCGGTCAAATTTGGTATTTCGTTCAACACTACTTTTTTGAATCAGGCTGGTGCGTTGATTCATCTTTATGCGGACGGCTCGGTGCATCTGAATCATGGTGGCACCGAGATGGGTCAGGGGCTGAACACCAAGATTGCGCAGATCGTTGCGCATGAATTCCAGATTGATTTTGAGGCGGTGAAAATTACCGCAACAACCACCGGCAAGGTGCCCAACACCTCAGCGACTGCCGCCTCTTCAGGAACCGATATGAACGGAATGGCGGCGCAAGCAGCAGCGCGGACCATCAAAGACCGGATGCGTACTTTTCTAGCCGATATTCATCAATGCGCACCGGATGCGGTCAGCTTTTTTGGCGGAATGGTTCATGCTGGGCCCGCAACGATGACCTTCGCCGAAGCTGCAAAAGCCTGCTATATGGGCCGCGTTTCCCTATCGGCAACCGGATTTTATGCAACGCCCAAAATTCACTGGGACAAGTCACGGATAAAAGGACGGCCCTTCTTTTACTTTGCCTATGGGGCGGCGGTTAGTGAAGTTGCGATTGATGTTCTGACGGGTGAGAACCGGATATTACGGACCGATATTCTGCATGATGTTGGACGCTCGCTGAACCCGGCGATTGATATTGGCCAGATTGAGGGCGGCTTTGTGCAGGGGGCCGGATGGTTGACAACCGAAGAGCTGGTTTGGGATGATTTGGGGCGGCTGCGCACCCACGCGCCGTCAACCTATAAAATTCCAGCCTGCGCCGACCGGCCGATGGCCTTTAACGTAAGGCTGTTCGAAGATGGCGAGAATATTGAAGACACCATTCATAAATCAAAGGCAGTTGGTGAGCCGCCTTTGATGCTTGGCATTTCTGTTTTTATGGCACTTTCGCACGCGCTGGAAGGCATTGGTGGGGCCGAATATCCAATGCTGGACGCCCCTGCAACGCCTGAACGGATATGTATGGCTGCACACCAGCTCGGTGCCCCTGGGGTCACATCTGTGGATGATGAGCCAAGTTCTGGTCAGCAGGCGTCAAATTGACGGACGGGGTAAAGCCAGTCGGGGTAAAGGCGGACTCGGTAAAGGCGGGCGGGGCGCAAACTGATTGGGTGATGGCGGCGGGCGGAATGATCGACCGTGACGGGGCGGTGGTTAGGGCTAGTCTTATTGACGTCAAAGGATCATCCCCGCGTGAGGCAGGCGCGATGATGCTGATCACCGCCGCCGATATCTGGCAGACAATCGGCGGCGGAACGCTGGAATTTGAAATCATGACAAAGGCACGTGCCCTACTTTCTGGCCCGCAACCGATCTGGACACGAACGATAATTCGGGCGGCACTAGGCCCTGATATGGGGCAATGCTGCGGCGGGAATGTGCGGGTGCTGCTGGAGCATTTTGGCGCTAATGAGGCCCCGCATCTCGCCGCGCTTGGCGGGTGCCAGCGAATTTATCATCCGCTATCCGCTGGCGCACCGCTGGAGTCGGGCGATGCTTTGCCGTTGGGTCCAAGCGATGATAAGGCGGGATTTGTGACACCGGTTCAACTTCCGGGCAGGCCTTTGTTTCTGTATGGCTCCGGCCATATCGGGCGGGCGCTAGCGCCGCACCTTGCCGCGCTGCAATTTGATCTGCATTGGGTTGATATCGCCGATGAACGCTTTCCTAGCGAGATTATGCCGGGAGTTCGCCGGGTGGTTGCCAGTGATCCGGTGATTATTGCGATGCATGCACCGGCGGATGCGTTTCATCTGGTAATCACACATAATCATGCGCTGGATGAGGCGATTTGCCACCAAGTGCTGTCAGGGGGCAAATTTGCCCGCCTCGGTCTGATTGGCTCGACCACAAAGGCGGCGCGGTTTCGCTCGCGCTTATCCAAAAGCGGTATTGATGATGCGATGCTGGACCGGCTGGTTTGCCCGATAGGATTGCCCGAAATTACCGGCAAACATCCAGCGCGGGTGGCGCTGTCAATTGTGGCAGGTGTTGCGATCTGGCAGCAGGAATTGGACGAAAATGCCTAACGCTGGCAAAATCTGAGAAAGAGGCCCATAAAATTAGCCCAAAAAATTAAAACATAGAATCACGCAATTAGGGGGGAGACGAAATGATCGACTATATCTGGATGTGGTCCGAGCTATTAACGCGCTGGGTTCATGTGATCGCGGGAATTGCTTGGATTGGCTCCTCCTTTTATTTTATTGCGCTTGATCTCAGCCTGAAACCGGGCGAGGCGCTGCCCAAACAGGCTCATGGGCAGGCGTGGCAGGTCCATGGCGGCGGCTTTTACAATATGGTTAAATATTTGGTGGCTCCGGCAAAAATGCCAGAGGAACTGACATGGTTCAAATGGGAAGCCTATGCCACTTGGATTTCCGGGTTCGCGCTGCTGACCATCGTTTATTACACCAGCGCCGGACTTTATATGATCGATATCGAGGTTTTGGATATTGAGCCGTGGCAGGCGGTGGCCCTCAGTCTTGCCGGAATTGTTGGCGGGTGGGCGGCCTATGATGCGATGTGTCGCAGCCCGCTTGGCCGAAATGATGCGATGCTTGCTGCGGCGGGTTTTGTTTTTATTGTGGGTTTGGCATGGGCCTACACCCAGATGTTTTCGGCGCGCGGTGCGTTTGTGCAAATAGGCGTCAGCATTGGCACCATCATGGTTGCCAATGTTCTGATGATCATCATTCCAGGGCAACGCAAAGTCGTGGCTGCGCTGATTGCGGGAGATACGCCTGATCCGGTTTATGGGACTCGCGGCAAGCAACGCTCGCTGCACAATAACTATCTGACATTGCCGGTGATCTTCGTGATGATTGGCGGGCACTATCCGGCGGTTTTTGCCACTGATTATGCATGGGTGATTCTGGCGCTTATTCTGATAATTGGCGGGCTTGTCCGGCATTTCTTCAATACCAAACATAAGGGTGATCCGGCACCCTGGTGGACATGGATTGCCGCTGCTGCCTTGATGGTGGGAGCTATTTTTCTGTCACAAGCCGGTGCGCCAAAATATGACGAGGCCGCCTATAGTGAATATGAGTTTGGCGAAGGGGCAGAATTGCATGTTGCTGCGGTGGAATTGGTGAACGAGCGATGTTCGATCTGTCATGCCGCCGAGCCGCAATGGGACGGGATGCGATTTGCCCCCAAAGGTGTGGTTCTGGAAAGCGAGGCTGACATCATCCGGCAGGTGGATGATATTTACTGGCAGGCAGCCGCGTCACACGCCATGCCGCCCGGCAATGTCATTTATATTGAGCCTGAGGAACGTGAAATGCTGGCGCGTTGGCGGGCGATGCTCCGCAGCCCAGATGGTGATGCAAAAATATCGGGTAAGGGCAGTAGCTAATGACGGATTATCCGCGTGATCTCATCGGCTATGGGCCTCGCCCACCCCATGCCGCATGGCCGGATAAAGCGCGGATTGCCGTGCAGTTTGTGCTGAATTACGAGGAGGGCGGCGAGAATTCTATTCTTCATGGCGATCCGGCGTCGGAGATGTTTCTGTCAGAAATTATCGGTGCGAGCCCCTTTGAGGGCGCCCGGCACATGTCTATGGAATCGATTTATGAATATGGCTCGCGGGCCGGTGTTTGGCGCGTTCTGGATTTGTTTCGCGACCGGCAGGTGCCGATCACCCTGTTTGCTGTGGCGATGGCGATGGAACGACATGAGGATGTGATTATCCGCGCGCTAGCCGACGGGCATGAAATTGCGTCACACGGATATCGCTGGATCAATTATCACGGTATGCCGATTGATCAGGAACGCCAGCATCTGGAAAAGGCTATCGACATTCACAAACGTATCTGCGGGACGCGTCCGCTGGGCTGGTATACGGGCCGCACGTCGGTGAACACGCGCGCGCTAATCGCGGCGGAAGGCGGGTTTATCTATGACGCCGATGATTATTCCGATGACCTGCCGTTCTGGAGCCAGCAGACCGAAACCCCGCATTTGATTGTGCCCTATACGCTGGATACTAATGACATGCGTTTTGCCACCGCGCAGGGCTTTCATACAGGGGATCAGTTTGCCGCATATCTGATTGATGCTTTTGATACGCTTTATGCCGAGGGCAAGAGAACGCCAAAGATGATGTCCGTTGGTCTGCATTGCCGCCTGATTGGACGACCAGCAAGGTTTGCCGGATTGGTGAAATTTCTGGATCATGTCCAAAAACATGATCAGGTCTGGCTGGCGCGGCGCATCGATATTGCCAATCATTGGCGCAAAACGCATCCCTTTGCCGGGGGAACTAATGGTTAAGTCCCTAAAAATCGAAAGACTGAGCAAAGATGCTTTTGCGGCTTTTGGGACGGTGATAGAAGCCGCCGGGGCCGTGGAAATCGCGATCAATCAGGGAACGACATCGCGCTTTCATGCGCTATGTAATGTTGATGTTGCCACGGGCGGCGGGCAGCCGATCATTTCGCTGTTTCGCGGGACGCGCCGCCCTGACCCGATTGAAATCCGGCTGATGGAACGCCACCCCCTAGGCTCGCAATCTTTCATGCCGCTGTCAGAGCATGACTGGCTGGTGGTGGTGGCGCCAACCAACGCCGATGATAGCGGTCCTGATTTCGACGGATTGCGGGTTTTTCGGGCAAGCGGTAATCAGGGCGTCAGCTATTCGCGAAACGTCTGGCATCATCCGCTTTTGATTCTGCAATCCCAGCAGGATTTCATCGTTATCGACCGCGCTGGACCAGACGACGAAAACAACAGCGCCAATCTGCAAGAAGTCTGGTCAGACGGTGTTGCTGCGGTGATTAAGCCCGATTTAGGCCTCGCTTGATCGGTTGGCCCCGCTTGATCGGTTAGGCGGCGCGGCCTTCCTTTCTTACATATCTAGCTCTGCATATTCTCCCGGCTCCTCACGCATATGTGAATGGTAAACGGGTTTATTCTGTCTATATTACAGCTAGATGTTCACGTTTTGTTTCATGTAATTTTCTACGTATTTTTTCTCTTACATATTTTTTTCTCACAATTTTCTCCTTGTAAAGGAAATCATCATGGTGCGCTCTTCTGTCGGCAAGTCTAGCGGTGAGCCTGCTGGCGGCTTTTCGGGCAATGAGTCTTCCCCTCGCGGTACCAACCGACCTTTGGGCATTTTTCTGATTTTGCTCTCAGCGCTGTTCTTCAGCCCTGCGGGGGTTTTTAGTAAGGGTGTTGATATCAGTGCCTTTAGTGTCGTTTTCTGGCGTGGATTGTTTGCTGCTGCTGCCGGGTTGATTTATTTGCAGGTTATAGGAACGTTGCGCTCTGAAATGAGGCGCATGGATAAGGCTGGCTGGTTTGCGGCGGTTGTTTTTGCGGTTGGCACCCTTGCTTTTATTTCGGCCTTCAAGCTGACATCGGTGTCTAACGTCTCATTGATCTGGTCAACAGCGCCCGTTCTTGGCGCCTTTGTTGGCTGGGTATGGTTTGGCGCGCGCGTAACCTCCCCCTTTGTGATCGCCGCAATTGCTGTTTTGATTGGTACGGTCGTTTTGGTCAGTGGTTCTTTTGGCCCCGATATAGCAGCAGCAGATAGCGCCGGTGCAGAGATGGGGGGCACTGGGTCATTTTTTGGTGCCAGCCTGATTGGTGATATTTTGGCGATGATTATGACGCTGATGATGGTTCTGGGAATGGCGATTTACCGGCGATATCCAGACACGCCAACCACCATGCCATCCGTACTGGCATCGGTGATTTTGCTTCCCTTCGCGTTGGTGTTGGATAGCCCGATGGGCGGACCTTTATCGGCACCCTTGTGGGATATCGGCATGATGGCGCTGTTTGCCCTTACATTTATTATCGCTTCAGTTACTTTATCCGAAGGCTCAAGGTATCTTGCCCCCGGTGAGACAGCGCTTATTAACATTAGCGCTGAAACGCCGTTTGCCATTTTGTTGGCGATGCTGATTATCGCGGAAATTCCGTCAACGCATACGATAATTGGCGGAACGATTATTTTCATCGCCGCGGCATGGTACCAGTATAAAAACTATCGGACAGAATCTGGCTAATGGCAGCAATTGGGGTTTCTAGGCGATATGTCCTGATTTTTGCATCAGATTATATGCCATTGCACCGTGATGCGTCAGCAATCGGTCCATCTCGATTGTTGTCAACTGGCCTTCGGCTACCACAATATTTCCGTTAATGATGGTGTAGCTGGTTTTGACTGGGCCGCAGAATAACAATGATGCCAGCATATCCCAGTCGCTTCCGGCAAAATCAATGCTGCGTCGATCAAATGCGGCAATATCGGCGGCGTATCCCGGGGACAGCATACCAATGTCATCTCGCCCTAGAACCGCTGCGCCGCCGCGCGTTGCAACTGCCAGCGCTTCTCGCGCCGCCATTGCCCCGCCGCCCTGCTCAACACGTTGCAGTAACATCGTCTGGCGCGCCTCATTCAGCATATGCCCGCTATCGTTAGAGGCTGAACCATCGACACCAATGCCAATCTTCATTCCGGCATCCAGCATCCGGCGCACCGGTGCAATTCCGCTGGCAAGACGCATATTCGAGCATGGACAATGGGCAACACCGGTCCCGGTGCGGGCAAACAGGTTGATCTCGTCACTATCCAACTGCACACAATGGGCGTGCCAGACATCATCTCCGGTCCAGCCAACCGCCTCGATATAGGCGCCCGGACGCATTCCAAAATTGGCCAGACTATACTCGACATCCTCAACATTCTCGGCAAGGTGGGTGTGCAATCCAACGCCAAGGCTGCGGGCCATGGCGGCGCTTTCGCGCATTAGATCCATTGATACTGAGAAGGGCGAGCACGGGGCCAGTGCCACTCGCTGCATGGAATAGCACTCGGGCTGGTGAAATTTTTCAACCACACGCTGGCAATCTTCCATGATGTCGGGCTCTTGCCAGCATAAAATATCAGGGGGCAGCCCGCCAGCAGACTCGCCAATACTCATTGATCCCCGCGTTCCGTGAAAGCGTAAACCAACCTCGGCGGCCGCTGCCATCGCATCATCAAGTCTCGCCCCGTTCGGATACAGATAAAGATGGTCCGATGACGTCGTACAGCCGCTAAGCGCAAGCTCGGCAAGGCCAAGCGCTGTTGACCAGAAAATATGCTCCGGCCCGATATGTGACCAGATCGGATAGAGCGTTTGCAGCCAGCCAAACAACGGCGCGTTTTGAGCCGCTGGAACAGCGCGAGTGAGATTTTGAAACAGATGATGATGCGTGTTGACCAGGCCTGGAATAACCACATGGCCGGTCATATCTAGGACTACATCAGCGCTGCTGGGAAGCTGATCACTGGTGCCGACTGCCTCAATTACCCCGTTCCGCGCAAATAGGCCGCCGCCGCGGATTTCTGCGCCGACATTATCGCCAGCGCGCCGCGATGCAGGCGCCGGAGCATCGGCGGGGTTCATTGTGCAAAGCAGGTCTGCATTCCGCAAAAGGAGGGTTTGCCCGTCCATGATTATCTGTAGTCCCCGTTTATTATGATGCGTTTATTATGATGCGTGTATTTTGATGCGTGTATTTTGATACCGAATTTAGTCACGCGATTTGTTCGGCATCTTACCCAGTATACGGGGTCTTGGTTATTTTTCTCGAAGATAAAAGAATTGCCAACTATCGATCCGAAAAAAACCACCGACCCGGAATAACAGGTCGGTGGAGAAATGGTGGAATGGACACCATCAATGCCCAAAGCGTCTCTTGCTAAGTAACGCCTTTGTAAACTTGCCTGCTAGTCGGCGGCCTCTGGCAGAATGAGGTTCAGCACCACCGCCAGAACGGCAACCGGCAACAATCCCGAAATCATCAGCATTTCCAGCGTATCGGGAAGATGCTGCATTGATTTTGGAACCGCCTGAATACCAAGGCCAGCCGAAAGCGAAATGGCAAGGATCATCATGTTACGGCGCGTCCATTCAACCGCCGAAAGCATGTTCACTCCAGCGGCAACAACCATACCGAACATCAAAATGACGCCGCCGCCAAGAACCGAAATCGGCATTGAGGCAACAACAGCACCGATCTTTGGCACCAATCCACAGATGATCAGGAAAATGCCTGATAGGGTTACGACGCCGCGGCTCATCACCCCGGTCATTGAAATAAGGCCAACATTCTGGCTGAAGGACGTATTTGGCAGGCCGCCAAAAATACCGGCAACCGCCGAGCCAAGTCCATCAGCATAGGTGCCGCCTACAATTTCTTTCTGTGTGGCTTCACGGCCAGCACCACCGCGCGCGATACCAGAAATATCGCCAACAGTCTCGATTGCGCTGACAATCGAAATCAGGCACATGCCGATAATCGCTGCAATATTGAATTCTAATCCGTATTTAAGCGGCTGTGGCAGCGCAAACCATGCTGCCTTTTCAACAGCGCCAAAACTCACGCCGCCGGTAAACAGAGCCACAAGATACCCGGCAATCAGGCCCAAAAGGATCGCAGCTGATGAGGTAATGCCACGGGTGAAGAATTTACAGACAAGCGCAACAATGATCACTGTCAGTGCCAGACCCCAGTTGGCGAAATTACCCCATTCAGGACTATTCATCTGAAAGTCAGCAGCACCACCGGCAGCATATTTAATTCCGACCGGAAGCAATGCCAAACCAATTGCGGCGATGACCATACCGGTAACAAGCGGCGGGAACCAGTGACGGATCCGCCCGATTATGGTGCCAAGCAAAGCGTGAAAAATTCCGGCTACGACAACCGCTCCCATCAACGCAGCGATGCCTGATGTCTTGACAATCGTCACCATGATAGGAACGAAGGCAAAGCTGGTGCCCTGCATAACGGGCAGGCGCGCACCGACCGGTCCAAATCCAATTGTTTGAAACAGCGTAGCAACACCGGCAAACAGCATCGCCATCTGGATCAGAAACACCATGTCGGCGCTTCCAAAGGCAAAACCGGCAACGCCGGCGACAATGATGGACGGTGTGACGTTACTGGCAAACATCGCCAGAACATGTTGCAATCCCAGAGCCAACCTTGGACCCATAGGAACTTCATAATCCGGATCGATTAGATTTTCTGGATCAATTTCAGAAATTTTGTTCATTGGTTTCCCCTCTTGCACAGTTGATCGACAACGCTAAGTTCAATAATCAACTTAAGTAAAGAATAAATTTGGAGTGAGGCACAATATATAGTTAAATAATGCATATAAATTCCATATATAGATATTTATTGACACTATTTTATTTGATTAACGAACGAATTGTGCTGTCCGTAACGAGGTCACAATAGCTCTCTAGCGACATCGGGCCATCTTCGCGAAACCATGTATAAGTCCAGTTCAGCGTGCCGAACATCATCATCGCGCGCGGTCCATCCAGAGGGCTGGTGCGCCCGGCTTCAAACGCGGCATCAGTAAGCGCAGCATCAAAACGGGCCAGAATGGCACGCTCGATTTGCCGCAATTCCTGTTGCTGGTCTTCGGGCAGAACCGGCAGATCAAAGGTTAGAAGCTTATGCGTGTTGCCGGCCTCGCGATATTGTTTAAGCAGCGCGGAGATCAACGCCCGAAGATGGTCACGTTTGGTTCTTGAAGCGGCGGGATCAAGCGAGACTACCGACTGCAAATCTTCTAGATAGGCTTGCAGAATATCGAAAAGCAAAGCTTCCTTACTGGCAAAATAATGGTACAGCAGCGCTTTTGAAACACCGCAAGCCGATGCCAGCTCGGCCATAGATGTTCGCGAAAACCCATCCCGCGCAAACAACCCTGCCGCGGTGTTGCGGATATGGCCCAGCTTGCTGTCATAACTGGTGGCGCGGCGACGTGCCATTGGCTTGGGTTCTCCTATTTACCTAAATTTTGGCCCCTCAGCCAATATGGCTTGAGGGGTAAGAGACGGCGCTATTTGGCGCGCTTGTCGACGATGCGCACTGCTTTGCCAGCGGACCGGTCAATTTCGCCAATCGGGGTTATCTCAATCTCGGTTGAAATGCCGATATTCTGTTTGATGTTATCGGCCAGAAGACGGCCAAGTGCGGCGCGTCGATCATCCGCTTCATGGCCGGGCGCGGCCTCGGCGCGGACTTTCATTGTATCAAGGCGACCTTCGCTGGCTAGTTCAATCAGGTAGTGCGGGCTGATACCGTCAATTTTCAGAATATGTTCCTCAATCTGGCTGGGGAACACATTCACCCCGCGAAGGATGATCAGATCATCGCTTCGGCCGGTGATCTTATCCATTCGGCGCATAGATCGCGCCGCCCCTGCACGAAGCGTGGTCAGATCGCGTGTCCGATAGCGGATGATTGGCAATGCTTCTTTGGTCAGCGAGGTAAAAACCAGTTCGCCCTTTTCGCCGTCCGGCAGCACCTTTCCACCAGTTGTATTCGCGGTTTCGGGATCGATGATCTCGGGCAGAAAATGATCCTCCCAGATATACAGTCCGTCCTTTTCTTCGACCGCCTCATTGGCAACGCCCGGACCCATCACTTCAGACAGGCCGTAAATATCGACGCCATGCATATCAAAGCGGGATTCAATTTCGTCGCGCATTGCGTTGGTCCAGGGTTCCGCCCCGAAAATTCCGCTTTTCAACGAGGTGCTACGCGGATCAATGCCCTGGCGCACAAATTCATCGGCAATCGCCAAAAGATATGACGGCGTGACCATGATAAGATCAGGTTTGAAATCCATGATCAGTTGAACCTGACGCTGGGTCATGCCGCCGCCGACCGGAATCACCGTGCATCCCATTTCTTCAGCGCCGTAATGCGCACCAAGTCCGCCGGTAAACAGACCATATCCATAGGCCACATGAATTTTATCTCCGGGGCGCCCGCCCGATGCCCGAATGGATCGCGCGACAAGCCGGGCCCAGTTTTTCACATCATTTTTAGTATATCCAACAACGGTCGGATTGCCCGTGGTGCCGCTGGAGGCGTGAATGCGAGAAACCTGATCCATCGGCACGGCCATCATGTCGAACGGATAGCTCTGGCGAAGATCATCCTTTGTCGTGAAGGGGAATTTCGCAATATCCTCCATCGCCTTCAGATCATCCGGATGCACCCCTGCCGCATCAAATTTTCGCTTATAAAGGGGCACGTTTGAATAGGCGTGGTTAAGGGTCCATTTCAGCTGATTGAATTGTAATGCGGTGATTTCATCGCGTGAGGCAATTTCAATCGGGTCAAGCTGGTTTTTTGCCGGTGTCAGGTCAAGCATTCGCGATATATCCTTACAGTTTATCCTTGCAGTTTGGGGTAACCGTGGCAGTTTGGGGTAACCGTGCAGTTTTGGGGGTCAGCGATCGGCAACCACAGGGCCAGATAATTTGCGGGACATTCCGCGGAATTCGGCAATCACTGCGCCATCCTGATTGGTTACCAACACATCATAAATTCCAGTTCGACCAGTCAGACTGCGCGCTTCGGCAGTTGCAGTCAGGGTCTCGCCAAGCTTGCCCGGGCGCAGAAAATTCACCTGACATTGCTGGGCAACCGTCGTCACATTATCTGAGTTGCAGGCATGGGCGAAGGCGGTGTCAGCCATCGCAAAGATAGCACCGCCATGGCATATTTCGTGGCCGTTCATGTGGCGGTAGGTCAGCGTCATTTCGATTGCCGCGAAATCGGGCCCGGTACCGGTAATCCGCATTCCCAGACTTTGCGAGAATCCGCAGTTGCCGATCATGGTTTCGGCAACAGTTCGGGCCAGCTTATCCGGGTTTTCATCCAGTTGATCTGCAGACATGGCGGCGTCTCCTTGGCGACTGTTTTAGCACTCCCCACCGGTTCCGGATCGATCATGAATTCGGTGTGTAATGTTCCGGTGCTGCTAGTTTCGGCTTATGTTAAAATCGTCCTTCCAGGCATCCTTAGCGGGCATCCTTCCGGCATCCTTGCGGGCGGTGACTTGACCGAGTCCGGAAAAGCGGTAAGGGTTAACGGTAATGATTGACCGTCCGGTTAGTCAACCCTGCAGATGATGTAGAGATAAATGGGCCCGAGTGGATTGGGCCCGAGTGGATTGGGCAAAGAGGGAAAAAAATGCCAGAACAATCATTGCCAGATAGTTTTGATGTAGCAGCGGCGGCGGCGTTGCTTGCTGATGTAACCGCGCCATGGGTTCGTGATCTTGGGCTGGAGGTGGTCTCTATTGGCCGCACGCAATCCGTTTTCTTTTTACCTTTCAGCGACAGGTTGACCCGTGATGCCGGGATGATTTGTGGTCAGGCCATTGTTGCGGCGGGGGATACTGCTATGATTGCGGCGGTCACCGCGGCGATAGGCGAGTATGCGCCGATTACAACGGTTGATATCTCCAGCCGGTTTTTACGGCCTCTTGGCAGCGATGGCGGGGATGTAACGGTGGATATTCTGAAGGCTGGCAGGCGTTTGGTAGTTGGCCGAATTTCCATTGCTGACAGGGCCAGTGGCAAGTTGGCTGCCGAGTTGACCAGCACCTATGCCCGCCTGTAGGCAAATTTAGGACAGGTCGCTGTCAATCAAACCGCATAGCTGGCTTTTGCTATCGGTCATCTGGCCAATGATCGAGAAATGATTTTCATCATCAATGAGGTGCGCGGCACCTTTAACGCCAAGCCCTTGCCAGATTAACGGCAATAGGCCGTTTTGCCGGACAAATTCCGGGCGCTCATCCGCGCCAGCAACACAGACGAGATTAATTCCGCCACGCGGTAGGCAGGCAATAGCGCTTTCGCGCATCGCCTCGGCCTCATCAAGCTGAAACTCTGCATTCTTTTCAAGAAGGCGCAAAGGGCGAAGGTCATGCAGCCCGCTGATCGAGACAACCCGGTCAATACGTGCGGCCGCGATATCCCCTAGCGCAATATCGCGGCACATCATCCGGCTGACCAGATGCCCACCTGCCGAATGTCCGGCAAGACGCATGGGCCCGCGTCCGATTTTTGCAAGATGATTTACGGCGTGGGAAATTTCGGTGGTGATAGCACTGATGCGGGCTTCGGGTGCCAGTGTATAGCTGACCATCGCCACCGCCCAGCCAAGATCACGAGGCCCAGCGGCTAGATGGGTGAAGTTATCCTTGGAAAAAGCCACCCAATAGCCGCCGTGAACAATAACCAAAAGTCCTTTTTCGGTTCCCGGACCGCCTTCTGGCCAAAACAGATCATACTTCTGACGCGGAGCATCGCCATAAGACTGGTCTAGATCGCTATGCGGGACCGAATTCCGAAAATCGGCGGCGGCAGCATTCCACTGATCAACGTAGGCATCGCCGCCAGGAATATATTTCCGGTTTTCATAAGCCTCATCCAGATCAACAGGCGGCAGATATTCGCCAATATTGCTGGCGGCAGGATTGGTGGGCGGCGAGGATGGACACATTGCGAGCTTCTCCGGCGATGATAGATTTTTATGAAAGCTCAAATCCCGGTGTAATACAAACAAAACAGGCGGCCTGTTAGGGCCGCCTGCTTGGTAGTTTGGGTAAAATGTCTGCTTCGACTACTTCAACAGAGAGCGGAAGTAAGCCAGTGCTGCTGTGCCGTCAATTCCCCGTGCAGAAGCTGCTGCAACAACCTTGGCCTCAATGCCAGAAGTCTTTTCAGCGAAGTAAGCCTGCTCAGCGGCAGAGGCGTCAGTTACAACACCGCCCATTTCGGCGAATTTCTCGTAACCAAGCTGGTCAGCTTCATCCCACCATTTGCCGATCTGGCGTGACATTTCAACACCGCGCATATCATCGATACACTTGCGGTGTGCTGCTGAAAGATCATTGTAAGTGTCGCTGTTCATGATCAGACCAAAGGCAGTTGTGTACATACCTGCCGGGTTGCGGAATGTGTGTTTTGCAACTTCAGCGACTTTAAAGGCGTACATTGTTTCCATCGGGAAAAAGACGCCTTCGGTCACGCCTGAAGAAACGGCTTCATAAACGGCAGGTGCAGGCATATTTACACCAGCAACACCCAAAGCAGTTCCGACATCATTGGCAACACCGCCACCAACGCGAAGCTTCATGCCTTCGATATCCTTGTAGGAATCGATCATCTTAGTGGTGTTCACATGGCCCGGGCCGTGGGTGTAGTTGGCCAGAATTTCCACGCCTTTGGCTTCTTTGGCAGCGGCCAGATACTTTTCATGCGTCATTTGAAAGGCAACAGACATTGTCTCTGCATTACCGGGGTTGCCCGGCAGTTCAGCAAGCTTGGTTGTCTCAAATTTGCCCGGAGTATAGCCGTACACGATCCAGCTGATATCAGCTACACCGTCACGAACCGTATCGTACTGTGCTGGCGGAGGTGCAAGGTTATACTCTACCTTTGCCGAAAGACTGCCGCCGGAGCATTTTTCCAACTCAGATGCCATCCATGGAAAGATGTCTTTATTCATCGTGTGAACAGGTGCGGCCCATGACGAGATTGTCAGAACTTTGTCAGCTGCCATTGCATGGCTAGCCAACACCATAGGAAGGGTTGCAGCCAATATTACTAAACCTTTTTTCATCGAAATTCCTCCTGAATTTCTTTAACTTTGTAATTTCCCGTACCGCAACTACACCAAGGCAAAAGCGGCCCCAAATTCATTAATAACCCTGTTTATGTAGGTCGCTACAGTCAAGATAAAAATCTGATTTCGGGGTCCAAAGGGTAATTTTTTGCAATTTTTGCCTTGGCAAGTTGCAACATATTGATCATCATTTATTCAAATTTAAAATAATTTTGAATTTTAAAATTTTTGTTACGTGGAAAAATATTGGAGTCAGCAATGGATGGCGCAACTTCGGACAAAACCTTAATCGAAGGGCTTGTCGATACCGACCGAGTGCATAAATCTTGTTATACGAGCGAGGAAATCTTCCAGCAGGAAATTGACCATATTTTCAACAAAAGTTGGATTTATGCGGGGCATGAGAGCCAAATTTCCAAGAAAGGTGATTTCACCACTTTCCAGATTGGTCGCCAGCCGATGATTCTGGTGCGCGGTGATGAGGGCGGGATTCACGTCCTGTTTAACCGCTGTCCGCATCGGGGTGCCATGCTGACAAACTGGCATATGGGAAATGCTGGGCATCATTTCATCTGCTCATATCACGCATGGCAGTTTAATTTTGACGGCTCGGTTCACGCCATTCCATCGCCTAGCGGCTATGATAATACGCGCTTTGAAAAGGGCAGCCCCGATACGTGTATGAAAGCCGCACCTCGCGTTGAAAGCTATCGTGGATTTGTTTTCACCAGTCTGGCTGAGGATGGCCCGGATCTGGAAACCTGGCTTGGCGGTGCCAAGGCAGCGTTTGATGATATGTGTGACCGCTCGCCTGTTGGCGAGGTTGAAGTTGTGCGCACCTGTTTCCGTGTTGTGCAGAATTCCAACTGGAAGATTTTTCTGGAGAACCAGCTCGATTCGCTGCACCCATCGATTACGCATGGCGCCGCCGGTAAAGCAGCGGCCGATGTGGAAGATGAAATAAAGGCCGAAACAGGGGAAGATGCTCCGATTAAGTATCATTATTTGTCTGCCTTTACGACGCCGATTTATAAATGGGACGGTTTGCAAACAATCGGTCACCCCTATGGCCACTGTATGTTGCAGGGCTATATGGGCTTGCGACCAACCGATCCGGACACGCTGGAATATGAAGCGGTTATGGAAAAGGCCTATGGCAAAGAGCGCACCGAGGAAATTTTAACGACGAACATTCACCATGTGCTGGTCTATCCGTGTTTGTCGGTTCAATCGCCGCTGCAACAGCTTCGTGCCGTGCGCCCGCTTGGCCCGGACAAAACGCTGACCGAAATCTGGCATTTCCGTCTAAAGGGCGCTCCAGAGGCGATTTATGATCGCTCGTTGCAATATTACAATCTGGTCAATTCACCATCGACAATGATCAATGCCGATGATCTGTATAATTTCTGGCGGTGTCAGCAGGGTCTGACAAGCGAGGGTGGCGACTGGGTCAGCTTCCACCGCAACGAAGGTCATGATCATCAAGAGGGCGGCGTTTCAACATCGGTTACCGGGCTGAGTGAGTTGCCAATGCGGCATATGTTCACCGCATGGGCGGATTACATGAAAGAGAAACGCTAATGGCTAAGGCAATTGACGATAAGATTTTGCGCAAAGTCGAGCAATACCTTTATGACCAATCAGATATGCTGGATACCGGCCAATGGCAGAATTGGATGGATTTATTCACCGATGATGGCGTTTATTGGATGCCGTCTGAACCCGGCCATGAAAGCGGCGAAGGCGTGCCTTCAATCTTTTATGAAGATAAATATCTGATGCGAACGCGCCGGAAACGGCTGGAACATCCGCGGGCCTGGTCACAATCACCTTCGCCGCGCGCCAATCATTTGGTGGGGAATGTTCGCATTGACACTGAACGCTCAAAAGGCGAGGAGTTGGTCGTCACTTCGAAATTCCATGTTGTTGAATTCCGGCTGGAAAAACAGCGCTACTTCACCGGCACCTATACACATCATTTGGTGCCCGAAGGGGACAGTTACCGCATTCGTCATCAGCGCGTGGATTTGCTGAACTATGACGCTCCGTTTGATTATGTGTTGCAGGTGTGGCTGTAGGCATTATTGTCGTTTCTTACAAAATAGGGGATGGATAATATGCCTCCTGTTTTGAGAGAAGGGGATTTGCCATTGGTGGGGGACGAAAAAAGATGACCGAAAATGGAACGGTTGATGCTGGAACATCTGAAATTATAGGTATGGACCATCCGCTAGTTGCCAAGGTGAATCGGGCGGCGTCGATGGTCGCAGATGTGTCGTCACGGCTGGCTTGTATGGTTCTGTTATGGCTTGTTGGTCTGACATGCGTTGATGTTATTGGCCGATATTTTTTCAACTCACCGGTTACCGGCACTACTGAACTTGTGCAGATTTCGATGGCAGGCATCATTTTCTTTTCGATGCCGACGATGTTTCTGCGGGATGATCAGGTGGTTGTTGATTTGTTTCAGTTTGTTCGCCGTGGCTGGCTTGGCTGGTTTCTTTCGGTCGCCATCAGCATTCTTACTATTGGGGCTACATGGATGATTGCCGACCGGGTTGGTGATTATGCCGTGCGTGCGTGGGAGGATGGTGACGAGACTATCTATCTGCAAATCCCGCGCTATCTAACTGTTAGTTTGATTACGGCGCTGCTGTATGTGTCAGCGCTATTTGCTGGAGTGCGTGGTTTGCGTGCTTTGTTACGGCCAGGTCAGGTGTTGCCTGATGAAACTGGCAGTACTCCAATTGGAGGATGATCTTAAATGTTAGTTTCGCTAATTGGATTTGCAGCGCTTTTGATTTTGGCTTTTATGCGGATGCCACTCGGCCTTGCGCTTGGCATTGTTGGAGTTGTCGGATTTGGCGAGTTGGCGAGTTATCGCGCCGCCGTTTCCAGTGCAGCGCGTCTGGTTATTGATTCGGGCCAATCCTATGGGCTGTCGGTCTTGCCGATGTTCATTCTGATGGGTTTGTTGGTGGAACGCGGCGGTATGGCAAAGGAACTTTACCGCGCTGCCTATGTGTTTTTGGGGCATCGACGCGGCGGTCTTGCGATGTCAACGATCGCGGCCTGCGGTATGTTTTCGGCGATCTGTGGATCGTCGCTTGCCACCGCAGCAACCATGTCCAAAGTATCAATGCCGGAAATGCGGCGGTACAAATATCATGACTCGCTTGCCACCGCGTCAATCGCCGCTGGTGGAACGCTTGGTATTCTAATCCCGCCAAGCGTGATGCTGGTCATTTACGGACTGATGACCGAACAGTCGGTTGGCAAATTGTTTATTGCCGGCGTGCTTCCCGGTCTTCTTGGTGTTTTATTTTATCTTCTTGCGGTGGTGTTTGTTGTCACCCGGAACCCGGCGATGGGACCTGCTGGAGAGCGCACCAATTGGGCTGGCCGTCTGATGGCGCTGCGTGATGTATGGACGACACTTGGCCTGTTTATTTTCGTGATTGGCGGTATTTATGCTGGTCTGTTTACCCCTACCGAGGCTGCTGGAATTGGCGCCGCTGGTGCGTTGTTGATTGCCTGGAAGCGCGGCGCATTAAAAGACGGCGCATTGATGTCCGTGCTTCGTGAAACCGGCATTACAACGGCAAAGCTGTTTTTCGTGCTGTTCGGCGCGTTGATCTTCTCAAACTTTGTAAACCGGGCCGGACTTCCCGATGGTTTGATCAGCATCGTCACGGCGTTTGAGTTATCGCCGCTTGGGGTGATTTTCATCATCATGCTGGTCTATGTACTGCTGGGATGCGTGTTTGAATCGCTGTCGATGATTCTTTTGACTGTGCCGATTTTTGCACCGCTGGTTGCGGGCCTTGGATTTGATCTGATCTGGTTTGGTATTCTGGTTGTTGTGGTCACCGAGATCAGTCTGATCACGCCGCCAATTGGCCTGAATGTGTTTGTCCTGAAAGGTGTCTTAAAAGATGTATCGGTAAAAACCATTTTTAAGGGCGTGACGCCGTTCTGGATTGCGGATATCTGCCGTCTGGCCCTGCTGGCACTGGTGCCGTCAATCTCGCTGCTGCTGCCGTCTATGATGTAATCGGTTATTATGTAGGCGGCTATGATGTAGCGGGCGATTAATCCCAAAATCAGATGGTCAGCGTGCCCACGCTGGCTCCGCCGCAAACATACAGCGTCTGGCCGGTAACAAAGCTGTTGGCGGGATCACAAAAGAACAGAAACGCGTTCGAGACATCTTGGCAACGCCCCAATCGGCCAACAGGAATGCGCGCCGCCAGCGATTTTTCCTGCTCGCTTCCCTTCTCGACGATGCCCCAAAAATTATCTGTCTGAATGGGGCCTGGCGCCACCACATTGACGGTGATGCCATGCGGGGCCAGTTCTAGCGCCCATGTCCGCGCCATACCGATCATCGCAGCTTTTGAGGCGCTATATGCGGTTCGAGTTGGCACGCCAAGCGCGGCTCTGGATCCGTTAAACATCACCCTGCCAAAACCGGCTTTCTTCATCGCGGGCAACACCGCCTGCATGATGGTTAGCGCCGACCCCAGATGCAGCTGTGTAAGGCCGGAGATATCGGACGGCTTGGCCTCCTCGATCAGATTTGGCCAAATCAATCCCGCATTATGGATGAAATGCGTTACGTTGTGATCCGCAGATAGCTGTGTTGCTGCTCTGGTTACGGCGTCCGGGTCCAGCAAATCAGCCTCGATCGAATAGAGGTTGGGATGCGCTGCCTCGGGGGCGCGGCGTGCAATTGAGATGACCTTATAGCCCTGATCCAAAAGCCGGGCGGCAAGATCAGCCCCGATGCCCTTATTGCCGCCGGTTACGACGGCTGTATAGTCGGGTAATGAATTTCCTGACGCTATGGTTTTTGGCATCGCAGTGACTCCGGTTACGGTAGAAGCTGAATATTGCCAAATGCGGCATCGCAATTCAGCAGATCGACCCGCTTGTTCGCGATCCGTAATTTGCCATCGACACATTTGAGATCATGCGTTGCGGTTAATGCCAGCAAAAACTGCTCGTCCAACCGCGTCTCGACATAATGCATTGATGTCGTGGTTCTATAGACCCCGTTTTCATTGTCCAGAACGTCAACAAACGGGCGCTGGATCACATGATGGCAACGGCTTTTGGGCTTTTGGCTAAAGGTGCGCGCGCCGTTGAGACGTTCAACCCGCAGTTTGAGCATAAAAATATCTTCATAGAGCAGCGAGCTGACCAGATGCGGATCATCCTGCCGATAATCGAGCGGCATCCAGTAATGTCCGTCCTCCAACCAAAGCTCCAACCACGCATCATACTTGCCCTCGTCAAGCATCCGCGTCTCGTCATAAATAAAGTCGATAACGTTTTCTTTGGTGAAGGTGGTTTCTTTGGGGGGGACGGTCATTGTCCGGCCTCCGATTGCAGGTCCGCCCGGTTTGGCATTGAGAGCGTGATGAATTTTTTCCAAGCGTCAAACTGGTTGCGCATTTGTCTCTCAGTAGTTCCGTTCTCGACGGCCTCGCTGGAAAAATCTTCATCTTCGCCCGGATAAAGCCGCTGAAGATTAACCCAATCTAGACCTTGCGACATCAGGCCTTCTTGGGCGCGTTCATACATTTCCAGATCATCATGTCCGACAATCGAAGTTGGCGCGTTGATCATGCGGTTATACATCGCTGTGCGCGCCAGCAATTCATCGGGGGCACCGACCAGCCTGTAAATATAGCTTTCCACCAATGTTTTATCCGGGCCCAGAGGAATGAAAACCCGTACTTGCTGGATCGGCCCTTTAACCATGATATTCGGAAAATAGATGGTGTTGTGGCGGCTTTCATCCAGAATTTCTTTGGCGTGTTTCTCGCCATATGCAGCGCTCATCGCCTCAAAATAACCACTAATTGCCGAATAATCTGAATGGATGGAGTGTTTAACACCGGTATGTCCATGACCATTTGGCCAAGTGCGGATACCCATATCCTCAAAAAATTCATAGGGTGACATGAACGGCGCAATAATCTGCATCGCTGCTGGTTTTGGCTCGGGATTGCCTAATTCATCCCAGATTTTCACCGCGGTTCCAGCAGAACTTTCATGCGCAACCATCGGATGACAGGTGTCAGTCTGGTTTTCGACCAGCATTTTCCAGTTACATTTATGCATATATCTAAGCGGCGGGCCGGCAACCTCCAGACGGCCTTCGGGCGATCGATCAACCATATTATCAAGCGACGACAGGCTGTCCTGAAAAAATGCGTCAAAATCTATGCCCTCGCTGGCAAGGCGGGCAAAAATGAAACCACGATAATTATGAACCGCCCCAACAGGCTTGATGCCCTTTATATTTTCGGTTTTTTCCAGTCCGGTATTTTCATACCCTTTCTTCAGCGGAATTGCCAAAAGACTACCATCTGTCTTGAATGACCACGCGTGATAGGGGCAGCGGAAAAACTTGCCAGTATGGCCCTGTCGGTCAATTGCGACCTTGGTGCCTTTATGGGGACACCGGTTATATAAAACCCTGATCGTATCGTCGGAATGGCGCACCTGAATAACCGGCTGATCGCCGATTTGTGTGGTGAAATAATCCCCTTTATTTGGGGTCTGGCTTTCATGGCCAACAAAGACCCAGACATTGTTGAAAAGATGCCGCATTTCCAGTTCAAACACCATTTGGCTGGTATAGACGTCGCGATGCACCTGATAGCCTTGAATAAGGCTTTCGATATCTTCGGTGGTAAACAAATTTTTGTTTTTATCGCTCACTTTGATAATTCCCCCCCCTATTATGCCCCGTAAGTATGCCCCGTAAGTATGCCCCGTAAGTATGCCCCGTAA
>CALLKZ010000136.1:0-21763 GCA_938082345.1 uncultured Alphaproteobacteria bacterium
CCGCCCGGCAGTCAATCAGGTTGAATTTCATCCCTTCCTCGACACGGTTAAATTGCTGGGCGCTGCCGAACGGTTGGGCCTGCCCCTATCGGCTTATTGCGCAGTAGCCAGAGGCAAAATGTTCGACGATCCCACTTTGACCAATATTGGCGCGAAATATGACAAATCAGCCAGCCAAGCGGGCCTGCGCTGGACCTTGCAAAAAGGTGTCGCGATAAATGCCATGTCGTCCCGGCCAGAAAATTTGCGGCTGAATCTGGATATCCTTGATTTCGAATTGACGAGCGAGGACATCGCCGAAATTGACCTGTTGATGGAGACCGGCTATCGCATCGTTAACAGTGAGATTGTGCCAACGGCGCCAATCTGGGACTAAGAAACGCGCCTATTCCCGGATTGAATCTAACGAGCGCCCAAGCATAAAAATGCCGATTCCCAGCAGGATCATCACACCAAAGGCGCGCTCAATCCCGAAAATTTGCGCCAGAAACCCGATCACCACAGGGCCAAGCAGCAAGCCGCCATACCCAAGCGTTGCCACCGCAGCAAGCGCCGCACCCGGCGGCATAACCGGATCATTCGCGGCACGGCTATAGGCCAGCGGGAACATAACGGCAAAACCGGCACCTAATAGCGCAAATCCTACCAGCTTTAGCTCAAACATAGGCGCAAACAAAACCACCACCCCGCCAATGGCCCCAAAAATACCGGAAATACGGGCCATTTTCAGGGGGCCATGACGGGCGATCAGCCGATCACCAAGCAAGCGCATCACCACCATTGCAGCTGAAAAAACGGCATAGCCGATTGCGGCGCGAGCTTCATCAACACCGGCTGAACTGATCAGGAACAGGGCACTCCAATCACCGTTACCCCCCTCACCAATGGCCGAGCAGAAAGCAATGAGTGCAACCGCCAGAAGCGGACCTTTAGGCAAGCTGAACAGCGGCGCCTTCTGATCGGGGCGCGGTGTCATATCGCACCCCTCATCCTGTAGCCAGATATAGACGAGCCCCGCCGCAGACAGCACTACAGAAATTGAGAAATGTGTCAAAATTTCATAGTCAGCACTCACGGCAAAATAGCCGCTGGCCGCCCCTAACCCCGCCCCCAGTGAGAACACCGCGTGAAAGCTTGACATGATCGGTCTTCGATACCCTTGTTCCAGCTTTGCCGCCCAGCCGTTCATCGCGACATCCATCGCCCCGTGAACCGCACCAAACACCCACAGCGCACCAGCTAGCGCCAAGACGTTCGGGGCCAAAGGAATTAAAATAATACTGAAAAGATAAACCACAGCCAGCGAACGGGTGACACGTCCGGCCCCCAATCGGTCCATCGCATAGCCGGAAAAAGGAAAGGCCAGAATTCCGCCCGACGCCAAAACCAACAAAACCAAGCCCAACATCGCCGGGCTGAGACTATGGATATCAGTTATCGCTGGAATCCGAGACGCCCACACCCCGATCAGCGCGCCATTAATAAAGAACAACAAGCTGATCGCACGTCGTCCCGAACGCTGTTCCTTGCTGGCAATAAAATGATCAGTTCCCACAGAATATATCTCTATCCATGAGCACCATAATGTGCCGAGACCATCGCCGATATTCGGATGATTAACGCCTGATTATCTCGAAGTGGTTGCATGATCTCCCGCGTGATGATCTCGAAGTTACTTTTGCTTTCGCTTGAGTAATTTTCAGCCTCGTCTAGCGCACCGGTCAAAGGCTGATCACGCATGGCCCCGAACGCATCATCAAGGATCGACAGAACACGGTCAAAATCGAGCGATAGTCCGAAGGCCAGCATATCTTCATGGCTGTACTGATTGGCCTCGCCCAATACCGGCGCGCGGCAAATCAGCATTAAGCTGTCAATGATCAGGGCAATCCGGATAGCGTGAAGCAGATCAAGATCAACGCGGCTCGAACCAGTGATGCGAGCGCTATCAATATCCAGCCGATCAACCAGCCGATATAGGTCAATCAAATCGTCGCGAAGCGACCATGCCACTTGCTGTATATCCAAATAACGTTGATTTTTACGAAGATGCTGGCCGACACGCCGTGACGCGCGTTGATTTCTAGGCTGGCTGCCATGATAGGCGCGGTTGACCCAAAACCCCGCATCAACCATTCGGCAATAGGCAAGAACGGTGTTCACCGACCCCAGCTTCTTGGCTTTCATTACCTGACCAAGACATTGTTGCAGCCGCGGTGATTGCCGGAAAACGTCACCAAATTCTTCAATATCAACGGTTGCCGCTGTCCCCATTCCCGAAATCACATTCGCCAGAAACCCCATTTGCTGAAGGATGCCGTTATTGGCAATAGCGCGAATTTTCGAAGGTCCACGGCGTTCATTCCCGGGTTGAACCGCGCGCTTGGTTGGGCGCGATCCTGCTGGCGGCAATAGATTGCTACCAAATACATCCAGAAGATCACCATAGTTCGGGTTCGAGACCAATTGCTCATGCCAGCTCTTTAGGGCCAAAAACAAATCGAGGGAAAAATCGGTTTGCTTGTAAAAAGGATCGGTTTTGCACGATGGCGGAGGCGGGCTTAGTTCAGCCTCAAAAAGTCCGCGCATCGTGGCCAGTGCAAGCTGGGGTGTTCCAAAAAGCCGAAACCCATCACCACCCTGAAAACTGGATTGGTGATACAATCGCACTCCCAAACCGCTGGCATAATCACGCACAAACGGCGTCATCAGATAGTGTTGGCGCTCCAGCATGCTGGCCTGCGTGCTGCCGCGCCCCAGCGATTCGCCGTGCGTGTTGAAAACCAAAAGATCAAGATTATCCTGTACACGCGATTTCAGACTACCTGCGATTTTAATCTGCAAACGTTCAATCGCCATATTTGCCGCCAGTTGCCCAACAAACCGGCCAGCATCCGAAAATCCGGTCTGGATAGCCAGCCGCCCGCGTCGGCGAACATAATCAACAAAGACAGGCTGCTGAAGAAGCTGGTCGATTATCTTCTCGCCATGCTCAAGCCCGAAATTTGTCTCAAACAGCGGTGAGATATCCAGCCTGTCCGCAATATCCAGCTTATGCGCAAGATACAATGCCGACATGACGGTTAGCGGTTTTTCACATTCGGCAATCAGCAGGCGAATGGGCTGGTCAGTATCGATATGTTTCAAAAACTGCGCAGCCACCATCAGTTGGCGCCGTGCGGTGGCTTCCTCTTCGGCGATATTTTTAAAATTGATGTCCCAAGCTGGCTCGTTTTGAATACGCCGCGCCAATCGCTCCATCAAAAGACGCGGTGAATTAACCCCGTCACTGATCGTGGTGCTGCGCCCATCAACCACGCGCATGGCGTTGCGAAGCTGGGCAGCGTTGATACGCAGATGGACCTCACCCATACCAAAACCGTGCGTGGCAACATCTGCGGCGACAACCATAAGGCCGCGCGCGGCGTCTTCATCGGCAATGGCTTTTGCAATCTGATGTAGCTGTTTGGCCAGCGCCTTGCTAGAAACAAGCTTATCCTTGCGGCGCGTCAGCCGGTTCACTACCGCAGTAAAATCATCCCCCTCCAGCTTTATGCGGGTGAAATCCAGAACCTCGGCCTCGGTGTTGGCAAGCTCATCGGCAAGTGCGGTGCGGATAGTCTCCAACGCGCCGGATTTAGGCCCCGCGATATCGAACTGCGCCAATGCTGCAACATAGCCTTTGAGGGCGCGCGCCTTTTCCTTTAGCCGAAGACCAAAACTATCGGACCAGGTGATGTCCGAGCGTCCGTCAAGATCATAGCCAACCCAGGTTGAGACCCCTAGCATTTCGGGCAGTTCATCGCGCCAGCTATCGCTATGCGTCGTCTGACGTTGGCGCAAAATCTCAGCGTTAATGCGGCAGACAGCACCGCGCGCATTTTCTACCGCAAGCATTGCCTCTTCATGTTCGTCAAGAAGGGTAACCCCGGCACGCGGCATAAAAGCGTCTTCGGGCATCGTCTCAACACCCGTTTCAGCCTGCCTGCATAATGCTCTGGACGCTTCGTCGCGCATCGCGAAAACCGGATGCGCGGTAAAGACTGTGCGGTAAAGCGGACGGGTAATATCGCGGCCCGACAGATCGGGAAGGTCAAATTTCTGGGCGTCCGTTTGATCAGTAAGCCCCGTTTGCGAGCGCAAGACAGCACCTCGCTGCACCCATAGCTCACCCCCCTGCCGGTCCAATACTTTGCCAACATCGCTGGCGTTAATCTCGCCCGAATAAAGTTGCTCACAAATCACATCAGCAAGCGCCGAGATGGGGTTCACGTCGGCAAGCCGAAGACCTTGTTTGCGAAACTGGCCAAGCGCCTCTAACCATGCAGCCTCAAAGGTATCATCGCTTTGCATCAGAGCATTCCTTTCAAGGATAAAGCACGAATAGACATTGCGGGGGCATAGAATAAGCCAGAACCCGCCAAACTTCTACCATGCAGCTACCACCACCAAGCAGCTGACAAAATCACAACGATCTTTTACCAGACCCTGTCAATTACCAATACACCATGTTGTAGGTCGGTAGTTTATCAGGCATTATATATCTCTGGTCTAGGCCTGATGTCGAACTTGTATTTTCAGTTTTTTGTTGAGTGTTAAAAATGGCAATGGGACCACGAGATTTTCTTCGGCGAGTTGGCTTTGGATTACGCCCCAACCAGCCCCTGCCATCAGACCCGCTCGGCTGGGCGCAGGCGCAAATGGAAACGGTTCCGGACCTAATCTGGCCAGGCCGAATCTACAGCGAAAAAGAGATGCTCGACATCCGCGTGGATTTCACCACCGCCGAGCAAAAACTGGAACAAACCGTCAAAGATCCGGCAAAGATGAAACCAATGCGCGAGGCATTGTACAACCGCAGCGGCAGGCGGTTCTTTGAAGGATATGAGTTGGCAATCCGGCATTATCAGGCGGTGCACGCCAGCACCCCTGTTTTTGAAAGATTTTGGCATTTCTGGGGAAATCATTTCGCCATTGTCGACAAGCAAAAACTCCCAACATTTAACACCGGCGCGATGCAGCGTGACGTCATCAGAGAGCGTATGACAGGAAGCTTTACCGATCTGGTGTATGACGTCACGCTAACCTGGCCGATGCTCCGCAGCCTTGATAATTTTATCTCGCGGGGGCCGAATTCTTCGTTCAACGTAAATCGTAAAAAGCGGAACAAACCGCCAAAAGGACTGAATGAAAACCACGCCCGCGAATTGCTGGAATTGCACACCATCTCACCGGCCGGCGGCTATTCACAAACCGACGTGATCAACGCTGCCTATATCATGACTGGTTGGGGATTCATCGGCGGCAAAAAAGGCATCGAGTCCAAGCAGATTGGCTTTTCCGGTGGGTTGCACGAACCCGGCACGCATGAAATTTTGGGAAAGAAATACAAATCCAAGGGGTTTGATGCCAAAACCAAGGGCAAAAACCAGCTTCGTGAACTGGTTGAGGATTTATGCGGATATGAGGCCTGCCGCACCTTTATTTCATGGAAATTATGCCAACATTTCATCTGCGACAATCCAACCAACGAGATGGTCGGCTTCGTCGCCGAGGCATGGCAGAAATCGGGTGGCATGCTGCCGGAAATTCACCAAGCTGTTCTAGCCGCTGCCTGGGAATTTGGCGGAGCGCATAGCAAATTTCTCTCGCCCGAGACATGGCTGCTTCAATCGGCCCGGATCACAGGATCAACATGGCCGGGCCCACCGGAGCATTTTGACTATGATTTTGCCAGCAAACCAACCTACAGACAAAAACGCGCGGCAGTGGTTCTGCGCGAGTTGGGGCATTTGCCATTTCGTGCCAAACAACCAAACGGGTTCCCCGATACAGCCGCTGACTGGGTATCACCAGAATTTCTGGTCAGGCGATTATCGCTAATCAACGTGCCAACGCGAATGGGATTGATTGATAGAAATGCAGACGCGGCAACAATAGTAAAAAACGCCATCAAAAAGAATTTTGACAATCCTGAAATGCTTTTGGAATCGCAAGATGCGCTGGGGGAAAATGGCAGCAAAGCGGCTTATCTGGTGGCTTTGTTATGCAGTAAAAGGATGTTGAAGGCATGATTATTTCGCGACGTATTTTCATCGCCGGTTCAACCTCGCTTGCCGTTGCTGCACCTCTTAGCGTTGCTGGAATGGCGCGTGCCGGAATGGCTGCTCGACCAAAAACGAACTTGGTCGTTGTGATGCTACGCGGCGGTATGGATGCGATGACGGCGGCCCCGTTCATCGGCAATGATACATTGAAAGCGGCGCGCCCTGATCTTCTGGTGAAAAAACCAATATCAATTACCGGCGATTTTGCGCTTCACCCAAAACTGCCAAATTTCAAAAATCTTTGGGATGAGGGCCGCGCGTCGGTGTTTCACGCCACCTCAATTCCCTATACCGGGCGCTCACATTTTGAGGGTCAGAACCTGATGGAGAGTGGCGGTACCAAGCCCTATGCCGACAGCACCGGCTGGCTTGGACGCGCGTTAGAAGAGGTGGCCGGACGCAAGAGTCTTTCAATTTCCCTGCCAATGCCCCTGATACTGCGCGGGGCCCGCGATCTGGATAATTTCATGCCCGCGAAAAATCCCCTGCCGCAAGACCATTTGCTAGATTTGCTGACCGCCGATTACGCCAATGACCCCGATCTGGCCGAGGCAATGGCTAGAATACGCAAAAGGCCGCTTGCCATGGGCAGCATGAATGGCGGCGGTGATGACGTAGAGACGCTGGCCCGGATTGCTGGCAATCAACTTGCCGACCCTGATGGGCCCAGCATCGCCGTTTTTGATATCGGCGGATTCGATACCCACTCGGCGCAAGGCAGTGATGTGGGCGAGCATGCCAACCAGCTAAGACAGTTTGACCAGATTATCGGAACCCTGCGCGCCACCATGAGTAACAGTTTCGATAATACCATCATCGTGTCATTGACCGAGTTCGGGCGGACGGTCAAACAGAATGGCGGATCGGGAACCGAACACGGATATGGAACGGCCATTTTAATGGCCGGGGGGCTGCTGCCGAATTCGCGAATTCTGGGTGACTGGCCCGGCCTCACCAAGAACAAACTTTATGAGGGCCGCGATCTGAACGCCACGATTGATGCACGCGCCGTCTATGCCGCAACACTGGCACGGGTTTTGAACACCGGACATAAACAGATCGTTGATACAGCCTTTTTTGGCGCTGACCTTCCCGACCTGACAAAACACATTTTCGCCTAATCCGGAATTCAAGGGTGTTTTGGGGGATATAATTAGGATCAAACGAAGGATGCTAGGAACAACGAGACTGAAGGCACGCAGATAATCAACGCCAGCACAAATATTTCGGCTATCAAGAAGAAACCAACGCCCTTGAAAATTGATTCCAGCGAGATGGTTTTATCGACAATTGATTTGATCACAAACACATTCAGCCCGATGGGCGGCGTTACCAAACCTATCTCAAGCAGTTTTACGACCACCACCCCGAACCAGATCAACGACAGCCCATAGGCTTCGATAATCGGAATGGTCAGCGGCAAAGACAGCAGAATAATGCCGATCGGATCAAGAAACATCCCAAGGAAAATATACATAATCACAATCAGACCAATGACAACAAACATTGATGCATCGGTGGATTCAATCCAGAACGTGATCTCGCTCGCCAGACCAGTCAACGCAATGAAGTTCACAAATAGCTTGCCGCCAATCGCAATGACGAAAATCATTGAGGTCTGATAAACGCTTTCCTTAAGTGCGGCCAACGCGCGCGAAACGCTAAGACGCCCAAGCGCAAACCCAAGAATGAAAGTGGCACTAGCGCCTATTCCCGCCGCTTCGGTTGGGGTGAACAATCCTAGATAAATACCGCCAATCACAACCACAAAAAGCGTCAGAATCGCCCAGCAATCCATCAGCGAGCGCATGCGCTCTTGAGCGGAAATATCTTCATTTGGATTCGGTGCCACCGACGGGCGCATCTTCACCCACAGATAAATCACCAGCATATAGGCAAGCAGCGAGATGATGCCCGGAATGATCGCCGCGATGAACAGCCGCGCAATCGACTGTTCAGCAAAAATACCAAACAAAATGAACAGAACGCTTGGCGGAATTAAAGAGCCAAGCGTGCCGCCAATCGCCACCGTTCCAGTCGCCAGTGACGGGGCATATCCAAAGCGCAACATTTCAGGAATGGCGATCCGACCCATCGCCGCAGCACACGCAACCGATGATCCGGTGATGGCCGAAAACCCGCCGCACCCGACAACTGACGCCATCGCCAAACCGCCCGGCAACTTCGCCAGCCAAAGCCGCGCGGCGCGGTAAATATCCGTTGTAAATCCAGCCTCATAGGCCAGATGTCCCATCAGAATAAACAACGGCACCGTGGATAGGGTAGAACTGGTGATAAAGGCATAGGGACTGTTTGCCATCAACGATAGGGTTGGCGCATAAGCATATTGGGCAGCAAACTCTTGACCCGGACGCCATGCGAAAATAACAAAAATTCCCAGACTGGCCACAACGCCCAGCGCCGCTGCGATAGGCACCCGATTAGCCAGCAAAAACAGAACCGCAATCAGCGCATAAATTCCGACATGAAACGGTTCCATGTTACATATCCGCCTTAATTTGCATCGGTGTCATACTGGCTGACAGGGGAAAACAGCGCAGTGATTTCCCGCCAAGTACTGACAATGATCTGGATGACAAATAACGCAATACCAATGCTGAACATTGCCTTCATCGGCCAGGTTGGAATTTCCAGCTGACCATCATAATAAAGGTCTTGCGCAACCTCTCTTGGAACTTTGCTGAAAATAACATACCCCATCACGCCAAGAAATAGACCGAACAACACGTTACCCACGATCTTTTGAATTTGTATGACGCGAACCGGCAACCGATCAGAAATAATGGTGACCGCAATATGGCCATTGATCCGTTGAATATAGACAAGAGGAAAGGCGATGACCAACACCATCAAAAGCCCAACCATAAGTAAATCATCTGGAATTGGATAGTTGAATGCAGCCCGGCCAATAACCGATCCGGTGACAATAACCATCATCGTGGTCAGCGCAAGATTGGCGATACCAACGGATAGTCTTTCAACGAAATGGAGCGCGCTTGCAAACATGATCTTTTCTAAAGATATCTAAAAAATTTGGGCAGGGCGAGACATAATCCCGCCCTGCAGATTTTCATTCGACTGGTTTAACGCTGCCAAGGATATCCTTTGGCGTCACGCTCCTTGGAATATTTCGCGATCAGGTCTTTGTAGTTGCCAAGAATACTATCGGCATCCATTCCCTTTTTCGCGGCCTTTTCCATCCAGCGCGTTACGTCGGCATCGGCAAGCTCAACCATCGAGTCACGCATTGCTTTTGAAGGCTGCACAACTGTCAGCTTATGCCCATCAATACCGTCTTGCAGTTCCTTTTTCACCTCAGTCCGTGATTCGAACATTTTCTCCGCCATGTAGGTGGTGAATTCTAAACCCAGCTCATCCATCAGCTTTTGATGCGCAGGTGCCAAACTATTGTAGGTGTCGGCATTCATCGCCACGCCAAACGCCAGAACCTGACCCATGTTCAACTCGGTGATGTATTTAGCAACTTCATACTGCTTATAGGCTTTGACGACGTAAAAATATGTTGTCGAGCCATCAACAGAGCCATTTGACATGGCCTCATAAACCTTCGGCTGTGAAACTGAAACCGTTGCTGCACCCTGCGCCTGTAATGCAGGAACAAACGCGCCAGTTGCCCGGATTGTTTTCCCTTTAAGATCGGCACCGCTAGTCACTGGTGAATCTTTGGTCAGCAACTGTGTCGGGCCTGTGGTGTAGTTACCAAAATATCTGATGTTGGCTTTTTTCTGCTCAGCCAATGCGGCTGCATTATTCGTCATGAAATCATAGGTGGCCATCATGCCTACCCACTCATCGCCGAATTGAATGGTATCAACCGCCTCATAAGCAACCAGTGTGCCCGGAGCATAAACCGGAACGATCGACGCCATATCAGCAACGCCGTCAGACAGTCCCTGCGCCGCTGTTTTCGCACCAAGAAGCGCACCACCCCAAGTGATATTGAGGCCAAGTTCATTGTTACTACGCTTGCGCATTTCCTGATCAAGCCACTTTAAGGCACCGGCGCGTGTGCCTCTGTTCGGACCAAACTCTCCGAAACGCAGCTCGCGCGTTGCTGCTTCTGCATCGCTGATGCTGGCTACCATTGTCGGAATGAAGACCGCACATGACAAAGCCAATACCGAATGAAATATTTTCCTCATTTATCCCTCCGTGAGATGTAATTTTTCTTTTTATTTAGCCGGCATCATTCCATCACAGCGTAAAAGTTTGTCAAGTTTGATTTCTTATTTCACTATGTGAAATTAAATGCGAAACTGGAAAATACGAATTTTGGCGAAAGCTTTATCGAATGGTTCTGGATCTACTATCTGGAATCAATAACCGGAACCAAATAGGGGAGCAGTCTTTGTGAAAACTGAGCTAGAGGTCGAGACTAACGCTTCGGACAAGCCCGATCTGGACCATTCGGGTGAGGCATCCAAACCTCCGCGCGATGGTCGCAGCCTGCCGCGGGTACGCTCAGTTGCCCGTGCCATCGCGATTCTGCGGAGCTTTTCCTCCGACAAGCCTTTCCTGACGCTTGGTGAAATTGCCGAGCGGACCGGGTTGGACGCTGGCACCACCCGCCGTCTGTTAATCACCTTGCGCGATGAAGGTTTGGTCTGGCAAAAATATCAAAAGGGTTTGTACTGCCTGTCCTACCGCGTGCTGGAGTTAACCCAGTCAATTCCAGGCCGAATCACTTTGAAAGACCTGCTTGGCGCCAACTTGCTGCAACTGGCCAAAGATAGCGGCATGACGGTTTATCTCTCCATCGCCAGCGGAAACGAGGCGATATGCCTTGCCCGGTTTCTCAGCGAGCAGGCGATTGATATCCGCTGGTGGTCAGAAGGATATGGGCTACCTTTGCATTGCGGGGCGGGACCAAAAATACTGCTGGCCCATTTCACCGCCCAGCGCCGCCACAACCTATATCAGGACGGGTTAAAAGAGCTAACACCCAAAAGTATTGTTGATCCCGATTTGATCGAGAAGGAAATCATTTCCATTATCAAAACCGGCTATGCTGTCGGCGTTGATGACGTTGCTCTGGGGCTGTCAGCGTTGGGCATGCCTATATATAATGAAAACGGCGAATTGCTCGCCGCGGTTTCGATTGCTGGCCTCACCCCCTATTTTACCGGTGACGAGCAAGTTCGTTTGCACCATATTCTGCAACAGGCAGTTAGCGAAATGACACATCATGTTGGTAAGATCAAACCTCCAATTTCAACAGGTGAAATTTACTTTTAATATTGACTATATTTTTTATTGTTTCCTATCCTTTCGTTGGAGGGTGTCGTTTTGGGTAACACTATTGCTGAAAAAATTCTCGCACGGGCAGCTGGCTTGCCTCAGGTGTGTGCTGGCGATGAAATTGAGGTGAAGCCTGATTTTGTAATCGCCTATGATTTTCCCGGTTATACCGACGTTATTTTCAAACAGATGGAAGAAGAGTTCGGCATTGATAAAGTGAGCGAACCTGAACGCTTTGCGCTGTTTATCGATCATATGGTACCGGCGGTGGCCCCGCATGAAGAAGAGCTTCATCAAAACACCCGCGACTGGGGCGCCAAAAACAACGTGCCTGTTTATGAGCGTATGGGAATTGGTCATCAGGTTGCAGCTGAACTCGGCTATGCGACGCCCGGCGCTTTTGCCGTGCATTTCGATGGTCATATCTCGCAGCTAGGCACTTATGGCACGCTGGCTATCGGGGTGCGGCGGCACTTACTAGAGGCCTTCGTCAAAGAATATATAAAGTTCAAAGTGCCAGAGACCACCCGTGTTAATCTTGAGGGCACCCTGCAGCCCGGCGTTACAGCACGCGATATTTTCCATCACATCGTGCGCGTTATCGGCCCGTCAGGATGCCGGTTTCAGGTGCTGGAACTTGCTGGCTCAACAATTGATAATCTGTCCCTTGAAGGTCGCCAGACCATTACTTGTCTTGCCATGTTTACCGGCGCGATTACCGCGATTATTAACCCCGATAAAAAGGCGTTAGACTATGCCTTGCCGAGGGCCCGGGCTGATCTCGAAATACAATTCTCGGATGATGATGCACAGTATGCAGCGGTGCATGATATTGATGTATCCGCCTTAGAGCCAATTGTCGTGATACCGCCAAACCCGGCCAATACGCGCGATCTGTCTGACTTTATTGGCACCGAAATTCATCTTGGATATCTTGGGTCCTGCGCCTCGGGGCGGCTGGAGGATTTGCGCATGGCCGCTGAAGTGCTGGAAGGCCGCAAGGTTAAAGACGGGTTCCAGCTGCATGTTGTACCAACCAGCAAGGACATCATGGAACAGGCCGCGCGTGAAGGCACACTGGCAACTTTGATTGCTGCCGGTGCGTTTGTCACCTCATCATCATGCGACTATTGCTTTGGGCGGATGGGCGTGATGAGCGAAGGCCAAAGCGCTGTATCGACCGGCACACTGAACGTTCGCGGGCGGATGGGTAGCCCTGATTCAGAAATTTATATCGTCAATGCGGCAGCAGTAGCTGCTGCTGCGCTTGAGGGATGCATCGCTGATCCCCGCAAATATATGAAGTCCTGAAAAATGGCGTTGGCAAATTTACACGGCAGAGTTGCTTGGATTTTTGACGAAATTGATTTCGACGTTGACCAGATTGTTGGTGTGAAAAACATCAAAATCAAAGACCCCGACGAACTCGCCAGATTATCCATGGCCGCCTATGAAGCCGATTTTGCCAGCAAAGTGGCGCCGGGCGACCTGCTGATTGGTAATATTAATTTTGGCTATGGGCACCCACATTACCCCCCGATGATCGCGATGCGCAAATTGGGAATCAGCGGCGTTATCGCCGAGAGCTTTTCCCCGGGCTATTGGCGCGGCGAAATTGCCATGGGCTTCCCGCAAATTCCGTGCCCGGGCATTCTTGGAAAAGTCCATCGGTGGGATGAACTGATCGTCAATTGGTCAAAAGACATGATTATCAACGTCACGCAAAACACAGAAATCCCCTTTGAACCGCTGCCCGAAGGCGACACGCTTATGCTGGAAAGCGGCGGGATCATCGGCTATTTACACCAAAGAAACAAAATGGAGACAGGAAATGGCTAAGCCCGCTGGAATGACAGAATTTGCGCAGAATTTGCGCAGCGGCAACACACAATTTGTCGCCGGATGCTATGATGCCATGTCTGCACTGCTGGCCGAAAAGGCTGGATTTAACGGCTTGATGTCGTCCGGGTTTGCCGTCTCGGCGGCGCATTTGGGATTTCCCGATGTCGAACTCTACACAATGACCGAGAATCTGACGGTGGTTCGCAATATCACTGGGGCAGTGTCAGTGCCGGTGGTCGCCGACACCGATACCGGCTATGGCAATGCAATCAACGTGATGCGCACCGTACGCGAATTTGAGAATGCCGGTGTCGCAGCGATGATCTTTGAAGATCAACTGTCACCGAAGAAATGCGCCGCCTGTGCCAACCGGATTGAATTGATCCCGCCGGATGAGGCTGTCGCCAAAATCCGCGCCGCGGTTGAAGCGCGCTCCAACCCGGACACGCTTATTATCGCCCGCACCGATGAAGTGGATGAAAATGCCGCCATTGCCCGTGCCAAGCTGTATGTCAAGGCTGGCGCCGATCTTATTCAGCCAATTAGCCGCTGCTTTAAGGATATCGATGGTCTGCGCCGTTTGCGTGCGGCGTGCGGCGTGCCTTTGTCGTTGCAGATACTGGGCTGGCTGGAAAGCGATCTATCAGCAGATGAAATTCGTGAGGTCGCGGGGCTTGCCTGCTATCCGCTGGTTGGGCTAATGAGTGCTGCAAAAGTTTTGCAGGAGAATTTCTCTGCCCTTGCTCAAGATCTGAATACGGCAAACTTACCGCAACCAAAGATGAGCATGGATGAATTCAAATCCTTTATTGGCTTTGACGAGATTGAGAGGGAACAAGAGCGTTTTCTGCTCACCGAATAACGGGTTCCTTTTCAACAGCCGCACATCACACACCAGCAGAACTGTGGTATATCTCATAATCAAGAGGCACCATTACGGGGTACCGCTGCGGGCCGCATTATAAATTTCAGGCAAAAGGTGAAGATTTTGGATTTTCAACCAAGCACTAAATCCGTCGAGCGTATCGCAACTTTGCGCGCCTTTATGGACCAGCACGTCATTCCTGTGGAAGCTGCGTTTCGCCATCACATGGAAACCACATCCAACAAATGGGTAACCCCTCCCCTTGTCGAAGAGCTGAAAGAAAAAGCCCGGGCCGCCGGATTATGGAATCTGTTTATGCCCGTCGCACATGGCGGCACACTGGGCAATCTGGACTATGCCCCGATGGCCGAATTAATGGGACAAGTCTGGTGGGCAGCAGAGGTTTTCAACTGCAATGCCCCGGATACTGGAAATATGGAGACCCTGCTTCTATATGGCACGGATGCCCAAAAAGAACGCTGGCTAACGCCGCTGCTGGCTGGTGAAATCCGATCCGGCTTTGCCATGACAGAACCGGATGTTGCCTCGTCCGATGCAACAAACATTAGGACATCAATCAAAGCGGATGGACGGTCATACGTTATCAATGGACGTAAATGGTACACCACCGGAGCGATGCGTGAGACCTGTGAAATCCTGATCGTTATGGGCCAGACGGATCCGGAAAATGAAAACCGTCATTTGCGGCAATCAATGATTTTGGTGCCTAAAAATACACCGGGCGTTCGGGTTGTTCGTCACGTTACAACATTCGGCTATGACGACGCACCGTTTGGGGAACCGGAAGTTGTTTTTGACAATGTTCGTGTGCCTGCCGAAAATATTCTTCTTGGCGAAGGACGCGGGTTTGAGATTGCCCAAGGCCGACTAGGCCCGGGCCGCATTCACCATTGTATGCGACTGGTAGGGGGCGCGCAGCGAGCCCTTGAGCTGATGCTGGACCGCGTGGAGGAACGATCAACTTTTGGTCGCCAGCTATCCCAACATCAGTCGATCAGGGAAGATCTGGCAAAATCCTGGGCCGAAATTGAACAGGCGCGCCTGTTAACGCTAAAAGCGGCCGACATGATTGACAAAAACGGGGCAAAAGCCGCGTGGGAACATATCGCGGCGATCAAGATTATTGTTCCCTCAATGGCGCAAACGGTAATTGACCGTGCCATCCAGATACATGGTGGTTTGGGGCTGACTGCCGATTTGCCGCTTGCTGAGCTGTTCAATTATGCCCGCCAGATACGTCTGGCTGACGGGCCGGATCAGGTTCATATGATGGCGCTTGGGCGTCAACTCGTTCGCGCGCATCACGCAAAAAAGGCGGGCGCGTGAACGGGTCTTCTGAAAATATTGGCCCGGACGATACGACCAGTCCCTTGGGCAACCTTCAGATGCTCGGCCTTTATCTTGAGGGGCATATTGATGAATTTAACGGCCTGTTGCACGCCCGCGCTTTCACCGACGGGCAGTCTAACCCGACCTATCTGATAACCGCCAAAAGCGGACAATATGTGTTGCGGCGCAAGCCTGTCGGAATATTGCTGAAATCTGCTCATGCCGTTGAGCGGGAATATGAAGTGATGAAGGCACTTGCCACCACCGACGTTCCGGTGCCCGGGATGTTGCATTTATGCGAGGATGATACGGTCATCGGATCGGCGTTCTTTGTGATGCAGTTTATTGAAGGACGCACGTTTTGGAACCCCGCCCTGCCCGATCTTAACGCCGCCGGACGCACCGCCTGCTACGACGAAATGAACCGGACATTGGCAGCGATTCATGCAGTTGATATTACCAGTGTTGGTCTTGCAGGTTTTGGCAAACCGGGCAATTATTTTGAACGTCAGGTCGCCCGCTGGACAACCCAATACCGCAATAGCGAGACCGAAACTGTGCCCGCGATGGAGGCCGTTATCGGATGGTTGGAGGTCAACATGCTAAGCGATGATGGGCGTGTCGCGCTGGTTCATGGGGATTTTCGGATTGATAATCTGATGTTCTCAAAGACCGGGTTTAACGTGCTCGCCACATTGGATTGGGAGTTGTCTACCCTTGGCCATCCCTTTGCCGATCTTGCCTATCAATGCGCGATCTGGCGGATGCAACCCGATGCTGCTTTGCGCGGCCTGAAAGGGATAGACCGCGCCAGTGCCGGCATTCCCGAAGATCAGGCCTATATCGATGCTTATTGCCAGCGTCGGGGAATTGGCGGGATCGATAATTGGTCATTTTATGTGACGTTCGGGCTGTTCCGTATCGCGGCAATCGTTCAAGGCGTTAAAAAACGCGCGCTAGATGGCAATGCGGCAAGCCCTTATGCAAAGGCGATAGGCGGGCTGGTTGAACCATTGGCAATTGAAGCGGCGAGTGTTGCAGGTATCTAGTTGCGCGCATCCAAAGAGGGGAGGACGGTTAAAATGTTGGGACAAATGATGCAGCGGCCGCTGTTGATCGCGGACATTTTGAAACATGCTCAAACGGCATTTTCTGACAGCGAGATCATCTCCCGTGTGAATGATAAATCAATCCATTCCCAGAATTTTTGTGACCTTGCAGTGCGGGCTGCAAAGCTGGCTCACGCCATTCAGATGCGCGGCATTAAAATGGGTGACAGGGTGGCAACGCTGGCCTGGAATGGTCATCAGCATCTTGAGCTATATTACGCAATTTCCGGCATGGGGGCCATCTGCCATACAATCAATCCGCGTCTGCCGGTCGAAAGCATCGCCTATATCATCAACCACGCCGAAGATAAATTGCTGTTTATTGATCCTGGCTTCATCCCGTTAATAGATGAGGTTTTACCGCATCTTGACGCACCGCCGCAGATCGTGATCATGGCAGCGCATAATGCCGAACCAACCGAATTTCCAGCTGAAATGCAAATCGAACACCATCATTATGAGGCGATGATCGCGGCGATGCCCGATCATTTCGACTGGCCGGAATTTGATGAAAACACTGCTTCGGGCATCTGCTACACATCAGGGACCACGGGCAGCCCAAAGGGCGTTTTATATTCGCATCGATCAACAGTGCTGCATGCCTTTCAGGTGGGCCTTTCATTTTCCAAAGCCTTGCAGGAAGGCGCGCGCATCCTGCCCCTGGTTCCGCTGTTTCATGTAAATGCTTGGGGCCTGCCTTTCACGTGTCCACTGGTTGGCGCATCGATGGTTTTTGCTGGCCAGCATCTGGACGGGCCAAGCCTCTACGACTTGATTACGACCCAGAAAGTCACTTCGGCGTGGGGTGTTCCAACCGTGCTGACAACCTTATTGCAGGAAATTGAATCCCGCGGCGAGACCCCTAAAAGCCTGACCAATATTCTGGTTGGCGGATCAGCTGTTTCGGCTTCTTTCATCACGGCGTATGAAAATTTGGGGATCAGCGTAAACCATGCATGGGGAATGACCGAGATGAGCCCCATAGGCACTCAGGGTAATCTACCCGCGAAAAGGGAAGGGCAAAATATCGGCCCTGAAATAATCGCCACCAAATTGCGCCAGGGCCGCAAGATTTTCGGAATTGATATGAAAATCATGGATCAGAACGGCGCCGAAATCCCGCAAGACGGCAAGTTGTCGGGGGAATTGTATGTGCGAAGCAACACCACCGCCTCTCAGTATTATAAAAACGATGAGGCCACCGCCGAGGCGTTTCACGATAAGGGCTGGTTTCGTACCGGTGATATCGCCAATATTGACCGAAGCGGCAATCTGCTGATCACTGACCGGGCAAAAGACCTGATCAAATCGGGCGGTGAATGGATAAGCTCGCTTGAACATGAAAATATAATCATGTCGCATGATGATATTGCACAATGCGCGGTGATCGCGGTACCTCATGAAAAATGGGATGAACGCCCGGTAATTGTCGCGGTCGCAAATAGCGTCCAGATCGATAAAGATAGTATGCTAACCAGCAAAGATAGCCCGCACACAGAAAAGCTGTTTGGCGAATTGGTCCAGATGCTGAGCCAGCATTTTCCAAAATGGCAGATGCCCGACGACCTAATTCTGCTAGAGACATTGCCGCTAACAGCCACCGGTAAAATATCAAAATTGAAATTACGACAGAAATTCAAAAAAAATTTGGGGAAATAATATGACCAAACAACTGAACATTGATCCAAAGAGCCCTGCGGCCCAGACGCCGCCATCGGGCGTTCCCCATTTTGACATGCCCCCTCTCAAAGGGTTGCGCAGCCCACGCTGTCCGCCTTTTGTCGAAGTGACAAATTCCGATCAACTCCTGCCCTATCTCGAACATGTCGCGCGGCGTCCCTATAATCATGGGCTAAATGCTTGCTGGGATCTGAAAGAGGGCGAACGGGTAATGCTGCGCGTTGATAACTGGCATAGCGAGCTTACCATTCAGGCCTGCCAAAAAATTCTGGAAAAATTCAATGTCAAATATGAGATCAAGAAAATCGACCGCGGTCCAATCCCCCAGTGGGTCGGCGCGGATGAGGTAGACTATTATCTGTTCCGCACAAAAGAGCTGGCTGAATGGATGGACATGTGGGAGGAGGAAGAAAAAAAGCAGCAATATGACAAGATTTTGATGGGCTATGGCGGGCCTGTTTTGGCCGAACGCTTTATCAAAATTCAGCGTATGCCTTTTATCACTCCCGAAATTTTAGCATCGCCAGCTCATGCCATGCCAATCGAGGTGCTGAACGCCATTGATCGCTGGACATGGGACCGCGTTCGGACTGCAAAGCGCGCCCGGATTACCGACCCCGAAGGAACCGATATCTCCTTTACCAACCATCCCGAATACTGGGATGAAAATCGCGAATTTTATAACGCGGATCTGACTGCTGCCACCTGGACAGGCAACGAGCATTTCGGCAAACAATATCTTCCCGGTCACATAACCGGACGACCGTGGATGTTTCACCCCTTTAAAGAAGATGGGTGCGGCGTCATTGCCGGAACAACCAACCATATCGCAGCTTGTGATTGGACGCAGTTGGTTGTTGAAAACTCGAAAATCACCGAAATTCGTGAGGGCGGTGAATTTGGCCGCAAGCTGCGCGAGGTAATGGAACAGACCAAGGACATCCAGTATCCCACTTTTCCGGGCAAGGGCATCATGCATTGGTGGGAGGCATCCATCGGCACCAATCCGCATATTCACCGGCCACGAAAGGATTTCCCGTCAGGTTTTGTGAATTGCCTTTATGAGCGGGTGCGTTCGGGTGTCATTCATATGGGATTTGGCACGATCATCTCGTCAATGGCTGAGCGCGAAGCCGCCCGCGCCGGAAATCTGGTTGGACATTGGCACCTGCATCTCTATTTCCCGACCTATACAACCGAGAATGACGGGGATAATGAAACCGTCATCGAGAACGGGCGTTTGCTGGCGCTTGATGATCCGAAAATTCGCAAACTCTGCGCCAATTACGGAGATCCTGAAATGTGGTTGGATGAAAGCTGGAACCCGGCAGTTCCCGGAATCAATATGGATGGCAATTACTGGGAACACTATGCGGCGGATCCGTTGCATTGGGTTAAAACCGAACTGGAAGTTTGCCGCAATTACCACCCGATGTTCATGCAGATGGTTGGTGCCGATGGCAAATATTGCCATGGTGAAGGGGCGGATTGGTGGCGCGGCGGCTGTGTTAATCATAGCGGCGTTACCGCCGATTTGCTGCCAAGCAATTGCGGGTGCGGCGGCAATCACTGACCGCTGTTTTGGGCTGCGATAACACGAAAAAGGGAGGACCGTTAACTACAGTCCTCCCCTTAATTGAATTTGATTTAGGTTACCGAAAATATAATTCGGAGATAGGCGATCAGACGATCTCGCAAGCTTGCTCAAACGTCAGACGCGCGGCGCGATCACGGATGTTCTCGCCAGTTCCATGGCCAAGCGAAATCAACATACTGACACGCCAGCTGCTATCCGAATAAAACGCCGCGTTAATCTTGTCTGCATCAAACCCAGCCATAGGTCCGCAATCCAGCCCCAGCGAGCGCGCTGCAACAATCAAAAATCCAGCCTGAAGCCAACTGTTTTGGGTGGCTTTTTTAATCAAAAATTCTGGCGGGCGGGCGGCCAGCGCGGCAGCGTCCAAGTGCGGTGCAAGGGTGGGAAGATGGCTGTGAAATTCCAGATCATGCGCCAAAATGGCAACAACCGGCGCCGACATGATTTTAGGCTTGTTGCCGTCAAAAGCCGCATCAACCACTTTTTCGTGAGCCTCCGAAGACGTGACAAACGTCAACCGCATCGGGCAAAAGTTTGATTCTGTCGGCCCGTGTTTGACGATCTCATAAAGCTGGTGCAGCACATCATCACTAACCGGCTTGTCTGAGAAAAGACGATGCGTTCTGGCGGAAAGAAAAAGAGTTTCGAGATAATCTGGATGGGTCATTTCGGGGACTCACAATTGATTGGAAAAAAATTGAAAACTATATTTGGTGTGGGCCGGCAAAAAGGCGTAGCAGACTAGAGAAATTCAGCAAACCGGTCATCGGCAAGGAAGGTACGTTTACCAATTTCGGTAATCTTTGCAACCGCCTCTTCATCAAGCCAAGGCGCCGTTGCCGTAGTGAATGACGGGCGCGCTTTAATCCGGGCATACCATGCTGTGGTCTTTGGATAGCGGCGCTCCCATAACGCTGTCAGACCAATACATTCAATACGGTAGAAATAGGCTGTCAATAAGGCATCGGCAAGCGAGTAGCGATCCCCCATCAACCATGGATGATTTTCCAGAGACACCTCGGCCTCTGAGCACATCCGCGCCAATCGTCCCAACGCCACAATCACATAATCAGACGCCGCCCCGTTCTCAACCAGATCCTTCACCTTGCGGGCGCGGATTTTATCGGGCATCGCCTCCCATCGTGCAGCAAGCTCTTCGGGGGATTTGGCCAGCAGCATGGCACGTTGATAGCTGGAAAAAGTCAGCGTGCTAACACTGTCATGATATTCCAGCGTGTAGATGCCCCAAGTTCGTGTTCGCGCAACATCAACCGGGTTTTTTGGCATCAACGGGTTATGCTCACTCAGCCCGTCAAGATATTCAGCGATCACACTCGATTCGTGAATCAATTGCCCATCATGATCAATGACCGGAACAATTCTGCGGGGGTTGATCTTGGTGAATTCAGGGGTGAACTGCTCACCCTTTGGCAGATCAATATGCCGACTTTCCCATTCAAGGTTCTTTTCGGCTAGAACCAACCGCACTTTAACTGAACAGACCGAATTGGCGCCATGATAAAGGATTAGCATAAATTCGCTCCACAGCGTTGCCGATTGTCACCCTCTATCTACCCGCAAATATAGGTCGTTTCCAACCAAAAAAGAACTTTACGTTAGGTCCGTTAGCACTTTAGGATAATTATAACTTACGCATCATCTTTGAAATTCAAGATATCACTTAGCATTTTTGGAGGACTAAATAAGACGGCGGGGGGCTTTGCAACGATCATCGATGTTTATAATCAAGGAAGTCATGATCCAATGATCAAGATAACCGTAGATTATAAAGAACCTGAACCCGAAGTTAGATCAAAATAATTTAGGGTTATTAAAGCACTGAACAGGAAGATTGATGCGCCCTTCCTGAAAGCTGAATTTGATATGGAGCTTGGTTCGGCATCGAACAGAAAACAATTCCTAACAGAACGCG
>CALLKZ010000137.1:0-6330 GCA_938082345.1 uncultured Alphaproteobacteria bacterium
CATCAGCCTTGGGATAGCGTTTTTTATTGCCTATTGGCTGAATGAAATAACCTTTGGTCATGACTGGATCAGGGCGTTGTATTTCATCCCGTTTCTGACCACCGCGGTGGCCATGGCGTGGGTTTGGCGCTGGTTTTATCAACCGATGCCGATTGGATATTTCAACATCATGCTGTCTTGGGTTGGTATCCCGCAGCAGCCGTTCCTGAAATCTATCGAACAGGCACTATATGCCATTATGGCGCCAGCTGTGTGGGCTGGTCTGGGCTTTCAGATCGTGATTTTCATCGCCGGCATTCGCGCCATCCCGCGCAGCTACCTAGAGGCTGCCGAGATTGATGGTGCTGGCCGTTGGCAAATTCTGCGTGAGATCACGCTGCCGTCCTTAAGGCCAACGATGATTTTCCTGACGGTGGTTTCGACAATCGGGTTCCTGCGGATTTTTGATCAGGTTTACACGATGAGCGCCGATAGTTCCGGCGGTCCGCTGAATTCTACCAAGCCGCTGGTGCTGATGATTTACGAATATGCGTTCGATGAATTTAAGCTTGGCTACGCATCGGCACTGACGGTGATCCTATTCCTTATTTTGATGGTGATAAGCGTGTTGCAACTCTGGCTGATGCGGAAAAAATGATGACAGATAACACGCTTCTCATTAACCGGCTGGAACGGTTGAGGCCGGGCAGGATTTTAGTTTGGACGCTGTTGTTTCTGGGCGGCATCGTTATGGTCACGCCAATCATTTTTATGGCGGCAACGTCCTTCAAAACGGGACAGGACATCTACACGCTCAGCATCATTCCCGAAAATCCAAGTTTGGAAAATTATCTTTTCATTTTGAACGAGTCGAAGTTCCTGCGCTGGATGATGAATTCGTTATGGGTTGCAACTTTCAGCACGGCTTCGGTTTTGTTTTTCGATTCACTGGTTGGATATACGCTCGCCAAATTTGATTTTCGCGGACGGCAAATCGTATTTGTCGCGATCCTCAGCACCCTGATGATTCCGACCGAAATGTTGATTATCCCTTGGTATATGATGTCGCGATCCTTTGGTTGGATCGACACTTATTGGGGGATTGCCTTTCCCGGCCTGATGACCGGGTTCGGGACGTTTTTGATGCGGCAGTTCTTCATGAATCTTCCCGACGAGTTGATTGATGCAGCGCGCATTGATGGCTGGTCTGAATTTGCCATTTGGTGGCGCATTGCCATGCCTTTGGTGATGCCGGCATTGTCTGCTTTGGCGATTTTCCATTTTCTGGGGAATTGGACGGCCTTCATCTGGCCGCTTATCGTCTCCAATGATCCCGATATTTACACAATTCCGGTAGGGTTGGCGTCGTTCAATGGTGAGTTTCAGATGGATTGGGAAATTGTTATGACAGCTTCGTGCTTGGCAACAATTCCGACATTGCTGGTCTTTCTGTTGCTCCAGAAATTTATCATTCGCGGGGTTATGCTCGCAGGACTGAAAGGGTAGGCGCATGGCGCAGGATTTTGGCACGTTCCCGGCCCCGGTCTATGCCGCATCGGTATTGGCCCCTGATCTGGATGTTTACCGCGAGTATTTCTCCGACGCTTTGCACGATATCAACATTGCACATGCGTTGATGCTGGCGCAGCAGGGGCTGTTATCGGCGGCAGAATGCACGACAATTTTGACTGCGCTGGATGATATTCATCGCACCAAGCCGTGGGCTGATGTTCCTTTTGATGGCAGCTTTGAGGATTTGTTTTTCCTCGTTGAGCAGGAGCTTGGCGGGATTGTTGGCGCCGAGATGGCAGGCAAGCTTCATACTGGCAGGTCCAGAAATGACATGGAACACACCATGTTCAGAATGGAATTACGCGCGCGGTTGTTGGTGCTGCTGGGTGAATTTGGGGCGCTTGCGGAAAAACTGATCAACCGCGCTACCCAAGGCAAGGATGAGCTTGTGCTGCTATATACGCACGGCCAACCGGCGCAGCCGTCGGTTTTGGCGCATTATCTTGGCGCTGCGATTGAGTTTGTCCTGCGTGACATGCGGCGCATTGTAAATGTTCTGGCCGAGATTAATCTTAGCCCGATGGGGGCTGCTGCCATTACCACTTCCGGATTTCCGTTGGACCGGGCGGCGGTGGCCCAGCTTCTGGGTTTTTCAGACATTGTTGAAAATTCCTACGGGGCGATCGCCGGAGTGGACCATATCACCAGCGCTTACAGTAGCATTCGGCTGAGCTGTATTCATTTGGGCAGGTTGGTGCAGGATCTGGTCACCTGGACCGGCTTTGAGGTTCGTCAAATTGATGTTCCTGACGGGTTCGTGCAGATATCGTCGATCATGCCGCAAAAGCGCAATCCCGTGCCGCTTGAGCATCTTCGCCTAAAGCTGTCGCTGGCTGCTGGCGGGGCTGACCAGATTGTGCAGACCATGCATAATACACCCTTCGCCGACATGAATGATTCCGAGCGTGAGACACAGGCTGCCGGATTTGCGGTGTTTGACCGGCTGTCGCATGCTTTGCCGCTGCTGGGTGATTTTGTCACCGCCATGAAAGTGAATAAAGACTCGGTGCAAAGCCGAATTCAGCAGTCTATGGCAACAATCACCGAGCTTGCCGATACGTTGGTACGCAATGAGGATATCAGCTTTCGGGCGGCGCATGGTGTCGCGCATTCGCTGTCCAAAAGCACCCTTGCCGCCGGAGTGTCACTTGACCGGCTTAGCTATGAAGATTTTGCCGCGGCGTTTGAACAGGCGATTGGCCGCCCACCAATGATGTCAGCTGGCGCGCTACGAGGGGCAACAGACCCGCAATATTTTGTTGCGGTTCGCGATTTGCCGGGCGGACCGGGACCAACGGCGATTGCCGCTTCACTGGCAGGATATACGGCCAATTTGCAAGCGCTGAGAGACGAGTTTGGTCAGGTTCAAGAAATGATCAACGATGCTAATACACATCGTCACAACGCGGCGCATAACTATGTGCGCGGGAAGGAATAGCCATGGCTGAGGTGCAAATTTCGAAACTCACCAAGCGGTTTGGGACGACGGTTGCCGTACAGGATTTTGACCTGACGATTAAGAACAGCGAGTTTGTTGTGTTTGTCGGACCGTCAGGATGCGGAAAATCCACAACGTTGCGGATGATTGCGGGGCTGGAGGAAATTAGCAGCGGCGATATTGCGATTGATGGGATGGTTGTCAATAATGTGCATCCTAAAAAACGCGATATTGCGATGGTGTTTCAGAATTATGCGCTCTACCCGCATCTGAATGTTTTTGACAATATCTCGTTTGGGTTGCGCGCCCGAAAAATGTCGAAGGCGGAAATCAAGAGCCGCACGAATGAGGCTGCCGAAATTCTGGGACTTGAAGATTTGCTGGCAAGGCGTCCGGGCGAATTATCAGGCGGCCAGAAACAACGCGTTGCCATGGGGCGCGCCATTGTCCGCAAACCAAAAGTGTTTCTGTTTGATGAGCCGCTGTCCAATCTGGACGCGAAATTACGGCATAAAATGCGCGCCGAGATGAAGCTTCTTCATCAGCAAGTGCGCACAACGACCATTTATGTGACGCATGATCAGGTTGAGGCGATGACGCTGGCTGACCGGATTGTTATCATGTGTGATGGCCGGGTTGAACAAGTCGGAACGCCGGATGAGGTATATAAAAAACCAGCAAGCCAGTTTGTCGCCGGCTTTATCGGCTCACCAGCGATGAATTTTGTTGCCGGCACGGTAGAGGGGTCTGGAGCCAAGAAAATATTGAAAACCGACGATGGCTCAATGCTGGCAATTCCGAAATGCCCGGCCGAAGCTGGACAAAGGCTCACCCTCGGTTTCAGGCCAGAGCATATTGTTCTGGATCAGGTCAGTGCGCGTCCCAAATTGGCCCTTGCGTTATCGGCAACATCGTCGGTGATCGAACCTATGGGGCATGAAACGATTGTAACCTGCGCCGCAGATTTTGGTGAAATCACGATTAAAATCACTGAAGAGATAAAGCTGACGGTTGGCCAGTCAATCCCGTTTCACGTTTCTGCTGATAAGGTGCATTTCTTTCATGGTGAAACCGGACAGCGGCTGGATTAATCAAGGGGTCAATTTGAAAAACCCCAAAAATTAAGCCTCGCCGCGTAAAATCGGATCTTCTTCAAATGCCGCAATCAGCGCGTTGGAAAGCTGGCGTGCCTCTTGGGTCATGGTATCCAGCCCGCGGGTGATCAGGGCAATATTATAATACAGTTTCTGGCACAACGGGCGGGTAACCACACCGCCGTTTTTGGCCGCCATGCGTGCGGTAAACGGGTCAAGGATCGCCGGAACCCCGGCCTCCCGCACCAACGCCGCAGCGGTGGGCATGTTTGCCGCGATAAAATTCGCATTGGCCTGAAGCATGGCCGCCAGATGCGCCTCCATCCCCATCATTTCCAGCGGATAAACATCCCCAAAGGTCACAAACTCCTGCCTTGGAGCAATAGCGGCAAGATCGAGCGCGCCTGCAGGCTTGGCAAGCTCATGCTCCGCCGGTATCAACGCCACATAATTCACCGCTGTTTGATATAGGATATGCACCCCCTCATAAGGCGGCGCGCGCGAGACAATGCCAAGATCAAATTGCTGAAGCTGTACCGCATCAACAATCGACGGCGTGTTGCGCGTATAAATGACGGTGTGGGTGGTGGTGCCGCTGCGTCTGAAATCACCAAGAACACGCGGCAGAACCGATATTGAAAAGGTCGGAATAACGCCGACTGATAATTTACGAAGCGCTGATTTTCGAATGATTGCCGCCAGATCATCAAGACGATCAATATTGATGAAAGCGCTCTCCACCGCCTGATGAAAGCGTTTTGCCTCCACCGTCGCAACAATGCCCCGCCCATGGCGCACAAACAGGGTAAAGCCAAGCGATGCCTCCAGCTCGTGTATCAAGCGCGTGACACTGGGCTGGGAGACGCGTAACTCACGCGCGGCCCCGGTTATGGTACCGCGCTGCATGACCGTGTTGAACGCTCTCAATTGGCGGAAATTCATCTGGCGCCCTTTTGCTGTCTCAAAAGCTACCTTCATAATACATAGGTTTAGTGGATTAATTCATCTAATAAATGTATTTGTTTTATGGATTTATAGTCTGCTAGCCTAAAGCTAAGGGTTAAAAGGGTGTATCTGTGTCTGGAACGTTATTCACTGTTGATGATGCGCGGCAACGCGCGATGAAGCGACTGCCAAAGATGATGTTTGATTTCGTCGATGGCGCATCAGGAAACGAAAATCTGAAGGATGCCAACGTGGCAGCGTTAAACGCAGTTCGTCTGATGCCGCGGGTTCTTATTGATGTTGGGCAGCGCGATTTATCCACTCAGATTGTCGGGCAGGAGGTGGGCTTGCCCTTTGGCATGGCTCCGATGGGAATGTGCAATCTCACATGGCCCGGTGCGGATCGTTTTATGGCGCATGAGGCCGCCCGCCGCCGCATTCCGCTTTGTGTCTCGACAGCGTCCTCATCTTCTTTGGAAACGATTATCGAAGATGCCGAGGGCCACGCATGGTTTCAGTTATATGTTGATCAGTCGCAGGAATTTGTTGATGAGCTGATCAGCCGTGCCGAGGCTGCCGATTATAAGGTTTTGATCCTGACGGTGGATGTGCCAATCCCGTCGGTCCGCACGCGCGACTTGCGCAATGGTTTCAAATTCCCGATCAAATGGGGCCCGCGCCAGATATGGGATTTTGCGACGCACCCGCATTGGTCCCTCGCAACTTTGGCCAGCAGCGTTGCGAACGGTCTTCCGCGTCCGATGAATTATGCCACGTCCAAACACGGCACGAAATTTGTTCGCAGCGCTAGTCGCGGTGGTGCTAATTGGGATTTTCTTGAACGGTTACGCGCCCGCTGGAAGGGCAAGCTGGTTGTTAAAGGGGTGCAATGCCCCGAAGATGCTTTGCGTATAAAATCGATGGGGGCTGACGCTATCTATGTCTCGAATCATGGTGGGCGCCAGTTGAACGCCGCACCGCCCGCGATTGACTCACTTGGCCAGATTAGAGAATGCCTTGGTGATGATATGCCGCTGATTTTTGACAGCGGTGTGCGTAACGGTGAGCATGTGATCAAAGCGTTGGCATCGGGGGCGAATTTTGCCATGGTGGGGCGCAGTGTCATGTACGGTATTGGCGCAGGAGGGGCTGACGGCCTGTCACAGATTCTGGACGCGATCGCCGCAGAGGCTAGCTCGGTGATGGGACTGGCCGGCCAGCTCAGAGCGGCTGATATTGATAGCAATAATCTTGCCGCATCGCATGCAAGCAAGACCGGGAGCCAAACCTCTAGCTGAGGCC
>CALLKZ010000138.1:0-12048 GCA_938082345.1 uncultured Alphaproteobacteria bacterium
CGGTGCCAGCAGATCATGATAATGATGTGTTCAGATTAATTAAAGAGTTCAAAAAAGTAAAATAAGTGTCTAAAATTAGTAAATTACTTAACGATATTGATCTTAATACGCAAGTATGGGGACTTCCCGACGGTGCCAACATGCTTGCCATCGCCAAATACCTATCCCCTGAAACCGGCGATGCCCGAGGGCAGGATTTAGTCTATGTCGCGCGTGATGATCAGCGGATGATCGCGATGCGTGATGCGGTGAAGCGGCTGTGCCCTGAGATCAACGTAATGCTGTTTCCGGCTTGGGATTGTTTGCCGTTTGACCGGCTATCGCCGCAGGGCGCGCTGGTTGGCCAACGCGTTGAAACGCTGGCATGGCTGGCTGACGCATTGGAGCGCGGAGCAAGTGGCAGTAGTCCCGGCGGTAATCCGGGCAGTAGTCCCAGCGGTAACATTGTGATCACTACGATAAATGCTATTTTGCAGCGCGTCCCCCCGCTCAGTTATTTTGCCAATCAGACGTTGGCGCTCAGGTCCGGTGATCACAGGGGACCGTCCCAGCTTGCCGAACATCTCTCAAAGCAGGGGTATCTGCGCACCGATACAGTGCGCGAGACGGGTGAATTTGCCCTTCGCGGCGGCATTGTGGATATTTTCCCCTCGGGCCGGGAGATGCCGGTAAGGCTGGATTTCTTTGGTGATGAGCTTGAGGTCATCCGCAGCTTTGACGCTGCCACGCAGCGTAATATTGCCAAGCTTGAAGAGGTTTTTCTGCGGCCTGTCGCCGAATTTCAGCTTGATGAAGGGACGATTGAGCGCTTTCGCACCGGCTATCGTGCGGCGTTTGGCACGCTGGCCAGCCGTGATCCGCTCTATGAATCAATTTCCGCCGGAAGAATGCATCCGGGCGCCGAGCATTGGCTGCCGTTATTTCATGAGACGCTCGACAGCTTGACCGATTATTGCCCGGATTGGACGGTGGTTCTGGACCATGAAACCGCAGCGGCAAGTTCGGCCCGATTTACGCAGATCAATGATTTTTTTGGCGCACGCCAAGATCCGGGCGGCGATGATGCCAGCATGACCTATCGTCCGCTGCCGGCAAATCGGCTCTATCTTGACGAGAATGAAGCCCGGACCTTGTTCACTGCCGCCACCCAGTTTATGGCTTTTGCGGCCCCTCCGGCCAGTGAGTCAGACACTAATTTAAATGCCGCAGGCGGGCCAAATGCCGCAGGCGGGCCAAATGACGCGGGCGGGCGGGCGGGTATCGTCCTGCCGCGCGGTGATACGCCCGGGCAAAGCGCGGTGATTGAGCTTGCGAGGGCCATTCGCGCCGAACGCGAGGCGGATAACCGGCCAATCATCATTGCCGCAACGGGTGAGGGCGCCACCACGCGCCTCGAAGAATTGCTGGAAGAGCATCTTGGTAAGGCTGAAAGCGAGCGCATTAGCAGGTTCGATAATCTGGTTAAGGGCGGGCTTTATCTATCTGAATGGGTGTTAGATTCCGGGTTTCAAACTGATCACCTCATGGTTATTACCGAGACTGATATTTTTGGTCAGCGGCTGTCCCGTCCGCGCGCCAAACGTGGCCGTGGCGAAGATTTTCTGCGCGAGGTTAGCGCGCTTGAAGAAGGTGATCTGGTGGTCCATGCCGAGCATGGTATTGGCCGTTATGAAGGGCTGACAATCATCAATTCCTCAGGCGGAGCGCATGATTGCCTCCAACTGGTTTATGCTGGCGGGGATAAGCTGTATTTGCCGGTTGAAAATATCGAAATGCTTTCGCGCTACGGCAATACCGGCACCGACTCCCAGCTTGACCGGTTGGGCGGGGCGGCATGGCAGGCCCGTGTGGCGCGGATCAAGGGCCGCGTGCGGATTATGGCGGACCAGCTGATCAGCATTGCTGCACAGCGCGAAACCGCGCGCGCCGAGCCATTGAGCCCGTTAGCCGGATCATTTACCGAGTTTTGTGAGCGTTTTGGTTTTGTTGAAACCGAAGACCAGCTTGCCGCCATTGAGGATGTGGTGTCCGATCTGGCGTCGGGCCGCGCTACTGACAGGTTAATTTGCGGCGATGTCGGATTTGGTAAAACCGAAGTTGCGCTGCGGGCTGCCTTTATCGCTGCAATGTCTGGATATCAGGTGGCCTTGGTTGCGCCAACAACTTTGCTGGCGCGCCAGCATGGCCGTTTGTTTGCTGAGCGGTTTGCCGGGTTTCCGGTTAAAATGGGGGTGCTGTCACGGATGACATCCCCCAGTGATGCCAAGCAGGTTCGCGCTGATATCGAAACGGGTGAGATTCAGATTGTCATCGGCACGCATGCGCTTCTTGCCAAATCGATAAAGTTTAACAATCTGGGACTGCTGATCGTCGATGAAGAACAGCATTTTGGCGTTGGACAAAAGGAACGCTTAAAGGAACTTCGCGGCGATATTCATGTGTTAACGCTGTCCGCCACCCCGATCCCGCGAACGCTGCAAATGGCTCTGTCGGGGGTTCGCGAAATGTCGCTGATTGCAACGCCGCCTGTTGACCGGCTGGCGGTGCGCACCTTTGTGGGGCCGTGGGATGGTGTGGTTCTGCGTGAGGCGATCAAGCGCGAGATGTTCCGCGGCGGTCAGGTCTTTTGCGTCTGTCCGCGCATTGATGATTTGCAGCGGGTTTTTGACCGGCTGGTGACGCTTGTTCCCGATGCACGCATTCTGTCAGCACATGGCCGGATGCCAGCGTCCGAGCTGGATACGGTGATGACGCGCTTTGCCGATGGTGAGGCGGATATCCTGCTTTCGACCAACATTGTGGAATCGGGAATTGATATTCCGTCGGCCAATACGATGATCATCCACCGCGCCGATATGTTTGGACTGTCTCAGCTTTATCAGCTTCGCGGGCGGGTAGGGCGCGGGCGCCAACGTGCCTATGCCTATCTTACATCGGACCCGAACAAACTGTTGACCGCGCAAGCAAGGCGGCGTCTTGAGGTGATGCAGACGCTGGATACATTGGGCGCGGGCTTTACGCTGGCATCCTATGATATGGATATCCGCGGAGCCGGTAATTTACTTGGCGACGAGCAATCTGGCCATGTCCGCGAGGTTGGCGTTGAGCTGTATCAGGAAATGCTGCGCCGCGCGGTTGATGCGGCGCGATCAGGCAGCAGTGATGATGGTGATGCGTCGGTGCTGGAATGGACGCCGCAGATCAATCTGGGGCTAGAGGTGCGCATTCCGGATGATTATGTCACTGATCTTACTGTGCGGTTGTCCTTATATCGCCGGATTGCCAATCTGGATGTTGAAACCGATGCCGACAGTCTGATGGCTGAACTGGTGGAACGCTTTGGTCATGTGCCGGATTCTGTGCGGAATCTGTTTGCGGTAATTGAGCTAAAACACCTTTGTAAACGGGTAAATATTGACCGGATTGACGCCGGACCAAAGGGCGTTTCGATGGCCTTCCATAATAATGATTTCACCCGCCCTGATCAGCTGGTTGCCTGGATCGCCGGAAAAGCTGGTAGCGTCCAGCTTCGCGCTGATCACAAGCTGGTGGTGCAGCAATCCATGCCAAAACCCGAAACCCGTCCGGCAATCTGCAAGGAAATCGTTCAGGAACTGCTGACCCTGATAATCTGACCCGCAAGCCTGAGTTTATATATATAAATATATATAGAAAAATATATTTACCGCAGCTGTTAAAGATTTACGGCAGCGGCATCAATTGCGGGCAGCAGATGTTCGGGAAGATGCGCTCCGGCGATAGAATATTTACCGTCAAAAACGAAATAGGGAACGCCGTCGATGCGAAGCTGTCTGGCGTCCGCAAGATTATTTTCCAGTTGGCGATCAATGGCGTCGTGCTGCGCTGCCGCAATCAGATCAGGGCGATTATAACGCGTTGCAATTTTTTCCAGCACACTCATATCACCAATATCAAGGCCCTGAAGGAAATAGGCGGCATACAAAGCCTCTGAAAATTCTTCGATATAAGGGCCAGTATGCGGGCCAGTATGCGGCTCGGCATTTGCCTCGAGGGCAAGCAGCATTCGGTGCGCCGCGCGGCTATCGGGAGTGCGGGTGATTGCATCAAAATTAAATTCAACGCCGCTATCCAGACCGGCCGCGGCAATCCGGCCGTAAACGGCGGGCGCCGAATGTCCGAATTTCGCGTACAGATAAGCGCTTCTATCCATGCCCTCACGCGGCATTGTCGGGTTCAGCAGAAACGCCCGCCAGACAAAGTGCGGGCTTATGTCAGGGCGCGCGGAAAACGCCGCTTCAAGCCGCTTTTTGCCGATGTAGCACCATGGGCAGGTAAGATCGGCGTAAATTTCAACTTGAAGGGTTTTTTGCGCCCCCTCTTGGTGCGGATATTTTTCTTGCATGAAGCCCTTACTCTTCGGTGATGAGTTCCGATATTTTTGGGGATAATGTCATTTATATCTCACCAATACCATATTCGCGCGCTATTATTGTGGAAAGCGCCCTCCGCCTCTTTTTTTTACCGAACGAATTTTATCGAGGGAAATTTATGACTGATTTTAATCTGGCTGATTTGGAAAAGCAGCGTGATAGCATCCTTAAATCGGGGCAAACGCTGATTATCGCCGCGCAGGATAGCGGCGGTATCCCGCAGATGGGGGTGACGCCAACTATTCGAATGAACGGGCATTTCTATATTTATCCCAGCAGATTATCGGCGCATGTTCGGGCGATGCTGGCCGCGGGTGAGGCCCAGTTTCTGATCATTGAAGATGAAGGAAATGCGCAGAATATATGGGCTCGAAAAAGAATTAAGTTTGATTCTGGTATTATTGAAATAAAACGTAAATCTGATGAATTCAATGAGGCATGTAAGGCGTTTTCCAAAGCGCATGGTCCGACGATGGATTTGATCCGCGATTTCACGGATTTTCACTTGTTGAAACTGCTTCCACGTGAAGGTGTAATGGTTTTGGGTTTTGCCAAAGCATTCGCTCTATCGGGGCTGGATCTGCAGATAACCAAACATCTGAGCGAAAGCTAAGATACCATAGCGAACAGACCCGGTTTCGGGAGAGATGAATGCGTAATCGAGACCCAGCTACAAGAATGCCGTCCGCTGAAGCGCGCCCGATTTTCTGGAGTTTTCGGCGTTGTCCCTATGCCATGCGGGCGCGCCTTGCGATTGCGTCAGCCGGGGTTGAGGTTGAATTGCGCGAAATTCTGCTTCGCGATAAACCCGCCGCCTTTCGTGCCGCCTCGCCAAAAGCCACTGTTCCGGTGCTGGCATTGCCGGACGGCGAAATCATTGAGGAAAGCCGGGATATCATGCTGTGGGCGCTGGGGCGCCGCGACCCTGATGGTTGGCTGGATGTTTATAATCAAGACCGGCAAGCAGGGGACGCGTTTTTCGCAATGCTGGACGGGCCGTTCAAAACGCATCTTGACCGGTATAAATACGCCTCACGTTTTGATCCCGATCAAGGCGCAATGCACCGCGATAAGGGGACGGACACCCTCATCAAATTTGATGCTATCCTGCAATCACAGCCAGCATTGTCAGGCGAAATATTGGGATTGTTTGATTTTGCCGCACTGCCTTTTGTCCGCCAGTTTCGTATTGCTGATCCAACATGGTTTGACGCGCAGAGTTGGCCGGCCCTGCACGCATGGCTGCAGGCATTTTTAGCGTCGGACCAGTTCGCCGATATTATGACAAAATATAGCCCTTGGCAGGATGGCGATACCGGCCTCGCTTTTCCATAGGCGCCAAGTAACGGCCATTTATAGTAACGGCCATTCATATTATTGGTTATTCATGCCGCTGTTCTGGCGCGTTTTTGTGCTTCTCGCGCTGCCGCGATGAAATACAGCATCAGCGTTAGCAACACCAAAGCGGCACCGCCAATCATTGGCAGGTTGGGGCGCTCACCGGTGCCAATCCACACCCAGAACGGCCCCAGCACCATTTCCAGAAGCATAAACAAGCTGACATTGGTAGGGCTGGTATGACGCGGCGCAAGCGCCAGCAATCCCCATGATACCGGCATAACAAACAACCCCATCAGCAAAATAGGCAGCATGTTTCCCCCGCTAATGCCGCCAACAGGTGCGCCGATATATCCAAACACTCCGGATAATAATGTGCCAATTCCGCAGGCCAGCAGAACCGGCGCATCATGGTGCCGGCGCGACACAACAAAAACGCTGGCAATTCCCAACGCCGCCAAAACACCAAGCCCTCCGCCAAGCCAGACATTGCCCGTCGGCGCGAGGAGTGCGCCTTGGCCGTTAAAGATTACAATCAGAACGCCCAGCATTGTCGAGGCAATGGCAATCCATGTGCGCAGGGGTGTAGGCTCACGCAGGAACAAAAAGCTTAACCCAGCAGCCAAAAGCGGCGCCGATGCCAACGCCGTAACAACGACCGTGATGGAGGTCTCCATCGTGGCAAAATTAAAGGCTAGCGAATTTCCGAAATTGCAGAAAATAATGATCAGCGCAGGCGGCTTGTGCAACATTGTAAACTGGCGCCATGCGTGCCGCCCTTCGCTAGCCAGCCAAAGGACCAGCAAGCTGAAGCCGATTAACAGTCCGCGCCAGAAATTCAGCCCCCATCCTTCCAGCCCGGACAGGCGGATTAACAACGTGTCGGGGGTGATAATCAACGCCCCGGCAAGGGCCATCCCAAGGCCGATAAAGGGCCTACGGTCGGGCCGGATTGTTAAAGGAATGGTCATGCAAATATCCGGTCAGGAGGGACAAAACGGCTTTTTGGCGCAACATTTGCCCGGATCTAAAAAGGGGCCCGATCAAAGAGGGGCCCGGATCAAAAAGGGGGCCAGCAAAGATGTCTTCACTCTATTTCAAATTAACCCAGGCGGCAACCAGAGCGCCAAAAGCGATATATCGCCAGAAAAAAGGCGGCGTTAACTGGCAAGGCGCCGCGCCGCACGATGTTCAAAGAAAATCACCGCAAGACCGGCCGCAATGGTGACGGTAATACCAACCGAAGCCATTCCGTTTGGAAGATCGCCAAAGACCATCCAGCCCACCAGTGTGGCAATTGGAATTTCGACATATTGCACAGGGGCCACCGTTGTGGACGGAGCAAAGCGCACCGCATAGGTCATCGCTATATGGGCAATTGTGCCAAAAAATCCGAGATAAAACAGCGTCATAAACTGATGCGGTTCAGGCACCACCATCTCTAGCGCATAAAGCCCGCTGTTACCCAGCACAATCCATCCAACAAACAGCAAGACGCAACTGATAAATCCACTCATTGATTGCAGGCAAACCGGGTCATAATCTTTGGCAATCTGGCGGGTCAGCAATACCATTATCGAAAACAGCAGCGCCACCAAAAGCGGCAGTAACGCAGGCAACCCAACAACCGCAAAACTTGGCTGGATAACCAGCAAAGTACCAATAAAGCCAACGGTGCAGGCACTCAACCGGCGTATCCCAACCTGCTCGCCCAGAAAAAACTTCCCCAGCAACAGCATGATAAAGGGAAAAACAAAGGCAATAGCCAGCGTATCAGCAAGCGGAAGATATCGCAGCGCGACAAACATCGCCGCAATACCGCCCATGTGGATCACGCTTCTAATGGTGATAATCCATAAAACCCGGGGCGACATGCCGATCCGGCGGCGCGTTAGAAAAATCACCGGCAGCGGCAGAATCCACTGCGAAATATAGCGGGCAAGCAACAAAATCAGCAACGGCGTTGTCGCGGTAAGGGCCTTGGCTGCGGCATCGCTAATTGGCGCAAAGACACAAAACCCCAGAACGAAGAGAATGCCAATGAAGGGACGATCCGGGGTTTGCTGATTTGGGGTGCGGATATTTGGTGCTGATAAGGTCATCACCATAACCTGATGAAGTTAGGGCGCCGGGTCAATTAAAAGCGCCTTCATGGCAAAGGCCGCTCCTTTGGCAAAGGCCCCTCCTTAGCAAATAGGAGGGGGCGCGCGATCAGCTGGATTTGTATGCCCCGGCATTTATGTGGTATTCGAATGATCTTTTCCTGTGTGCCAGCTTGGCGATCTAGGATCAAGCGATGGCGCGGCGGAGTGACGATGGAGCTATTTGTAATTGCGCTTGGATGTTTTGGCGCGGCTATCGTGAACGCGGCTCTTGCAACCGGCGGCATTTATGTCATGTTGGCTGCAACTTCCGCGGTTTTGCCGCTTGGTATTGCTGTGCCTTTGCAGCCGGTTCTGGCTTTTCCGTCGCTGGTCGCACGGATTTTTCTATTTCGCCGGGACATCGAATGGCCGATTGTCTGGATGTTTCTTCCGGCTGCCTGTATTGCATCGGTGTTGGGCGCGCGTGTTTTCATCGCCCTTGATGAGGCAGTGATTGCTATTTTGCTGGGATGTATAATGCTGGGGTTGATCTGGCTGATACCATCTAGGTTTGGCGCTGGGGGAGGCCATAGACGGTTTATTGCCGTTGGCGGATTGCATGGATTTTTTGGCACGATCTTCGGCGTTGGCGTTTTCCTGCAACCTGCAGTTTTGCAAACCAAACTGACCCGCGTTCAGATCACCGGAACGCTAGCGCTTTGTCTTCTGGGGCTGGATTTGGCAAAAACCGCGAGTTATGTCGGGATCGGATTTAAGTATGTCGACTATCTGCCGCATATTCTGACAGCGCTTTTATCGGGCATGGCTGGCACTGTGGTTGGTAAATATTTTGGCGACAAGGTTCCCGAAGCCCGGTTCCGGCAGATTTTCAAATGGCTGATTACCCTCATCGCCCTGCGGCTTCTAGGCAAAGGGATATGGTTGTTAATGAGGGGGTAGGGCGAGGTGTTTTGCAAATCTGCCGGAAACGGGGTTTTATCCCTGATTATGGGCTGAACTCGTAATGCATCATTAGGGACGCATCCTTTCGTTTATAGTCGAATTGCCGGATGTTGGAGTCGTTTCTGGTAAGCGACCCTGCAAGTGAGAAAGAGATGTTTTCCAGTTTCCTTGAGATTGAACGTCCTTTAACTAGCAAATTGAGGCTTTGCCTTGTCTGTCCATCTCTACGGTAAAGCTGACTGGTAAAATCAATATGTTCATATTTGGTGTCGATCGCCGTTACCGAGGCAGTTAGTTTGGCCTTGTCCGCCAGACTTGCGGCCAGCCCGAAGGTTCCACTCTGGTTCGTATTGGCATTACCGCGGCTTTGGGAATAGGCGTTTGTTTGCGCGGAAAACCGATCTTCCTTCGGATTGAAAGTGGAGTATGCACCCTCGGCAAATATCATTACAAAGGGAAATACCGATGCTGACAAACCGGCACTAAAGCTCCGTGCCTCACCATCATTTTGATTGGCGGTAGCGAATTTTCCTGAGGTGATTTGATTTACCGATGAATATTCGGCGGCGGTATATGCTGAAACTTGCGGCGTGAATGAACGTCAAACAGTCACGTTGGCGGTTGCAACGTTGGCATTCGCCGATGTTTTGTAGCGAATTTCATTCAACCGGATGGTTGGACGAACATAAAAACCACCAACACGAAGATCGGCACCAGCAAATACCGAAGTGATCGAACTGGTCAGATACTGGTATTTACGGCCTTTTACCTTGCTCTGTGAGAGTCCCACGATCACGCTGTTGCGGTCTTGATCGGCCATCTGCAAAGTATGTGCGATGCTTAGATGCGCCGAGGTGGCGACCTCACGGGTTTTTTTCATCGCCCCACCATAACTTGAATAGCGCTGCGTTCCTCTGGTTGACGCTCTTGCCGGATTCAGCTGAATATCCAGCAATCCGGAGGAGGGATATCGGTTGGCGTTGTCACTGCCGGCAACGCCGATGGATGTTGTTATCACGGTGCGCCCGCGGCGTGCCCGATCATCAATAATTTTTTGAAGAGCTGTCACTATTCCTTGCTGATCAACCGATAATGGCAGCATTGACAGGGCGTTAAGCTCTCCTTCCGCTAGGGCATCATTTCCTAGCTTCACCAGAACCTCGGCGCGTAAAAGTCGCAATCCGACATCGCCGGGGTAAGTGTTGATAACGCGTTCGATTGCGGACAGCGCACCTGACAAATCCCCCGCGCTAAGACGCTCGGTTACAAATTGCTCATTCAGGGCGATATTATCGGGGTCGTTCAATAGCTCTGCCCAGACGACTTCTGCTTGGGCTGAAAGCGGTGTTGCCAGAGCAAACAAGCAGGCGCAGATGCTCCGCGTTAACCTTGTGGGCTTCGCTAACTTTATAAAATGAGACAAGATAGGGGTGTGATAAAGTTTGACACTCATTGGCTGGCCATCCCGATAACTGTGGCAGTTGCAAGCTCGTTACCCGAAGCATCTAAAATCTGCAGATCATGTCCGGCGATGCTGCCGGTCGAAGATGTGGTGTTGCCTTGATCACCAACCGCGACATTCGCCAAATAGGCGTCGCTGACGAAAACAATATTGCCGGGAAGGTTGGTTCCGCCTTGATCGGTGACTGAACTTGCGGCGCCGGTTACCGATGTCCAGTCAAGTCTGTTGATCTGGTCGTCGGTGCCAATATTGGCGTATGTATCGCCGGACCCATAGGCAGTGCGGGCAAGCGCGGGATTAATTTCCATCGAGATAGCCATATTGCCGGGCATGGCTCCATTGGGGCCAGAGGTAACAAGGTTGCCCGCAAGAGGTCCGGATGCGCTGTAGTCCAGAGTGGAGTTGAATGAAAATGCCAAATTGGCATCAATCGTGCCATTGCCGGAATAATCAAGCTGTACCTGGCCATTGGATATATCCTGGCTCATTGTGCCTGCGGCAAAATTCCAGGTGTCACTTACATCAAAACTGCCGCCGCAACCCGATGCGCTGCTGTTCGAGCAGCTCATGGCAACACCGGTGGCGCTATAGGTTGTCGATCCTGTCAATCCGGCATTCAACAGCTGGTCGAGTGTTGTGGCGCCTAAATACTCTACGTTGCCGTCTATAATTGTGGTGATATCTCCGCCAAAATTAAGTCCGAGCGTGTCAAACTCAATGCTGCCCGCCTCGCTCTCATTGGTTCCGGCAGCTACCATGGCCGCGTACGCTGCCGACAGGATTTCACCATCATTGGTTGCCGCTGATCCGGATGTTGCTGCGATTATGCTGGCCCCAAGCTTCGATTCAGGAGTAAGCAGCGCTTGAACACTGCCAGCGTCAGAATCAGCATCAGAATCAGCATCAGCGTCGGGGTCTGTATCGGGAACATCCTCCAGCTTTTCAACCCCCAGCGCGATTGCTATTTCCGTCTCTGCATCCTCGCGGGTGCTTTGCTGAATGGCGCGGATAGTCGTGGGCGCGACTTGCTGCGGGGCGGCAGGCGCACTTCCATTTTCAACAATTGTCGAAAAATTTGGACGCGTCAGATCAACGCTGCCTAGCGCGTTGGTCACGGTGATCGCCCCCAGCGGAGCGCCGAAAATATTGGGCCCGGGACCAACTAGAATAATTTCGCTGCGACCAAACTCATCGACAATTCCGGCAACCTGCGTGCCGCGAATGCTGATGCTGGCCGAAGGCAGGGTGACCTTCATCGCCGTCGGGCTGGATTTTGCCAACTTGCCGGAAACAAACCTGAACGCACCCTTGGTAATGCGTGCAGTCATTTCACCAGTTTGGTCGCTGGGATCAAAAATGAATTTATCGATCATCAGCCTTGCCCCGCTGCCAAGGGTAAAGACGGTCTCGTCAAGAAGCATGATTTGCATACGTCCGCCGTCTGCAACCTTAATTTCGTCGCCCAAATAGACCTTGCTTCCCGACTGAAGAGGGGCATTCATCTTGGCATTATTGGTGGATGAAACCCGGATAACATCCCCGCTAAGCGCCGCCGCAACACCAATCATCTCGCCAGCAAAGGCCGCTATCGGTGTGGTAAGGACACAAAGACCTAACGCGATAAGACCCAAAGGTGCAGACATGAGCCGTGCCAGATTTACCGTGCCCGGCAACGGCAAAATCATCGACATGACCGGCGGGTCGGGGTTATCGGGGATGGAGGAGCGCATGACAGCGGTGCAGGCAGAAAATAGTCTACAGAACAGGAATTTACAAAACATAATATGCT
>CALLKZ010000139.1:0-4734 GCA_938082345.1 uncultured Alphaproteobacteria bacterium
CGAGATGGTTATGCCCGGCGATAACATCGCGATGACGGTTACATTGATCGCGCCGATTGCGATGGATGAGGGCCTGCGCTTTGCTATCCGCGAAGGCGGACGCACCGTGGGTGCCGGCGTCGTTGCTAACGTCGTGAAATAGGCTAAATATCCATCATCATTTGGTAACAATTGGTGACAATTCCAAAGGGCGGGGCACGGCATCAACTGTCGTGCCCCGTTTTTGGTAAATAGGAGCCCGTTTTAGATAAATAGGAGCTTGATAGGGTGAAGCTGTTCCATTAAGGTCGCGACACTTTTCGGGTCCAGAGTGGCGGTTCGAGAAGAAAAGCAGGGTGCCGGCAATTTCCGGTGTCTTTTCAGGTATAGGGGTGTAGCTCAATTGGTAGAGCACCGGTCTCCAAAACCGGGGGTTGTAGGTTCGAGTCCTATCGCCCCTGCCATCTGGAAAGAGGCATCATCTGAAAAGAAGCATCATCTGGAAAGAGGCATCATCTGGAAAGAAGCATCATCTGGGGATCATCACCTAAAATGAAAGATGTTCTGGTAATTGTTCCTTTCCCCATGGTGGAGGAAAATCTGGCAGCACGCCGGGCGCAACTCGATGAGGTTGAGCTTAGCAGCGAATTGCGCTTCACCTTCAGATCCACAAAAGCAGCCCCAAAGAACTATATCAGCGAGGCTGATCTTGCGCTGGCGGACATCGGTATTCTGGAAGTCGGGTTAACGGCAGAAGATGAAGGGTTTTCCGCAGTCTGTATTGATACCATGAGTGATTCGGGTGTTGCGGCGCTACGCTCGGTGCTGAACATTCCGGTTATTGGTCCCGGGCGGGCCTCGATGCTGACTGCGATGCTGCTTGGTCACCGCTTTTCCATTGTTACGATGTGGCAGCAATGGCGTCATCTTTATGAAAAAACCATTCGTGATCTTGGTATCGGGCATCTTGTTGCCTCAATCAGGTCGATTGATGTGGCACCGGATAATCAAAATCTGATGCGCGGCAAGGAATCGTCGATTTTCCCGCTGCTGGAAGCCGAAGCGCGCAAAGCGATCGATCAGGATGGCGCCGATGTTATCCTTCTGGGATCGACAACAATGCACCAGTCGCATGCCTATCTTTGTGAAAAGCTGGAGGTGCCGGTGATCAATCCGGGGCCGCTATCCTACAAACTTGTTGAAACCATGCTCGGGCTTAATCTCAGCCATAGCCGCAAAGCCTATCCAAGCTCTGCGATACCGAATGACGCTGTTATTACCCAGATGATGGCAGCCGCCGCAAATCTCAAACCTTAGAGCGCGCCTGAATATAGGGACCCTTAGGGGTGCGGCGCCTTTATTGCGCGCGGTCCAACGTATTCAGGCCCGCCATATAGACCCGAATCTCGGTGAAAAGCCCGTCTTTTAGGGTGAAAAAATTGCAGTTTGACTTGAATATTTCCGCGCCATTTTCCGCCTGATTTGTTACGCGAAACCGCACCGCTATATCGGTGGTGTTGGGGTCTTCAACAAAGTAAAACTGATCATGGCAAACTGATTTATGGTTGGACCATAACCGTTCAAACATGCCACTGATTTGATCATGCCCTTCAAGGCGAACGCCATGCGTCTCGACAGTGAACACGCAATCAGGGTCAAGGGTGGCAAGGATGCGGGGAAGAACTTCCTCATCTACACCGCGGAAATATTCTAGAACCAGTTCCTGTAGGGCTGTTGGTTTGACCATTATTTCTGTCCTCAAATTCATTTAATTTTTTTGCTGATCAAAACTGGTCAGAAAATCAGGCGTGGAATGGTGATATCCCAGTCACGCTCAAACACCTGCTGGTCTTTCTCAAAAGCCTCTATGCGGCCTTGCAAATAAAAATTATCGGCATCACAACTTGCTACCATCCGGCTATGCGTTCTTGTCTGCCAATCGGCGCGGGCAAAACTGAAACCCGCTTCATATTCCATACGGGCCGACAGGGGATCGCCGTCGGTTATCGAATAAACCTGCTTGTTTGTGGCGCCATAAGTCAGATCAATATCGCTGAAACGTAGGTTGCCGCTGTCTGAGACAATCGCATAATGTTTTGTATCGCTTTCGATATCGTGATGGATTTGCCTGCTTCCCGTTGGCGCGCAAAGAATTTGATGGGACGGTGCGTCTGCTGCCTCGGGTGGGGCGAAGGGATTGCCAAGATCGGTCTTAGCGGTATTCGCATCCCGAACCGGCAGCTCAAGCGAACAGGCCCCTAGGTCCAGCGTTAAGCAGGCGTTCTCTGCCACCGGCCATGCCATTGGCCACATCTGGCTAGAAAGCGCCAATCGCAGTTGATGCCCAGCCTGCAATGACCATCCGGTGTCATTCATCCGTATAGTCACATCCATTGGGGCGTCCGGGATGATTTCAGCTAGCTTTTCACGGCCATCGCGTTGTCGCAGATTAAGAATACCATAACTGATCAGGGTCGATGCGCCATCCGGGCCAACATCACACAGCCGGGCGGCAATCAGCCCATGGGTGCAGTCGCTGGAAAGGCGCAGATGAAGCTTTGGTGTGCCCAGAAATTCCAACGGCTTTAATGCGGGTGCAGCATCAAAGCAAACCGACATCGCATCATCCGGGCGTTGGTCCTGCGGTAATTCGGCAATGCCTGAAATTGGCATATATTCGCCGCTGGTCAATCCAACCGAAACGGGCGAGCATATATGGCAAATGGAGGATGAAGTGCCTACCTGCGGGCCCTCAACAGTCTGGGCATCCGGTGTCAATAGCCCGGCATTTTGGGCCCCAGTTCTTGTTGAGCCAGTCTTTGTTGGGCCCGTCTCTGTTGGGCCCGTCTCTGTTGAGCCAGTCTGGACTCTATTCCCGCGTGGTGTATTCGGTTGCAGATAAAACCGCGTGCTGTGAATGTTTGGTGATGGCCAGATGGTCTCACCAACCCAGCGTCCCGGTCTGTCTGTAGGGTTCGGGTCCGGGGCATGGCTGCTTTGCAGAAAAGCGGTAAATGCAGGCGCATCCATCACGCCGTTATCGACATCTTTCAGCCAGTGGTCCCACCAGTCCAGCGCCAATTGCAAAAACCCGATCATCGGTCCGGGCCCGCCTAGATTTGGGTAAACATGCCCCCATGCGCCAGAAACCGCGCGGCAGGGGGCGTCAATATTCCCAAGGAGGCGAAGCATTGTGTTCGGCCAGCAATCATTCCACCCGCTGACACCAAGAACTGGCACTTTAATTTTTTCATAGGCCTCGCAGACAGACCCTTCAATCCAGCTTTTATCGCGCAGCTGATGCTTCATCCATTTTTCGGCAAACATTGGCGTGTTCGCCAAGCGCTGCATCCACATTTCACGCCATGCATCGCCAACCACTGCCGGGTCGGGTGGGCGGATGCAATAGCCAAACATAACACCGCCCCAGCCAAGCCCCTGTCCCGGATAGCCGCCAACCAGATAGCCGCCATCATCGTAATAACGGTCAACCGAAGCGCCGACAGGAATGATCGCTTTCAGCGCCTTTGGCTGTCTTATTGCAGCTTGCATGGCGGCAATCCCGCCCCATGACAGCCCCATCATGCCGACAGTGCCGCTGCACCAATCTTGCGCGGCAATCCATTCGATAATTTCAACCGTGTCCTGTTGTTCTCTCTGGCTATATTCATCCAGCATGACGCCTTCGGAATCACCGTGTCCGCGCATGTCGGGGCGAACTCCGGCATAGCCTCGCGCCGCCATCCATGCATGATTCCGATGGTCACGAATGGCATAGCCATCGCGCTTCCGGTAGGGAATGAATTCCAGAATGGCGGGAACCGGGTTTTGCAACGCATTAACGGGCCGCCACATCTTTGCCGACAGACGCACGCCATCGGACATTTCTATCCAGATATGTTCACAGATTTCTATCTCATGGATTGGCATGTCGCGATGGCTCAATTTGCGGGCTGGGTTTTGGCCGGAGTTTTGGGCGCGGTCAGGCCAGCGGTAGGCGTTTTTCAACCACCCGAGCCATGATCGATGCTCCAATTGGCAATATCTCCTGCCCTAGAACAAATGACGGGTTATGCAGACCAACCGTTCCCGTATGTCCGATGCGGCAATAGGCCCCCGGCACAACGCGCAGCATATCTGCAAAATCTTCTGATCCTGTAGCGGGAACCGAAACATCGGATACATTTTCCGGCCCCAGAATATCGGTAGCGGCATCCAGATAGGCATCACAAAGTTCATCATCATTGATCAGCACGTCAAACACATTGCGCATTTCAAGGTCAATCTCGACGTCATAGGCGGCGGCAATGCCATCGCAAAGTGTCTGGATACGCGCCATCGTCAAGGCGCAAACCTCATCCTTGAAATACCGGACTGTTCCGGCGATATGGGCCGTTTCGGGAACAATGTTATAAGCGCTGCCGGCGTGCATTTGCGTTACTGACAAAACGCAGCTATCGAGGGGCGGAACATTACGGCTAACGATCGTTTGCAGCTGGCTAACCAGAGCAGCAGTGATGATGATCGTATCCTTGGACTGATGCGGCATGGCGGCATGACTGCCAAGACCGCGGATTTTCGCGTCAAAGAACATCGCACCGGCCATCGCCACTCCCTTGCAGATGTCAAAGGTTCCGGGCCTGCCGTTCGGCGAATTATGCATTCCAAAAATCTCATCACAGGGGAACTGGGTGAATAGACCATCGGCAATCATTGAACGCGCCCCGCCAAGACCTTCCTCGGCAGGTTGAAAAA
>CALLKZ010000140.1:0-7833 GCA_938082345.1 uncultured Alphaproteobacteria bacterium
TCGGGGGCTGGCATTTCGGGGGCTGGCATTTCGGGCGAAGGGTTTGAAGATTTGCTGGTGACGTTATTGGCGGCGTGACCATTATGGTGCAGCGCCAGACTGGCCAGCATAACGGCCAAGCTTATAGCACTTAATCCCGGAGGCTTGTTCATTGGCTGCAAATGCGCCAGCCCACGCATACGCTTACCAAGTCGTTCAACGACTACATTAACAACAGCAAAAATCATGCCCTAGAATCTCAAAGGCAATAATTGCGGTCAAGCAGTCCTAGCGCATGGCTCCAAAAAAATATTCCCCGGTTGAACTATCAGTCAGCATTGCGGCGGCGGAGTTTTCCTTCACCGCCCGGTCCGCGTGCATTTGTTGCCTTTACGCGGCTTGCCAGTGGCTTTCCAAAGGTTCTTCGGCGGGGTGCCGGTTTGCCCGGATTGGAGCGTGGTTTTGCGGTACCTTCTGCGGCGTTACCGCGCGTATCCTTCTGCTCTCCAGCACGCTTACTCTGCGGCCTATCACGCTGATCGGCGCGCTTTCCTTCATATTGCCCCCTGCCTTCATTCTGACGACCATCTGGACGCCCGCCCGCCCGAGGATCGGAACGGCCATCGGAACGCTTGGCGCTTGGCCGTTCATCTGAACGGTTGGACCTGTTTGTACGGTTGGGCCCGTCTGAACGATTGGGCCTGTCTGAACGATTGGGCCCGTCTGAGCGGGTGGGCCTGTCTGCGCGGTTGGGCCTGTCTGCACGGTTGGGCCTGTCTGAACGGGTGGCCCAGCTTTTCCCGCCATCACGGTCCGCATCACGGCGATTATCGCGCGCACCATCACGGGCGCGTGGCTTTTCAGAAGATCGGCTCTGCTCGTTTCTATTGCGCTGGCCGTCGTTTCTGTCTTTTGCCTTATACGGGCGATCGTTACGGTCATTACGGTCATTCCGGTCATTCCGGTCGGGGCCACGTTCGAAGGGCTTGCCTGTTTTAGCGCGCGGCTTGCGGTGCTGATCCCCGGCATCTGCTGACTGACGGCGTTCGAATCTCGGTTCATCACCTGACCTGCGCGTACGATTACCGGCATCAGAATCACCACGAGATTTTGGCCTAGACGCTGGCCTAGCCGCAGGACGACCGGCGCCGCGCGGTTTGCCGCCAAAACTCTTACCACCGCCGCCATCTCTACCACCGCCGCCAGATCTGGCACCGCCGCCAGCTCTAGGACCACCGCCACCTCTGGCGTTACGCTGTTGCGGGCGACCCCGTCCACGGCCACGCCCGCCGCTAAATTCAGGCTTGAAATTATCAACAATTTCGCCGTGATTGGTCATGATCACCATGCTATGGCCAACCGTTGAATGGATGGCAGCCAGCTTACCCTGATCGATGACAGCGCAGATCGAAATAGCCTCACCGCTTTTACCGGCGCGTCCGGTTCTGCCAATCCGGTGAATATAGGCCTCAACCGTTTCGGGAAGGTCGAAATTCACCACATTGCTCAACCCCACAACATCAATGCCGCGGGCAGCAACGTCGGTGGCAACCAGAACGCGAAGGCTGCCATTCTTAAATTTGCGAAGGACTTTCTGGCGGATCATCTGACGCATATCGCCGTGCAGCGCGTCCGCCTCAATCCCTTCGCGCGACAGGAATGTAGCAAGATCATCGGCGCGAACGCGGGTGCGCACAAAAACCAGCGCTTGCCCATCTTCGGCTTCTTCCAGAATTTGCAACAGCACATCGCGCTTGTCAGCATCCTTAATCAGAATAGCGCGCTGGCGAATGGTATCAACCGTCTGACCTACACGCTCTGCCTGAATGGTCACGGCGTCTTTCAGGAATTTCTGCGCGAGGGTTTTCATTTCTGTCGGCATTGTCGCCGAGAAAAACACCGTCTGCGAAGCGTCAGGCAAGCTGCTGAAAATACGCTTGATGGCAGGATAGAACCCGAGGTCGATCATCTGATCGCCCTCATCGAGAACAAAATGCTCAATCGCTTCAAGATCAATAACACCGCGCGCCAGCAAATCTTCAAACCGGCCCGGAGTTGCAACAATGATATCAACACCCTTTTTCAAAGACCGGATTTGGAAATCATACCGCTCACCGCCGCAAATCGTCAGATAACGGGCGCGAACCGGCCCGGAAAATGCTTTGACGCTTTCGGAAATCTGGTAGGCAAGCTCACGCGTGGGCGCAAGGATCAAGATCGAAGGGCTAGGATTTTTCTCACCCTCCGCCTTTTCATGTAACCCTTGCAAAAGCGGCAGAAGATACGCCGCCGTTTTACCCGTTCCGGTCTGAGCAAGGCCGATTAGATCCTGTCCGGTTAGAATTGCCGGAATGGCATCGCGCTGAATCGGCGTTGGCGTAACCAGCCCCGATGCGGCAATATGATTTGCAATAATATCAACGATGCCAAGCTGGGCAAACGCATTGCCTTCCTTGGCAGGCTGGGCATGTGTTTCATCGACCTCATCGGCGATGCTGTCATTGATGGGGGCGTCGTCAGGGGCACCGTGCGGCGATGAGCTCATGGGTAGGGTTCCTAGATGCGGGCATGGCATCGCTTGGGAAACGCACCATAATCGGCTTACATATTTGTTGGCTCGTGTTTGAGCGGCGTTGGATCCGTCAGTCAATAGCTGTTGGCAAACCCAACGACATTAAAAAACCAACGAACATAAAAGGCCTCGCCAAAATGGTGCTGCCCGGTCATTCCTGCCGTTGATCTGGGTGTTGTTATGTGATCATAAAAGTTTTGGTGCAGGGCTGGGAAATGCAACCAGCTAACCGCGTGACTGAAAAGCAGCTTTTCTGAGCTATGTCAACATTAGAAACCGTTGATTTTCTTCGTTTATGAATGCGGTAGCTTTATAAAGGGATCATCGAGCCCTGTTTCATCCTTTTTTGTTAGGGTCTTTTGTCCGGGTCTGTTGTCTGGATCTTGTCCGCTGTATTAAAAGCGCCAGCAAACTTGACTCTTGACGAAATACTCTCAAAAGCTAAATGGATAGATGCTTAAATGCTGAAACGGCAAGACCATCAAAGCCCATAAGGGCCCCAATTTCCCATAAGGATACTAATACTATGCCAGCTTTGCGTGATGATATCGATCCGGACGGTCTCCTTGAATTCTCGGTTGTTTTCTCCGATCGCTCGCTGAATTCCATGTCGGATGCGTTTGGTGAAGTCATGCGCGATATTTCGCGGATCATGCGCAATGCCTACAATGCCAGTGCCCTAGCGGTGGTTCCGGGCGGAGGCACTTATGGCATGGAGGCTATTGCCCGCCAATTCGCCAATGACGCCAAAGTTCTGGTTATTCGCAATGGATGGTTCAGCTACCGGTGGAGCCAAATTCTGGATGCTGGCAAAATCGCCAAAAGCACAAATGTTCTGGCAGCACGCCAACAACAGGATACGGCTGATGCGCCCTTTGCCCCTGCCCCGCTGGCTGAAATTCTGTCCACCATTCGCAATGAGCAGCCGGATGTTGTCTTTTGCCCTCATGTTGAAACCTCGGCTGGGATGATGGTGTCCGATGCGTTCATCAGCGCCATTGCCGATTGTGTTCATGAGCATGGAGGGTTGTTTGTTCTGGATTGCGTCGCCAGTGGTACCGTTTTTGTCAATCTTGAGACCACCGGCGTTGATGTGTTGCTGACCGCCCCGCAAAAGGGCTGGAGCGCGTCACCTTGCGCTGCGTTGGTGATGATGTCGCCCGGCGCCCGCGCCAAGCTGGACGAGACCACCAGTTCCAGCTTTGCCAATGATCTGAAAAAATGGACGCAGATTATGGAAACCTATGAAGGCGGCGCCCACGCCTATCACGCAACTATGCCCACCGACGCATTGCGGCATTTCCGTGACGCCCTGGTTGAAGCCGAAGCATTCGGGTTAGAGGCCCTGAAAGCAGCACAAATCAATCTTGGCAACCGGGTGCGTGATCTGTTGACGCGGTATAATTATAAATCAGTGGCAGCAGACGGGTGTCAGGCACCAAGCGTGGTTGTTTGTTTTGCCCCGAATGCCGAGATAAAATCTGGCAAGGCGTTTGCCGAACAAGGATTGCAGATTGCCGCCGGAGTACCGCTGGAATGCGGCGAGCGCGATGATTACGCCTCTTTCCGCATCGGTCTTTTTGGCATGGACAAGCTGGGTGATCCGGACCTGACAGTGGCCAATCTGGAAACAGCATTGGAAAAAATCCGCGGCCTAAACGCGTGAGCTTATCGCGTTATGGCATGCCTACTGGGAGGCGCGGTTGCGGCGTAGCAGATAAATCACGGTCAAGACCGACAATACCAAAAGCGCCACGGCAACCGGATGGTTAACGATCCGTGTTAGATCACCATTTGTCAGCGCCAAGGTCTGGGCAATTGAAATTTCAAAGCGCGGCCCCAGAAAAAAGGCGATGATTACAATAATAATCGAATAGCCAAAGCTGGACATGATATAGCCAATAACGGCGAACAGCAGCATAATGGCAACGCCAAACAGGCCGCCTGACGCCATCGAAACGCCAACCACGCACATTAGTAAAGCTGCTGCAAAAATCACCGATTCCGGCGCAGAAACAACTTTAACCCAAACACGCAGCCCAATCTGACCAACCCAGAGATTGACGAAATTGGCCATAATCATCGCCCCGAAAAGTCCGTAGACAAGCCGCCCCTGATTTTCAAACAGCAGCGGGCCGGGCTGTATCCCGTGAATCATAAAAGCGCTGACAATCAACGCCGCTCCCACACTGCCCGGAATACCCAGCGTTAAAAGCGGAATCAAATTCGCGCCAACCACCGATGAATTGGCCGATTCAGCAGCGGCAATACCCTGGATATTGCCCTTACCAAAGCTTTCGGGATCTTTTGAGGCCGTTTTTGTAAAGGCATAGGACATAAAGGCAGCCGCCGTTGACCCGATCCCCGGCAACGCCCCCAGAATTGTACCGATCAGGGCACCGCGCAGCATCACAAAACGGCACGACCAGTATTCGGCCCATGTAACGCGCCGGTCATCCGGATTGCCTGTATCCGGCAAATCAATCGCCGCGCGCACCCGTCCGCCAATCTCAGACAGACGGCGTAGAATTTCTGCAATGGCCAGCATTCCTATCGCGACGGAGGCCAGCGGCAGCCCGTCATATAGATCCCACATCCCGAAAATCAATCGCGGGGTATAATTCTCGGGGTCACTGCCAATACAGGCGAATAACAGCCCCACAGAAGCCGCGATAACACCCTTGACCAGCGATTGTCCAATCAGACCGGACAGCACCGAGAAAGCAAAAATCATCAGCGCCACAATTTCAATCGGACCCATCCTCAGCGCCAAAATCGCCAGTGGAGCCGATACCGTAATCAAAACAATATCGCTGAAACTATCGCCCGTGACCGACGCAAACAAAGCCATCTTGGTGGCCTTTAAGGGTTTTCCCTTCTTTGCCATCGGATAGCCGTCCAGCGCGGTAGCAGCGGCATCAGGCGTACCCGGCGTGTTCATCAGAACAGCAGGAATAGCGCCGCCCACAAGGCCGCCCTTATTCACCCCAATCAAAAATGCAATCGCGGGAAGTGGATCAAGGGCAAAGGTGAACGGCACCGCAATCGCCATCGCCATAACCGGACCAATGCCGGGAACCGCGCCAACAAACTGCCCTACAACAACGCCAAAGATAACAAAGCCTAGATTGACGAGAGAAAAAGCATCGCCAAAGCCTGCCAGAATTGTCGATAAATCAACCAACGCCGCACCTCTGAGCAAATTCCCGGCTCTGCCTGATCATGCTCATTTTAGGGAAGGCTCCGGTCGAGGAGCAGCTCGACAAAAATAAAGATTAGCGCTGGCATTCCGGCAACACCGAACCCCAGCCATAACGGCCTGCGCTCACCTATCATCAGCATGATAACCAGCGCCAGAACCGGCGCAACATATACAAATCCCAGCAATGTCATAGCATAGATAGCGCCCGCCAGAACCGCTGCATAAGCCGCTGCCGAGATAAAAAAACGCATATCCTGTGTTTGATGTCCTGTCGGCTTTATGACCAGAAAGCCGCCGCAAACAACGATGATCCAAGACAGAATATTGGGCAGGGTAGCCGGCGCAATACTCCCATCCTCGGGACCTTCCACATAGGTTGGAATAATCGTAAAAATCATCGCCAATCCCAGCAAAACACAAAAGCAACCGGACAGGCGATCAGCAGAAACCTTCATATAATCCACCTAAAAATAGCTCTGCCGCGGCGATGCACGGCAGAGCCCGAGATTATTTGGCAAAAAGCACGCCGACGTTCGCAAGACCTTCAACCATCATTGTCTTGGTGTCATCCGCCCCTAGGTTCAAAGGCGGGTTTTTAACTGCATTATTGACGATTTTGATCATTTCCGGTGACTTCATCGCGTTTTCGATAGCCATGGAAATAGCTTTGATTGCCGCCGGATCTGTTCCGGCAGTTGTTGCCAGATAGAAATACGGATCGACATAAGCATTCACGCCACCCTCAACAAATGTGCCAACTTCGGGGGCATAGCTGAGACGCACCGCATTACCGCCGGCAATCACTTTCATGGTTCCAGCTTCGGCATGTGGAAAATGCTCACCCGAGCTAAAGCCAGCCAGAACCTGACCACCAAGGATCAGCTTCATTGTCTCGGCGCCGCCTTTGGTCGAGACCATGTTAAACGAGGCCCCGGTTTCGCGCGCGGTCACATCCATCAGCAATTTTTGCGGAGGCGCACCAAAGGCAACCGGCATGCTGCCTTGCGCTTTAGCATAGGCAACCAATCCTTGCAGATCATCAAACGGTGCATCCTTAGCCGCAACCAGCGCCAACTCAGCCTTCGAGATCGTGCCAAGATAATCAAAACTGTCCAGATCAAATGGCAGCTCGTCACCCCGGCGAACAAGGTTCACCAAAATCGGCATGCTGACACCAAGGCCGATAACCTTGCCGCGCGGCGGCATTTTCGCAATGCCGGTAAACATGGCAACACCACCGCCGCCAGTTTTGTTTTCGGCAATAACGTTCCAGCCCGTCTGATCTTCCATCACCTTGGCCAGAACGCGGCCCATAGTGTCGGTAGAACCACCAGCACCAAACCCTATCTGCATCGTCAGCGAGCCGTCCGGCTTCCAGTCAGCAGCCATAACCGGGCCGGCCAAAGACAAAACGGCGCTTGCAGCGAATACTGCAAAAATGTTTTTAAGTTTCATGAATCAGTGTCCTCCGTTACCTCAAAATGTGCCCCGGTTGCGGGACTGTTTATCCGGTTGAATTATCCGGCTCATTAATATCCAGATCATTAAAATGAATCAGTAATGCGGTCAATAAAGGGGCGGCCCTACAAGAAGCCCCTATTCATCTGTATGAAATTACCCACACACAATAATCATAACATGTCATCTAAACATGTCATCTAAAATGGAAAAGCAGGACCGAGACGGCAAATCCACTGCTTGCGAAGCACTGCCGATAGCCGTGATGCATTTTTTGCACATCAAATATGCAAATTGAGCAGTATAGGTTCTCACGGTTGATCAGTATAAAAAATTTGCCGCCGATGCTGATCCTTTTGGGTTTCAGCGTTGGTGGCACGAAATTTCAAGGCTCTCCAGCCCCGCGCCAAGGCCCTCTTGCCCCGCGTTTGAACAGAAAGGACTACCAAAGTGTTCGTCTTACGACCCGCAGAACGATTATTCAGACACAGATGTGTACGCGAATACCGCCGTTATCGACAGAAATTAACGCTCCTAGATGTCTGAGAAAAAGCCCCTGCTGTTCCTCCCGGCGGGGGCTTAATCTTTGGCCCAGAAACCCCGGAAAGGGCGACTTGCTCAT
>CALLKZ010000141.1:0-26691 GCA_938082345.1 uncultured Alphaproteobacteria bacterium
TGGGGATCAATGGTGCGCGACAATGCCAATCTGATTCAATTCGCACAATATGACATTAAAGCAGGCTTGACTCCGTTATTACCCGCAGGCGCGATCGCCCTCTTAACGGTGGCAGTGAATTTCGTGGTCGACTGGTTCTTGCACAAAACAAGTGGGCTTCGTGATGAGCAATAAATCGCAAAAAGGTGATGTCCTGCTGGATATCAAAGGCCTCGAAATTGAGGGGTTTTCTGACGAGAAATGGCATGAGATCGTCAAGGGGGTTGATCTAACCCTGCGCCGCGGCGAGGTTATGGGACTAATCGGCGAATCTGGAGCAGGCAAATCCACCCTTGGGTTGGCTGCGATGGGATATACCCAGCCCGGGTGCCGCATTACCGGTGGCTCTATCATGTTTGAAGGAGTTGATCTGGCGCAAATGTCGGATGTGGCGAAGCGCAGCTATTGGGGCAACCGGATGACCTATGTTGCGCAGTCGGCGGCGGCCTCATTCAATCCGGCACACCGTCTTATTGAGCAAACGACAGGCTCGACGATTCGCTTTGGCATCAAGGACCGTAGTGAGGCGATCGAAGACGCTCATGTGCTTTATGGGGCTTTGAATTTGCCCGATCCGGAACATATTGGCGATCGTTATCCGCATCAGGTGTCGGGCGGCCAGTTGCAACGTGTGATGACTGCAATGGCTATGTCACCGCGCCCCGATCTGATTATTTTTGATGAGCCGACCACGGCGCTGGACGTCACCACGCAGGTTGAAGTTCTGTCATCGATGCGTGCCATTGTCGAAGAATTCAACACCGCGGCGATCTATATCACACATGATCTGGCAGTGGTCGCTCAGATGGCCGATGTGATCAAAGTGCTGCGCTATGGCGAAGAGGTTGAGGAGGCACCGACGCGCACGATGCTAACCTCGCCCAAGCAGGCCTACACAAAGTCGTTGTGGTCGGTGCGCTCGCTGCAAAAAAAGGAGCAAAAGCCGGCTGAAAACTTCCTGTGTCTAAAGGGTGTGGATGCGGCTTACGGCAAGTCTAAGGTTCTGTTTAACGTTGATATCGACGTGCCGAAAGGGTCCACTGTGGCGGTGGTTGGCGAATCTGGTTCGGGTAAATCTACGACCGCGCGGGTCATCACAGGCCTGCTGCCGCAGTCGGAGGGATCAGTGATTTTTGACGGTAACGCGTTACCAAAAAAATTGGCCGACCGGGATAAAGAACAAAAGCGCCGTATCCAGATGATCTATCAGATGGCTGATACGGCAATGAACCCGCGTCAGACGGTGCGTGAAATCATTGGCCGCCCACTGGAATTTTATCTTGGGATGCGCGGCAGTGAAAACGCCGACCGTGTGCTGGAACTTCTGGAGATGATTGAGCTTGGCAGTGAGTTTTTGGAACGCCTTCCGGCAGAACTGTCGGGGGGACAGAAACAGCGTATCTGCATTGCCCGCGCGCTGGCTGCCAATCCGGATTTGATCATTTGCGATGAAGTTACCTCAGCCCTTGATCAAATTGTGCAGGAAGGAATTCTAAAGCTTTTACTGCGCCTTCAAGATGAGCTGGGATTGACCTATCTGTTCATCACGCATGACATTTCAACGGTGAAGGCAATCGCCGATCAAGTTGTGGTGATGAATGAGGGCAAGGTTGTCGAGCAAGGAAGCAAGGCTGCGGTCTTTGCCCCACCATTCCCTGATTATACAGAATTGCTGCTCTCGTCAGTGCCGGAAATGGATCCGGATTGGCTGACAAATCTGACGGCAAAACGCCACGCTGAAAGCAAGTAATCCCGCGCCAGCGCACCTTTTTGAAACACCCCACCATTAACGACAGTCGCGCGCGATACTGTCGGTGAAATCACGTTCATAGATCAAAGTGTCGCCTTCATAAGCCTCAAGGCGGGCGGTCAGGTGAAACCGTTCGGCGTCCGACGTCATCGAAGCATAGGTTTCGGTGCGTACCGACCAGCCGTCACGGCTGTTCTGCGTGCTCCAGTGCGTTTTTGCGCGCGCACTCAACGGATCGTCCGGATGGATGCTCCACCATTCACGCGCAACCGACCCATTGACCAGCCCATGATCGCTGTCCTTCACGCAGCCAAAATCATCTATAATCTCCAGCGTTACTATACCGGAATTCAAATCGGTGCTGATTTTGCGGCTGTTGGCAGCTGGTCTGATTTGTTCAATTTGCCAAGGTAATTCTGCCTCGGGTTCTGGAAAATTTCGCTCGTCCGTATCACCGCTGGGCCGGATTGGTAGGGTCAGCACTCCGGCATTTAACATCAGTGATACAGCATTTGGCGATGGCCATAAAAGCGGCCAATAGGTGGATGAAACGGCAACGCGTATCTGGTGTCCCTCGGGAACGCGGTAGGCGCATTGATCCAGCACCACGCCAACGTCGATGATCTCATCCAGATTAAGGGGGGCTGTAGCCGCATGGCCTTTACGGTGAGCCAAGTTCAAAACGCCATAGGTGATGCGGGTGGAGGCACCATCAGGATGAACATGGTTTAACCGCACGGCAATTTGCGCCGCCGGATGATCCGCTTGCAAGCGCAATGTCAGTCGCGGGGCGCCGACAATATCGGTGTCGTGATCAAGCGTATCGCTAGTAAAGGCGGCAGACATGGCGTCATCAGCGCATTGGTCGCCGGGCATTTCCGGGCCAAGCCATATGGCGCAATATTCGCCCGACCCCATACCGCAATCCTGCGGCGATTTTACCATGACTTTAAGATCGTCCGGCGCCGATATGCCCGGTTTGCCAAGGCGATGGTTGGCTTGCAGAGTCCACGCCTGATTTGTGAGGCCATTGGGCCAGTCATTTTCGCTAATCCAACGTCCGGCGCGTTCCTGATACCATGTTTGGGGGCGCACCCCATCCATCAGATAGGCGCTGTAATCTGGGTCATTCATGACCCCGCGATCAATGTCCTTTAACCATTGGTCCCACCATCTAAGAGCCTCTTGCAAAAAGCCGATCCGAGGTTCGGGAACGGCGAAATGAGGGTATTTATGAACCCAAGGCCCGACAATACCTTTAACCGGTGCGCTGATATTTTCAACAAGGTGTGAGACAGCGTTTTTATAGGCGTCACCCCAACCGCCAACCGCCAGCACCGCTGCTTTGATGGCGCTGAAATCCTCACAGATTGATCCATGCTGCCAATAGGCGTCGCGGTTTTGATGACGCAGCCACAATGCCGGCAAAAACGGCTCGTTCTGCAGCCTATCCAGCCACATTTGCCGCCAGTCATCACCAACCAGCGCAGGATCTGGCGCGCGTGATGAATAGGACCACATCGTCGATCCCCAGCCCATATTTTCATTCAGCAGGCAGCCGCCCTTATAGTGAATATCATCGGCATAGCGATCAACGGTGGAACATAGCGTAATGACCGCCTTTAACGGTTCGGGCTGCATGGCTGCCACCTGCAAGCTGTTAAAACCGCCCCAACTGATCCCCATCATCCCAACGGCGCCGGTGCACCATGGTTGCGCGGCAAGCCAATTGATCGTGGCAACAGCGTCATCCAGTTCCTGCTGGCTATATTCGTCCTCCATCAGTCCTTGGCTGTCGCCATTGCCGCGCATATCAACTCTGATACAGGCATAGCCACGCTTGGCAAAATAAGGGTGGGTCAGGCAATCGCGCGCAGTTGTGCCATCGCGCTTGCGGTAGGGCAGAAACTCCAGAATGACAGGAACCGGGTTTGTTTTGGCGTCATCCGGCATCCAAGCTCGCGCCGAGAGCCGGCACCCGTCGGGCATCACAATCGCCATGTCGGGGTTTTCAGTAATGGTCTTCAGATTTGCAATGCTCATTTCAGATGCCCTTATTAGCTATATGGCCATTCACCTTTGCCAAGCGCATTAAGTGCGGCGGTAATCCGATCAAAACTATCCTTTGCCCGGCGAACGCTGCTTCGCGCGCGAAGATAACCATGCACCAAACCTGCCTCGTTGAACCATACAGCATTTCCGCGGCTGGCAATAATCGCATCGCGGTAATCGCGTCCGTCATCGCTGAGCGGGTCGCATTCGGCGGTGACAATAACGGTTGGTGGAAGGCCGGAAAAATCATCATCGGCCAGAGGATAAAGGTGCGCATCAGACTCCCCGTCCTGTACATGTGCCTCATCCAAACGAACTTTTGAATAAAATAGCATATCGCTGCGCGTCAGCATCGGCGCATTGGCATGGGTAATATAGCTTCCGGTGTTAATATCGCCGCCCAGCGTTGGATAGATCAGAACCTGCCCGGCGATGCGTGTGGTTTCGCCGCGCAAAGCATGGGCGGCAGCGGCGCCAAGATTACCCCCGGCACTATCACCGCACAGCAGAACCGGTCCATCGGTCTGATCTAGCAGGTGCCGCACCGCGGTCATAGCATCGTCAAACATGGCCGGGTGCTTGTGTTCGGGGGCCAGGCGGTAATCGACAGAGCAAACATCAAACCCTGTCGTGCTACAAATTTCGGCGCAAATATCATCATGGCTTTCCAGCCCGCCAACAACGTATCCGCCGCCATGAAAATAAATCACCAAAGCATCGCTTTTACCGGTGGAATAGTGGCGATATGGAACGGTGTCGGCCACGCTATCAAACGCTGTCACATTGTCAGGATACCCGCGGGAAAAGGCACGACATAGCGCATCATAATGGCGGCGTTGATCGGCAATCGACATCGCGGCGGTATCATCAGGATAATGGCTTTGTGTTTGCGCGATGAAACTCCATGTCTCCGCGTCAATGATTTTTGTGTAATCAGTCAAAGCTGCCCATTTCCAAAAATACTATTTTTATGTCCGGTGTTTGGGTGTAATTCTGAACATCTTTATATGCCTAGTGCAAACATTCTCATTCCTTTTTATGTGATTTTCCTGTTTTGTAGGGGAGGGGTGCCTTAGATGGTGTTCCTAACGCTGACAGCTATTTTGACAGGATTTCGGAATGAAAAAACGGATGACACGCCTAAACAGACTTGCGGGGGCGTTGATCATTTTTTCGGGTGGATTGCTGCTGAGCGGGTGCGCGCAATTTGGTGCAATTCCGTCGGGCCAGTATCTTGAGCTTGTTCAAGCTTCTCCCAATTACAATGCTGACATTGGCGGTTTTGTGAATCGTAATCCCGGCATCATGGATAATGTCGGTGATGATGTGAGTTTCTGGGATGACCCGTTCGGGCGTGAAAGACCTAACTTTATCTTCAATTCTAACCAGACTTCACCGAACGCACCAATGCCTGAGGAGCGGACCCAAGATTTCACGGATTTTCTGGAGAGCGCTTCGACAATTAAATTCATCTGGCTGGGGCATTCATCAATTCTGCTGTCAATCGAAGGCAAAACGGTTCTGATTGATCCGGTTTTCTCAGACTATGCTTCACCAGTTCCCCTTATAGTTAGGCGTTTCCAGCCTCCGGTTATCAAAATTGATGATCTGCCGAAGATTGATTATATCGTGATTTCGCATGATCATTACGACCATCTCGATATGGAAACGATCAAGCATTTTACCGATAGGGATGTGAAGTTTATCCTACCGCTGGGCGTTGGTGCGCATCTTCGCCGTTGGGGCATTGCGGCGTCAAAGATGATTGAGCTGGATTGGTGGGAGGAAGCTGATCTTGGCGGGGCTGGCCCAGGCAGTCTGTCTTTTGTTGCAACACCGGCGCAGCATTTTTCTGGACGGACCGGTATCAGCTCAAAGATGGAAACGCTGTGGGCGTCATGGGTGATTAAAAGTCCAACGCGGCGGATGTTTTTCAGTGGTGATTCTGGCTATGACACACATTATAAATCCATCGGTGAGCGGCTCGGCCCGTTTGATTTGGTGTTCATGGACAGCGGTCAATATAATGAACGCTGGCGCGCCGTCCACAATATGCCGCACGATGTTATCACAGGATTTATGGAGCTTCGCGGAAATTATCTGGTGCCGGTGCATTGGGGTATGTTCGACATGTCGTTGCATAACTGGTTCGACCCGCCATCAAAGATTAGCAAGCTGGCAAAGCAAAATAACATTAACCTGATTACGCCGCGTCTGGGCGCGATAATACGACTTGAAGACCCGCCGCTATTCGATGAATGGTGGCGTGAGGTGAAGTGACGACTAACCACCAAATTTCTGGGTAAAAGTTGGCAGAAGATCATCATCCGCAGGCGTTGCGTGCCAGACCGCGCGGGCAATGGCCCGGGCAAGGCAGACCGCCGCAAAATGACCCAGTGCCAAGACATCGCCATCGGTGGGCGCAGGCCGCGTTGCGGTGCTAAGCGCAAAGACAAGATCACCGTCAAAAGGCGTATGGCTCGGCCAGATAGCCCGGGCCATACCATCATGCGCAGCAACGGCCATGCGCTTGCATTGCGATTTATTCAACGCCGCATCGGTGGCGACAATCGCGATCGTGGTGTTTCCTGATGCCATATCAGGGGAAACACCGGAAGCGTTGGCAAGCTCCTCGCGGCGTGCCATTTTCATCGGCACGTCCCCCACATCAACCGGATCTGGCGACGGACCAAAGCCGCCAAACTCGTTATTCATTTCTTGATGGGCTGCCCAGAAATGCGGCCTTCCTTGTTGAATTACTGATCCCAGAGCGTTTACCGCGACCAATGCGCCGATGGTAATTCCGCTTTCCAGGATGATCGAGGCGGACCCCAACCCCCCTTTTAGATCAGCCGTTGTTGCCCCATATCCGGCTCCTGCTGATCCTAGTTGAAAATCTTGTGATCTGGCATGAAACGCCTCGGCACCAAGCGCATACCACGGATTTTCATCCCATGATTGATCCCCGCCATTCAACAAATCAAACAGAATAGCGGCGGGTACAATGGGCACCTTTACACGGTCAACGCTAAGGCCGCGCCCCTCGGCACGAAGCAGCTTTGCCACATGTGACGGCGCATCCAGTCCAAAGGCCGATCCGCCAGAGAGCACCAGCGCGTCAACCTCACTAACCAGCTTGTCAGAGTCCAACAAATCAGTCTCGCGCGTCCCGGGTGCGCCGCCCATAACATGAACATTCGCAACGAAAGGAGATTCGCCATACAGCACTGTGGTTCCGGTTTTAACCGCCATGTTATGGGCGTTGCCAACCAGAATGCCGTCAACATCGGTAATCAGATTGCGGGGACCCGGTGTGAGCGTCATCTTGGTGCCTTTTCCTGATTTGATCTACAGATTGAAAAACAGCTGGAACAGGGGGCGCTAAATACAGCGCCCACCATCAACCTCCATCGCGACGCCGGTTATCATTGACGCATCATCCGAGCACAGAAACGCTGCGGCATTGCCCATATCCTGCGGCGTTGAAAACCGGCCAATCGGAATTGTGGACAGAAATTTTGCCCGCATTTCCGGTGTGTCTTCGCCCATAAAACTTTTCAGCAACGGGGTCTCGCCAGCTACCGGGTTCAACGCATTCACCCGAATGCCGTGCGGGGCGAGTTCTATTGCCATGCTCTTTGTTGCGGTAATCATCCAGCCTTTGGTGGCGTTGTACCAGCTTAAATTCGGGCGTGGTGATACGCCGGCGGTCGATGCAATGTTCAAAAACGCGCCTGATCCCTGCGCTTTCATGATCGGGACAACATATTTGCCTGACAGGAATACCGACTTGGTATTAACCATCAACACCCGGTCGAATTCATCCTCGGTTACATCTTCCATCGGCTGGGGAAGGTGGGTTATGCCGGCATTATTCACAAATATATCAACGCTGCCATGATGATCCATTGCTGCTGTTACAAGCGCCTGCATTTCGTCTGATTTTGAAACGTCAGCCTTCACCGCCAATCCCCCTAGCGTCGCCGCAAGGGACGTGGCAGCGTCCATATTAATGTCGGCGATGATGACATTGGCGCCCTCAGTGGCAAACACTTTGGCAATTCCGGCTCCAAAGCCTGATCCGCCACCGGTGATAATCGCGGTTTTGTCTTGCAGTCGCATCCTAGTCTCCCCTGCCATCCAAATTTGTTTGAAATTCCAATTATCCGTGAAGGGCGGCGATCGTTTTTAATGAGGAGAAGCCATACAAAGCCTCAAAGCCCTTTTCCCGCCCATGCCCGGAATGGCCAACCCCGCCAAAGGGTAATTCCACCCCGCCGCCAGCACCATAATTATTGATAAAGACCTGACCCGAACGCAATTGGCGGGCAAGCCGCATTTGGCGGGCGCCATCACGCGTCCATATTGAGGCAACAAGTCCATATTTGGTGCCGTTGGCAATGGCGCATGCGTCTGCCTCATCATCAAAGGGGATCATAATCTGCACAGGACCAAAAATTTCATCTTGGGCAAGTTCATGCGCCGGATCATCGCCCTTTAACAAAACTGGTGGTTGGTAATATCCACCGTTAGGGGCGGTGCTGCTCAGCTTTCCGCGCGCCAGAACCGGCAAATCATCGCCGCGCGCCAGAAAGCCGGAAACGATATCCTGTTGTGCTTGTGAAATCAGCGGCCCGACATTAAGGTTTTGCATCGCCGGACCCGTTTCCAATTCCGAATAGCGCGCCGCCATTAATGCCGCAACCTCATCAAAAATGGGCCGGGCGACAAGAATGCGTGACGAGGCCGAACAGGTCTGGCCAGCATTTTGTATTCCGGCATTCACCAGAAACGGCAGCGCTGCGTGGAGGTCGGCATCCTCAAAGACCAACTGCGGTGACTTGCCGCCAAGTTCTAGTGTTACCGGCACAACGTTCTGTGCTGCAGCCATCTGTACCAACTGGCCGGTGGCAACTGACCCGGTGAACGATATGTGATTCACCCCCGGATGCGCTGATAGGGCAGCGCCAGCCTCAACACCCAGCCCCGGAACGATGTTCAGCACACCATCCGGCAAGCCTGCCTCAACGGCTAAACTGGCGAGTGCCAGCGCGGTAAGACACGCCTGTTCGGCCGGTTTCACCACACAGCAATTTCCCATCGCCAGCGCCGCCCCAACCGAGCGTCCCAGAATTTGCATCGGATAATTCCACGGCACAATATGGCCGGTAACGCCAATCGGCTCACGCAGCGTGTAAACAGTATATCCATCAAGATAGGGAATGGTCTCGCCCATCACCTTATCGGCAGCTCCGCCATAAAATTCAAAATAACGCGCCATGGCTACAGCATCGGCGCGGGCTTGAGCCAGCGGTTTGCCAACGTCATGCGCCTCAATCACTGCCAACTCGTCGGCCTTTTCCAAAATCAGGGCTGATAGCCGCAGCATGATACGCCCGCGCTCGCCCGCGGTGACCCGATGCCATGGGCCGTTAAGGGCGTTTTGCGCGGCATTGACCGCGGCATTAATATCGTCACTACCGCCGCGTGCGATCATGGTCAGCAGCGAGCCATCCGACGGATCGAACAATTCCAGCATAGCCCCGGATGCTGGCGCCTGCCACTTGCCATCAATAAAGACCTTGTCGGCCGGATAGAATAGATTTCCCAAAGTCATTTCTCTAACGTCCTTCGCTCTGCGGCTATTGATCTGGCAATTTTGGCCTCTAACCAATCCATTCTGGAGGAATTTGCGGCGTGAATTCAAGAAGTTGTTTCGTGTAATCATGATGTGGGGTACGCAGCACATCAGCCGTTTTACCGCTTTCCAGAATCTGGCCGTCGCGCATCACCAAAACACGGTCCGTAATCGCCCGAACAACTGACAGATCATGGCTGATAAACAGATAGGATAATTCATGAAGCGCGCGTAACTCCGCCAGTAAGTCCAGAATCTGGGCGCGAATTGACACATCAAGGGCCGAGACGGCCTCGTCCAGCAGGATTAGTTTTGGCTTGACCACCAGCGCGCGGGCTATGGCAATTCGCTGCCGCTGCCCCCCGGAAAATTCATGGATATATTTGCCCCGATCAGAGCTGGACAGCCCCACCTGCTCCAGTGCCTGATCAATCTGCATTGTAAGTTTATCACCGCGCGGAGCGTTTGCCACAAGGTGAAAAGGTTCAGCCACCAGCCGGTCAACTTTATGCCGCGGATTGAACGAGGCGTAAGGGTCTTGAAATACGATTTGCTGTAATCCGCCAGTCGGGTTCCTGTTTTTTCCCGAGATATCGCTGCCATCAAGGATAATCCGCCCAGCGTTAATCGGCTGCAATCCCAAAATGGCTCGGGCAAGGGTAGATTTTCCGCACCCGGATTCGCCGACAAGACCAACGCTCTCGCCCTTTAGAATGTGCAGGGTTACATCTTTCACCGCTTCAAATTTTATCGGTTTGCCAAATAATCTGCCAGATTTCTTGCGATAGCTAATTCCCAGATTTTCAACCGATAACAGTGGTGTTGTCACCGCTGGCGGCGATTGCTCTGGAATATGCGATGCAGCGGCAAACAGCTTTTTGGTGTAGGGATGCCGGTGGGTCCGGAATAATGTTTCGGTAGCACCATCCTCAACAATGCGGCCATGTTCCATGATGCTGACATGGTCAGCCATTTCGGCAAGGACTGCCAGATCATGCGTTATCAGCATGATCGACATCCCCTCATTATCAACCAGATCACGAAGCAATGTCAGAATGCCCGCCTGCGTCGTAACATCTAGAGCAGTTGTCGGTTCATCGGCGATTAAAAGTGCCGGCTTCCAAGCAATCGCCTGCGCAATCATCACCCGTTGACGCTGACCGCCAGACAATTCATGCGGGTAGGTGTTTAGTGAAAACCGGGTATCTCCAAGTCCAACACGCGCCAGTTTTTCATAGGCAATTTCTTTGGCCTCGGCGCTGGAAACTGAACTGTGGATATGTAAGGTCTCAGTAATCTGAGCGCCGATCGTCTTTAGGGGGTTGAGCGCCGTCATTGGTTCCTGAAAAATCATTCCGATCTCACGACCTCGCAATCGGCACATCTCGGCTTCGCTACGCGTGAACAAATTACTGTTATCCGCATTGGATTGATGAAGATGGGCGGTACCGCTACGCTGCGCGCCTTGCGGCAGCAGCCCCATCACCGAAAGCGCGGTCATTGATTTTCCCGATCCACTTTCACCGGCAATGCCGTAAACCTGACCCTGCCCAACCCGAAGCGAGATATCCTTCAAAATCGGTGTTTGACCAATCGACAGGTTTAATCCGGCAATATCCAGCAAAGTATCCATCAGCGCATTCGCCGCAATCGTGGGTCCAGAAGGTCGCGCAGCCCGTCACCCATCAGGTTCAACCCAAGCACGGTGGCAATGATGGCAACACCGGGGAAAATGGCCAGATGCGGAGCAAATGAAACCATCGTTTGGCTGTCAGCAAGCATTCGTCCCCATGATGGCAGCGGCGGCTGGGCACCAAGCCCAACATAGGACAAGCCTGCCTCGGCAAGAATTCCCAAACTGAACTGGATGGTGCCCTGAACAATCAGGATGTTCAGAATGTTCGGCAGAATATGCTCAAACGAAATTCGCACCCCGCTTTTACCGGCGACACGCGCGGCCAAAGTAAAGTCAAGCGTCCAGACAGACAGCGCGCTGCCGCGCGTTACCCGGGCAAAAACCGGAATGTTGAAAATGCCGATTGCGATGATCGCATTCAGCGCCGAAGGACCAAAAATCGCAGTAATCAGAATGGCAATCAGCAATGAAGGAAACGCAAAAACCAGATCATTGCTGCGCATCACCAAATCATCAACAAGACCGCCTTGGCGTGCCGCCGCCAGCAACCCAAGTGGCACCCCAACCAAAATGCCAATACCAACCGCAACGATTGCCACGGCGATGGAAACGCGGGCACCAACCATGATCATTGACAGAATATCGCGACCAAAATGGTCTGTACCAAAAAGATGCGTTGCATTGGGCTGCTGCAACTTTGCCGCGATATTCAGTGTCTCAACGCTGAACGGAGTCCAGATGAATGAGACCAGCGCCGCCATCACAAAAACGCCAGTTAACCCGGCCCCCAGCAAAAGTGATACCGGAAGGATGAGGCCGTTTGTCTTCAGGTCAGCTTTCATCATGTCGGCTTCCGCAGGCGTGGATCGACCAGCACATAGGCAATATCAACCAGAAAGGTGACGCAGATCACGGCGAACACTAGGAGCATCACCACGCTTTCGACAACAATCAAATCACGCTGGGTAATACCTTGAAAAATCAACCTGCCCAAGCCGGGAAGAAAAAATACATTTTCGATAATAATCGCTCCGGCAATTAGAAATGAAAATTGCAGACCGATAATGGTTAGAACCGGAATGAGCGCATTGCGAAAGGCATGCGCCCAGACAGTGCGGCGCTGGCTGAGACCTTTGGCCCGCGCCGTACGGATGTAATCCTGCGAGAGTGTTTCCAGCAATGATGAACGCATTACCCGCGCCAGAATTGAGGCCTGCGGCAAAGCTAGCGCAATGGCAGGAAGCAACAGCGCCTTGATGCAAACGAAAACACCCTGATCCCACCCCGGAAACCCGCCAGCCGAAATCCAGCGAAGTTTAATTGCAAAAATACTGACCAGAATCATGGCAAACCAGAAATTGGGAATGGCAATGCCAAGCTGGGTGGTGCCCATAATTGCCCAGTCAGATGCCCGCCCCCGGCGCCCCGCAGCGATCAGCCCGGCCGGAATCGCGATCAAGGTTGAGAGGAGTAACGCAAAGAGGGCGAGCGGCAACGAAATCCAAATGCGCGCCATGACCAGCTCAGCAACCGGAACCTGATAAGTGTATGAAATACCAAAATCGCCAGTAACCATGCCGCCAACCCATTGGACATAGCGCTGCCATAATGGCTGGTCTAGGCCAAGCTCACGCCGCAATGCAGCCAGCGTATCCGCTTCAGCATTGATCCCCAGCATAAAGGATGCGGGATCGCCCGGGACCACCTCCAGCATGGTGAAAATAATCCCCGATGCCACCAGCAGGCTGACCAGCAAAACCCCCAGACGTTTAAGAATATAGCGAAGCATCTACTTATGAACGGCACTCGGATGAGGGTGGAAAAGGTTTAATCTAGATTAGTGAATTATAAAAAAATGCAAAGTTTGAGAAAATTATCGCCATCAATATAACAGCATCGCCCCATACCGATAAGGGTATGCGGCGATGCTTTAGGTGATGCGGCTTAGTCGGCCCAGCTGACGCCGGTCAGATCATTGGCCTGTGTTGGGGAATTTTCCCAAAGACCTTTAATCTTGGCGTTCGCCACGCCAGTGCGTGCCAGTTGGAACAGATAGCCATTGACGTAATCATCGGCGATGATTTGTTGCGCCGATTGAAGCAACGCGGTGCGTTTTTTGGCGTCGGTTGCCAGCTTCAAATCGGTCATCGCCTTCTGCAGTTCAGCACTGTCATACTGGAAATAATATTCTGGATTGGCATAAATACCGATATCCATTGGCTCGGTGTGCGAGACGATGGACAGATCAAAATCCTTACCCCTGAAGACCTGCTCTAGCCACTGCGCCCATTCCAGATTTTCAATCTCGATATCAATACCAACTTCGCGAAGCTGGGATGCGATAATCTCGCCGCCACGACGTGCGTATGAGGGCGGTGGTAGCTTAAGAGAAAGCGTCAGACCGTTTGCATATCCGGCTTCCTTTAACAGCGCCTTAGAGCGTTCCGGATCAAAGTTTGACTGGCCGGTCAGATCGACATAATCCGGGTGATGCGGCGCAAAATGTGTGCCGATTGGCGTGCCATAGCCGAACATCGCTCCATCAATAATCGCTTGCCGGTTGATCGCATGCGCAATCGCTTTGCGAACCCGAACGTCGGTCAGTTTTTCCGATTTGTTGTTGGTGGAAAGGATAGTCTCACCCTCGGTCGAGCCGACAATTACGCTAAAGCGCGGGTCAGCATCAAACTGCGGCAGATTTTCAGGTGCCGGATAGCCCGGAAAGGCGTCAATATCGCCAGCCATAACGGCGGCAAAAGCGGCGGTCGGATCAGAAATAAACTTGAATGTCGCCTTTTCCAAGGCAACAGGTTTTCCCCAGTAACTGGCGTTTTTCGTGATCTCAATGCGGTCGCCTTGCACCCATTTTGAAAATTTGAAAGGCCCTGTGCCAACCGGCGCACTGGCAGCCATTTCGATGCTTTCAGGAGCGACAATAACGGCGTCCCCCCATGCCATGTTCGTAATAAATCCGCCATCCGGGTCGCTCAGAGTGATGCGCACCGTTTTGGCATCAACCACATCAACCGAAGCAATTCCGGTGAACAGACGCTTTTGTGCGTTTGTCGAACCCTCGGCCCGCGCGCGGTCCAGTGAAAATTTCACATCATCGGCATCCATGGTGGTGCCATCGTGAAACTTCACACCTGAATGAAGATGGAAAGTATAGGTCAGGCCGTCATCAGAAATATCCCATGATTTAGCAAGCGCCGGCGCAATGGATCCATCCGCCTGATAGCGTGTCAGCCCTTCGTAGATATTGGCGTAAACAACCTCGTCAATTGCCGCTGCTGCTGCACCGGTTGGGTCCAGCTTTGGGGGTTCTAGCTGCATGCCAAGCGTGATGCTTGTCTGGGCTGCCATCGCCGACGCCGACGCTAAACCGAACGCCAGCGCAGTTGTGATTAAGTGTAACTTTCGCATTTTTAGGTTCCTCTCCTTATTGCCCGCTTTCAACTATCACTATTATTATAGAGCAGACTGGTTAATGCGTGGCCCATGACTTTTGCGCTGTCCAGCATATCGGTGATTCCGATCCACTCGTCAGGCTGGTGAGCAAGTTCCAATATCCCCGGGCCATAGGCGATACAGTTTTTCAACTTGCCAATTCTGTCGATATGTTTTTGATCATAGGTGCCGGGTGAAATCACATATTCCGGGCTTTTATCCATAACTGCTTCGATGGCCGTGGCAATTGTGGCAGCCACCGGCGCGCTTTTGTCGATCATAATTGGGTGGACCTCAAACAGGTCGCGAATTTCATATTCAAAACCCGGGCGCTGGGCCTGAATACGGCGCATCAGATTGTCAATCTCGGCTTTTACTTCGGTTGGATCTTCTTCAACCAGATACCGCCGGTCAATGGTGATAACGCATTTATCGGGAACCAACGGCGATGGAAAACCGGTATAGCCGTCTTCAGGTTCGCCAAGTCCGCCATGGATGGAGTTGATGTTCATCGTGGATTGGCGAGCCTGCGGCGGCACAACCGGCATTTCAGTGTGACGCTCGCCAAGGGCGGGAAACAGCTTTTCTTCCATCTCCGCAATAACGGCGCTCATATGACGCACGGCGCAGTCGCCAAGGAAGGGCATCGAGCCATGCGCAATCCGGCCTTTGGTCTCGATCTCTGCCCACCACACGCCGCGATGCCCAAGACAGATACGGTCTTTGTTCAGCGGTTCGGGGATGATCACATGCTGCACGCGGTCTGGATTGAAATATCCCTGTTCAGCCAGCCAGGCAACACCGCCAAAGCCGCCGGTTTCTTCATCCGCGGTTCCTGAAATTTCGATTGAACCAGCATAGTCCGGAAAGGTCTGTATAAAAGCCTCAACCGCTATGATAGAGGCCGCAAGTCCACCTTTCATATCGCATGAACCGCGTCCATAAATCCGGTCGCCTTCGATGTCTTTGCCGAACGGATCCTTCGTCCAGCCCTCACCAAGGGCGACGATATCTGTATGAGAATTAAAATGTACACAATCGCCCGGATGGCTTCCTTGATGGCGGGCAATGATGTTCCAGCGCGGGTATTTGTCGGAATCGCCCAGCGCGCCCTTGGCCCGGAGTTTCAAAATTTCAAACCCGGAAGGCCGCAGCCGTGCCTCTAGATGCTCACAAATTTCAAGGTAGTTATCTCCGGGGGGATTGAAGGTTGGAATTTTCAGCAAGTCTACTGTCGTTGCAACCATCGCATCGCGTTGCCCGTCAATATTTGCGAAAAGCGCGTCAACTGTCTTTGCCTTTACCGAAGTCATCTTAATCAACCATACAATTTCTTTCATGCCCACCTTAGGTGATAAAATGACCGCGTCAAGCAGGGCCATTTAACCGGTAGCAAAGAGACGGCCGGCCAGAAAGTTGATCCCGGAAGCCGGGAAGGTTGTTTCTGAAAAATCGCGTAGTGCGGGGCTGGTCGTTTGGGCACGGTATGATGATAAATGAAATACCTTTCCTATGACGCCTCACTGTGGCAGCTTTGCTATCTTAAATTTTATTATTATTGCAGGTAGCTTGATCATGGGCGTTATCGTCGGCTTGAAATTTATTCATTATCTATCGATTTTTGTTGCTGGCGGAATTGGCATTGGCGGCGCGGTCATCCAGTCTGCGCATGTAAAGGCCAAAGTACCGCCAGCCCCCCATGTTGGCAGGGCAATGCGGGTTCTGGGTTTACTTGCGCTGATCGCCATTGTCGCGCTTTGGGTGACTGGTTTTGGACTTGCCTATTCGATTTATGGCACCATGAATATCGGCACAGCTTTTAACATAAAACTGCTTGGCGCTACTGCCTTGCTGGTGGCCTCATCCATTTCCAATTTTCATCTTCACAAGGCAATGCAGGCACAAGTACCGCCCAATGCCAAGTTGATGAAGATAATGATGAGTGTAAGCCGTGTTGCCCTAGTTCTGGTGTTCGTCGGCATCGCGATTACAACAACGACTTCGCTATAACAACAAAGAAATAGCTATGAGAAAATTTGATTTTGACCTTGTTGATGCATCGCGCAAGGCGTTGGCTGGACGCGTGATTCGCACCCCCGTTCTGCCACTGGTCAGCAATAAGATATCCCCTTATTTGCCTGCCGGGGCCGAGCTTTTTATGAAGCTGGAACTCTTTCAGCATACCGGTTCTTTTAAGGCGCGCGGAGCTATGCTGGGCGTTGACTGGCTGGATGATGCCCAACGCAAAGCCGGTGTTGTAACGTTCAGTGGCGGCAATCATGCACTGGCAGTTGCATGGGCTGCCGGGCTTGCCAACGTTCATGCAAAGGTGGTGATGACCGAGGCCGCCGATCCATTGCGCATCGAAGGCAGCCGCGCCCTTGGTGCAGAGGTTATTTTGGTTCCCGATATGATGGCAGCTCTGCCGATGCTGGACCAGATTTCGGCGGATGAGGGGCGTCCGATTCTGCATCCGTTCAATGATGTGAATATGGCATGCGGCGCGGCAAGCTGCGGTGCCGAGTTTATGGAGGATGCACCCGATCTGGATATCGTTGTGTTACCGGTTGGTGGCGGCGGCCTTATTTCGGGAATGGCGGCGGCGATCAAAAATCATAATCCCAATATTACCGTAATCGGGGTGGAACCGGTCGGCGCCGATTCGCTGTCGCAAAGTTTCAAATCTGGAAATCCGGAACGCCTAGAGAGTGTTAAAACAGTTGCCGATAGTCTGGGGGCACCAATGGCGATGCCGGAATCCCTAAATCTGGCGCGCCAGAACGTGGATGAATTGATCACGATCGACGATCAGGTGATGATCGAAACGATGCTGCTGATGCGTCAGACACTGACCTTGGAGGCTGAGCCAGCCTGCGCTGCGTCACTAGGCGCGGCTTTGGGACCGCTGCGCGATCGTTTGAAGGGATTGCGTGTTGGCGTGCTGGCCTGCGGATCCAACATCAGCCCCGATCGGTATGCGCACTACACCAAAGATACCGTTATGCCGGCTCCGCCAGCAGTATAAATCTACCCCCTCAAGATGAAAATAAAGGGCGCCCAGACGATTCTTTTAAAAGGACATTTTGCAAAAAGAGTTAATTAAATTAATTTTCTCTAATGTTGAAAATCACGAAATATATATCCCGGTCCCATCGCGGCGAATTCAGCGATGCCTCAAAGCGCAAATTCAGGCCTGCAGTGCGGGTTGTTGTAATGGGCGCGGTTTTGGCAATGATGCCTGTTATGGCTTCGGCTTTCGCCGCCACGTCGGCCAGTAATACAAGTGCTGGCAATCCAAAGAACGCTGAAAATGTTGCGAACGGCGGCAATAATGAAGGCGTCGCGCTGCTATGCGACGGTGAATTTCAGGTGCTGACTGGCGGTGTTGATAAGGTCAGCGAAGAGATGTTTCGCGGCAGTGTGCATATCACTCTGATTAAAGATAAGGACGCGAAGGTCGAAGGCGAGATTGCCGAAATTAGACTTCAGGCTTTCGAAGATAATCAGCGCATCCCACTAGAGATTTTCTTATCGAACCCCGGGCTGAATCCGGAGGGTGATCTTCTTGCTGCCGAGTCTCTGGCATCGGACCAGAAATCAGGCATTACGAAAATATCGCTAAAAGTTGGCACCCGCACGCCGGCGCGTGACAAGGTCGATGCAAAATTGAATGCCAAGCAAAACGCCCAGCCCGATGATGGGGTGTTGAGTATCGAGACCACTGACAAGGCGATCATCCTGCATCGAACCGTTGCAAGTGGACCGTTAATGCGTGCTAAAGTTGATGGTAAGCCGTTGATCAAAACGCGGGAGAGTATTGCCAGTGTGGAGATGCGCCTTGACAGGCTGTCCGGCAATTTGATGATGGTTTGGCGGGATGACCGTGTTCGCGATCACAAAATCCCGGGGGCCATTCGGGCTAGTCAAATTCAACTTCGCAACGAGAAAATATTCGCTGCCGAATGCAGGCCAGTCCGCCAACGAAGCTTTTAGATGCCAGCGAAGCTTTTAGATGCCAGAGAAGCTTTTAAAAAAATGATCAACCTAGAAAGTTTCTTTAGCTGGCGTGGCCGTCGGCGGTAGCATAAATCAATGCTTCGATAAACATTTCCCTATCCGCGTCCAGCGGAACCAGTTTGATATCATCGGTCATGGTTACGATAACATTGCTAGCACCGGCTTGATTTGCACGGTCTTCGGCTAGCGTCTTAGCGGCGTCGCGCGCATAGGCCAAAGCGTCTTCTAAATCGGTCAAATCCTTTGGGCCAGTTGGCAGATGGATGCGAAATTTACCCTCAGTAGGCTGCGTAATGGAAATCATTACGCGCTGGCGAACCGATCCGGCAGCGGCACCAACAGCGCCCGCAACATCAGCATGCGTTGGCACCGTTAACTCAACCCCCATCAGGGCCGCGATGTTCGGGTAATGCGTTGCCGCTGAAGCACCAAGTGCGATTAATCCGGTGCTAAGGCCGAGCGAAATGCTAACAAGACCGGAATTAGGCGCCCCGCTAGATTTGGACCCGGAGCTAGATTTGGACCCGGTTCTAGATTTGAAAAGATTCGCTGCTGGCCTGCCACCGCTGCGATAAATACCGGCTAGCAGCGGATTGCCGCTTGCTTGGCCTTCACCGGCACCATCATGCGCCAGCGCTGCATCCATCAGCGCGAGGCCGGTGCGCCGGTGCAATTCACCGAGTGTGGCGTGGGCTAGATCCATGCTGGTTTCGGCAATAGCAACGCCAACACCATTTTTCTGGCGGGCCATCAGCGCGGCCCCAAGCTGGGCGGCCTCACCATCAAATTCAGAAAATTCACCTGTTACATGCAGCGCGTCGGTTGGCGTAAAGGCGGCAAGCGTCAGCAAACCGCGGCTAATCAGACGGTCCACCGCACCAAGCGCCAGTTGTGTTCCGGCAATATCGCCAATCGCTGCCGGGCCAATCTCCAGCGCTTTTTCGGCAAGACGGGCCTCGGAGCGGGTCAGCCATGCTGGAATTCCGTCCGGCATCATCGGTATAACAAAACGCCCGTCTGTCGCCAGCGGAACGGCAATTGCCAGCTGTTCGGTCAGCTTGTCCACCGCGCCCGGCCATTGTGTTGCCAGCAGGGATAAGGGCACCGCCCGCCGCGGCCCCAACATTAATCCGCCGGCCGTGCCGCGGTTGACCGCCCGCACTTCACTATCGCCGCCCAACCCGCAGGTACGAATGTCAGCCGCCTCGACCATCGTCTGCCATCCACCCACCAGCGCACCGTCGGCTTTGAGCTGCGGCACGCCGTTTTGTAATAGGGCGATGTCAGTTGTTGTGCCCCCGATATCTGCGATTATGGCGGTGCGGGTGCCGGCCAGAAACGCAGCACCGGCAAGGCTGGCGGCCGGACCTGACAGTACGGTTTCAACCGGGCGCGAGCGGGCATATCCCACCTGAAGAAGCGATCCGTCACCCTTGACCACCATCATCGGGCAGGTCAGCCCCTGATTTTCCATGATCGAAATGGTGGCGGTCACCAGCCGGTCCAGCAGATTAATCAGTCGGGCGTTTAAAACCGCGGTCAAGGCGCGGCGCGGCCCACCAAGCGATGATGATAGCTCGTGGCTGCATGTAACCGGAATGTCGGTCAGATCACGAAGTATGTCACGGGCTTTTGTTTCATGTGCGGGATTGCGTGTTGCAAAATGCCCGGCAACGGCAAAGGCAGACACCTCGTTCTTGGTCTGCGCCGCTGCCGCGCGGATGGCCGCCTCGTCAAGCACCGTCTGCGCGCTGCCATCTGCATTATGCCCGCCATTGATGAAAAAAACATCATCCTGACCAAGCGCCCGCGCCAAATCTGCGCGTTGCAAGGCGGCTGAATCAAAGCCGATCATTAGCAGGCAAACGCGCCCGCCAACTCCCTCAACAACGGCATTGGTTGCCAAAGTGGTGGAAAGTGACACCAGTCCGATATCACCAGCCTTGCCATCATAGGCATCAAGCACGCGCCGGATTGCCCCGCCAAGCCCGATCGATAAATCTTCACGGGTGGTTAAGGCTTTTCCTGTGGCAAGAACAGTTCCCGCTTCAGTATCTAGCAAAGCTGCGTCGGTGTAGGTGCCGCCGGTATCCAGCCCGATTACCAATGTCATGATGATGCCCTGTTGTCCTTAACGAAGCTTCAGGTTTTACGCCCAGTTCAGGTTTTATGCCCAATTCAGGTTTTATACCTAGCGCGATGATTCGCGAAAAACTGTAAAATCCAGCCCGCGATGGTTACGCCCTCATGCTCGGTTTTCAGACCTTCAAGCGCACTCTCTACACGGTCGCTTCCCATTGAAAATTCACGAACCTCCATCAGCGCCTTGGTGTAATCTGGGGTAAATTCGGGATGCCCCTGCATGCAAAAAACATTATCGCCGATGTAAAACATCGCATTTTCGCAAAAGGACGTGCTGCCAAAATGCGTTGCACCCGGGGGAAGGGCGACAACCTGATCCTGATGAATATGAATGAGACGCACCTCATCGCTTGGAGAGCCCCCCCTATCTCTTGACCCGAGATCTCTTGGTCGGAGCCAGGGCGGGGGTGAGTTTAGGCGAACCTGATAAGGGCCCACACCCCAGCCATCATGCCATTTCTCGGCCTTGCCGCCAAGTGCATGGGCAATCACCTGATGTCCAAAGCACACGCCGACCAACGGCAGGTTGGCTGCGTGAATGTCACGCAAAAGATCCTGCAACGGCGCAATCCAGTCATAATCATTATAAACACCCGCCGCCGAGCCGGTGACCAGATAGCCGTCGTAAGCCTGAATGTCACTTGGAAAAACGCCGTCAATTACCGGCACGGTGGTAAAGGTGAAATCCGCCCCTTTGACCCCGGAAAAATTCTTCTCTGGTCCCACTTGTTCAAACAGTGCGGCAAACATTTCTGGATAGCGGTCGAACTGATCCGCGATGGCGTCGTTGATCCGTCCGGTTTCAAGAATGGCTATTTTCATCTGCTTCAAATCACCCGATTATTTAAGAGGTCACGCTAGCAATCTGTTGGCGATTAAAGTGTCCTGCAAGCGGCAGCCTTTTGTTTTAATGTTTCAAGAACAAACACCCGCACCGCCGATGACAAGCCGCTGCGACGGGTGCGATCAATCTCGGTAATCAGTCCGGCTACAGATTGCCCGCGTTCACCGGCAATCTGGGAAAGCACATCCCAAAATTCATCCTCAACCGAGAGGCTGGTCCGATGCCCGCGAATGCTAAGAGAGCGTTTTTTCATTGGTGCTTCAATTCGGTTTCATCTTTCGGCGAAGAGAAGTGGCATCGCGCGTGAACGTTCCGACGAGTTCAACATGGCTGGTGAAACGAAACTGGTCAATCACCTGAAGATGTGTCAGGGCAAACCCCCCGCTTATTAGCGTCGCCGCATCGCGCGCAAAACTGGCAGGGTTGCAGGATACCATTGCGGCAATTTTTACGCTGCTATCAGCAAGATGGGCGCATTGTGCGGCGGCGCCACTACGCGGGGGATCAAGGATTACCGCGTCAAATTCAGATATGCTGGCGGCCATCATCGGCGCATTGGCAAGATCGGCGTTGATACAGGTTAGCTGAGCCCCCCTGCCAGCGGCATCAACCGCCGATTTCAATGCGGCAAGTGCCAGGCGGTCAGATTCAACCGCGGTCAAATTCCTGCGCCCATTAAGCAGTGGCAGGCTTAGGGTGCCGCACCCGCAGAAAAGATCGAGAACATGTCCGGCTTCACCAATGATGCCCGCTACTGCATTTTGCAACACGGTCTGCGCCTCAATTGTGGCTTGCAAAAACCCGCCCGGTGGCGGCGTGACCGTTATCTCGCCAAACCGAAGCCATGGCGCAGAGTGGGCAAAGAGCGTCAGCGGATCGGGGGTGTCATTATCAGCAACCGAAAGGCGGGCAAGCGCATGATCGGCGGCCCAAACCGTCAATGCCTCCAGCACGCCATCATACCATCCAGCAGGTCCGCGCAACAAAAGACAAATTCCATTATCAAGACAATTAGCCACTGCATCGATATCGATACCGACAGGGAAATGCGCTTTCGCAAATGGCGTAAGCTGGTCCAGCAGTTTGGTGAGTTCGGGCCTTAATACGCTGCATCCTTCGGGCGTTATGATCCGGCTTGATCCCCGTTCCTGAAACCCCGCCACCACATCGTTTTGAAGGCGTTTTAGATGAAAAGTGGCCCGCCTACGGCTTTGGCGGGGTGAGACTTCGATCTCGCCAATCTCAGCCGGCTCAACCTTGGCGCGTTGCAGGTGAGCTTTGACATGCTGCATTTTCCAGTTGCGTACAGCGTCGTCCTGCCAATGCTGAAGTGTGCAACCGCCACAAACATGAAAAACAGCGCAATCAGGGTCACGGCGCTCTGGTGATGGCAATATAATTTCACTTAATTCAGTGCTAATACCTTGGCCATTGATTGATATTGGCTGTGCCAATACACGCTCTCCCGGCAGGCTGCCGGGAACAAACACAGAATGATCAGCCGAAACGTGGTTGTGCGTATAGCGCGCTTTGCCAACCCCATCACCACGCCCGCCAACATGCGTTATCTCTAGGTCAATAGGCGGGGCGTTGCGCGCTAGACGCGCTCCAGATTCGCGGCCGGAATTGCGGGACCGAGATCGTCCACCAGCCCCTTTATCTGCTTTGCGGCTTTTACTGCGCTGTTTATATGGCCTGCGATCAATTTTTTGCGTCATTTCAAGTCCATTTCAAAGCTTGCCCATGGAATTCGGGCCATAGAATTCAAAATTTCTACAAAGGCCGGGCAAACCACACCACACGGCCAACAATATGAACCTCGTCGAAACGCCGCTGATAATTGGTATAGGCAGGATTGTCCGTCGACAGGCGAAGCATTTGCGGCGATGTGTTGGGCACCGCGTCAACTCGCTTTGCCACCAGTCCGACACCATCGTCAAGGACGAAAATTCCAGGTGGCGAAGGCTGGGTGCGGTTTGAATCAATCATGACCAGATCGCCGTCTTCCAGCGTTGGTGCCATCGAGTCACCGGTAATCGAAATAAGCTGTAAGCCAACCGCAGGTGCGGTGGTTATCCGCCGCAGCATTGAATCGGGAAACCCAATTTGGGCATTGGCCGCCTTATTGTCATTGTCAACCATCCGGCTGTTAGCGCTGGAGCGCTCATCAAGTAGCGGAATAGCGATATTTGCCGGCTGGTTGTTGCTGTTGAGCTGGCCCACACGATGGGGTTCCGGGTCAAACCCGCCATAGCTGGCATTAGGAGGGGTTAGACTAGGTTCGGCGAGCCGGGCGTGCGAAACACCAGCCAATGCTGCCAGCTGATGGCGCACAACCTCGGGAAGATGGCGCGGGGAACCGCGGTAAAGATATTGTTGTAAATAAGCATCATTACGGCCAACAGCGCGCGAGGCATCTTTTAATGACAGGCCAGCTATCTGGAGCGCGTTACAAAGGGCGCGGCGCGGCGCATCAAGCTTATCGGTGCGGTTGTTTCGCTTTCGCTGTTTGATGGATTGACTGCTCTTCTGGATGTTCATCTGCCCGACTAATATCCCTAATTTTTTGAGGTTTTACGATGATACGAGGTGCCATTTTTGTAGAAAATGGAAACTGCTTCTTGATCATGATAGGAAAATTCCTAATTTAAGGCAAGTACTACTCTACAACTTATAAAACATCAAATTAGGGGAGAGACATGCAACACTTAAGAGTAAATTCTGACGCATTGTCAAAGTCGCGTAAACGCGCCGTTAAAATTTCAGCGGCTAAAGTTTCGAATACAAAAAATTATGGTGTGGGCGCCGCAGCCGGTCCCCGTCTTGGCAAGGGGTGCCCCGGTGATGGCGTCAGTAAAACGCAACTGACGGCTCTTGTTGAGCGGCTGGCAGATGCGGCGCAAACCTTGCGTAATCTGCCGCAAGATAATCGCACTGGACCCGCTGGAGTGCACAGCGCCTGGCCAGAAATGATGCGTTCAACGCGATTTGCCGTGTCGGGAACGCGCGGCCAGTCGCGTCCGCGCCCGTCGCCTAATGCCATCGATGATCTGGACAATGTTGCCGAATTACTGTGGCAAGTGACACCGCGTCAACGCCAAATGCTATGGGCGCGCGCTTGTGGTGTACGGTGGGCTGAACTTGGCCAGCGTTATCGCCGAAGCCGAGCAACGCTGAATCGTGATTATCATCTGGCCCTGACAACCTTGCTCCTGATTGATCATAATCAAACTGCCAGAAACAGGAGCATCAAAACAATACCTTCACCTTTGGTTGAATGATTTCGGCTATAAATCACTTGACATTTGAGACAAAATAGGATATTTCCTATCCTACGCTGAAATATAAAAGATAAATTCAGGCCGTTGGCTCTAACCGGCGGCCTTAATTTGTGACGCCCCTTAGCACCTAGCCCATTCTTAGAACCTAATTTTCAGCATGAATCTCAAACATTAATCTCCGATAAGAATCTCGCCTGCGGATTTAGACTGCTGGTGTTGACATATTTCTATCCAATGAGGACGCCAAGATCGCCATAAAAATAACCGCACCAAACCAGGCTGATGAAGGGAACTGGCAGGCATTTTTTCTGCGTGATCTGCGGGGTACTGGCAATGTCAGCGCTGCCGCGCGTGCGTCGGGCAAATGTCGTTCTTTTTGTTATGAACATCGGCGCCGCGATAAGGAGTTCGCCGCTGACTGGGCTGATGCGCTGGAAGAAGCCGCCGACAGGCTGGAGCTTGAAGCAGTGCGCCGGGCAGTTGACGGCGTCGATGAGGATAGGTTTTTCGCCGGAACGGTGATCGGCCAGACCACACGTTATTCGGATAAATTACTGATGTTCCTATTGCAGGCCCGCCGCCCGCGCCTGTTTGCGGCGCGTCTTCTACCTCAAATTTCGGGCCAAATCTCGGGCCAAATCTCGGGCCAAAATTCGAGTCAAAACACCAAACCAGATGATGCCAATTCAGATCGGAGTGAGCGCGATGACGGCGGAGCGGACGCCTTTACCATCGCTGCCCTTCGCCGAAGAATGGCGCGCTTGGATGCGCCGGACGAGCCCGCAGACAATTGACGCGTTTCTGGCCTCACTCAGCGCAGGTGAGGCCGACTGGCTGTTACACGCATGGGCGTTATGGGCACGAGACAAACAATTGCCGCCGCCGGGGACATGGCGCGTATGGCTGTTAATGGCGGGGCGGGGATTTGGCAAAACGCGGGCTGGTGCTGAATGGGTTCGCGCGCTTGCTGAAAGTGGAACGGCGGCGCAAATAGCGCTGGTCGGTGATACGGCGGATGATGTTCGCCATGTCATGGTCGAAGGTCCGTCCGGAATTCTGCGGATTGCCCCAAAGCAAACCCGTCCGGCATGGCGGCGTTCGCTGCGTAGTTTGGAATGGCCGAATGGTGTTGTCGGGCGGGCCTATTCGGCAGCTGATCCGGAACAGCTTCGTGGCCCAGAGTTTGACTATGCTTGGGCGGATGAAATTGGTAAATGGCCAGATCCGGCGGCTTGGGACAATCTTATGCTGGCTCTACGTGTTGGCGAAATGCCGCGATGTCTTGCGACGACAACGCCGCGCCCAAAAGCGTGGTTGCGAGCGCTTGCCAATGCCCCCGATACCTTTCTGGTGCAAGGAGGAACGGCTGAAAATAGCGCAAATTTGGCGCCAGGATTTACCGCCGCAATGAAGGTTCGATTTGGCACCGGCGATCTGGCGCGTCAAGAACTGGACGGCATTCTGATGGATGGTTTTGCGGGGGCGCTATGGTCGCGCAAAATGATCGCTGACTGCCGGGCTGATCCGCCGCCACGTGCCAGCCTGGTGCGGGTTGTTGTTGGTGTTGATCCGGCAATTGGAGGACCGGGTGAGACCGGAATTATCATCGCAGGTAAAGATCGCGATGGAATTATCTGGGTTTTGCAGGATGCCAGCGCCGCCTTGGCGCCAGCGCGCTGGGCTGACCGGGTGCAGCTTTGTTTTACCCGCTGGCGCGCCGAGGCTGTGATAGCTGAGGTCAACCAAGGGGGCAGTCTGGTCCGTAATCTCCTTCGCCAAGGGGGAGCGCAGCTTGCCGTTCGTGAAGTGCGGGCAATGCGATCAAAAACACTTCGGGCAGAGCCT
>CALLKZ010000142.1:0-15242 GCA_938082345.1 uncultured Alphaproteobacteria bacterium
GTCGATATGAATAATTTCATGTCCGAAGTTATTGAAGGCTCAGCGTCGAGCCCGGTGATTGTTCAGTTTTGGGCGCCCTGGTGCGGGCCTTGTAAACAGCTTGGCCCGATTTTGGAAAAAGTGGTTGGCGCTAGTGGCGGCAAGGTTAGGATGGTGCGGATCAATATTGATGAAAACGCCGAGATTGCCCAGCAAATGCGCGTTCAGTCAGTGCCAACAGTTTACGGTTTTGTCGAAGGCAAGCCGGTTGATGGGTTCGCCGGTGCACAGCCTGAATCGGCGGTTAAGGAATTTGTGGATAAGATTGCCGCGTTGGGCGGCAGTGGGCCTGATATTGCGGCGATACTGGAAGTGGCAGAAGCGGCGCTTTCTTCGGCTGATTATGATGCGGCGATGCTGCAGTTTCAGCAGGTGATGAGCACCGAGCCTGAATCCGTTGCGGCGTTGGCCGGTGTTGTGCGCTGTCTTGTTGGGACCGGCGATGTGGCGGGTGCGCGCGAAGTTATTGACCAGCTTAATGATGATTTTTTGAATGATCCGGCAATGAAGCTGGCGATTGCCGCCTTGGAGTTGGCCGAAAAAACATCCGGATCAGCAGATGATCTTGATCAGGCAAATGCCGCCGTTGAGGCTAATCCAAAGGATTTGGATGCGCGCCACACGCTGGCCATGGCGTTGTTCGCAACCGGGGATCACGCCGGTGCCATGCAGCATCTTCTGGAGTCCATCGCCATTGACCGGACATGGAATGATGATGCAGCGCGAATCCAGATCTTGGAGTTTTTTACATCGCTTGGCCCGGCAAACACCGATGTCATTGCGGCGCGGCGTAAATTATCAACCTTGTTGTTTTCATAACAGCGAATTTTGACGGCAAGATTAGACTTAGCTCAGCGTGTGGCATCTTGGTTTAAGGGATTTTGGAGATAAAAATGAAAAAGAGTGATGAGATGCCGAATCTTCTGCCTGAACAGATGCCGATATTCCCCTTGCCAAACGCATTGCTGCTTCCGGGCGGGCAGTTGCCACTTAATATTTTTGAGCCGCGTTATCTTGCGATGATCGAGGATGTGCTTAGCGCGCCGGGCCGTTTGCTTGGTATGGTTCAACCGATCGATGATCAGGGCAAGCTTTTCGGCATCGGATGCGCTGGGCGGATCAGCTATTTTCAGGAAACCGATGACGGGCGTTTCATGATTGCGCTGACCGGTATCTGCCGTTTTCGATTGAATGATTATAAGCTTGCGGACCGCGGCTACCGTCTTGCTGATGTGGGTTGGTCCGAATTTTTGGCTGATTTTGACGATTCTTCCGGCGGTATCACTGACCGTGCCAAGATTTTTGCCGTAATGCGCCGGTATTTTGCGCATCGGGGGTTCGATGCCGATTGGGATCAGATTGAAAAGTCTGGCGATGATCAGATTCTGAATACTCTAGCGATGGTTTGCCCGTTTGGTGTTGCAGAAAAGCAGGCCCTTCTTGAGGCTGATGGCATCGCGCGCCGAGCAGATTTGTTGATGACAATAATGGAAATGGCGCTTCATGAGGAAGACGGTAGCAATGACGCACGACACTGATCATGAGAATACCGCGACCATCGATCCGGTTTTACTGGAAGTGCTGGTCTGTCCGGTAACGCATGGCCCGCTAGACTATGATCGTGTTAATCAAGAATTGATCAGCCGCCAGCTTGCCAAAGCATTTCCGGTGAGAAATGGTGTTCCGGTAATGCTGGTGGAAGAGGCACGTGATCTGGAGAATCTTGATGGCGGCATTGGTGACGGCAAAGATAACCGGCTATGAGCGCCGCGCCTCCAGCACCTACTGAAATTCGCCTGAACAGTGCCAAGACGATGCTCGCTTTGACTTTCGCGTCAGGTGAGATGGTGGAGTTGAGTGCTGAATTGTTGCGTGTTGAATCCCCTTCCGCCGAAGTTCAGGGGCATGGTGCTGATCAGAAAACAACCCCGTCTGGCAAACAGAATGTTCAGATCAGCCGCATTGAACCGGTCGGCAATTATGCCATTCGGCTGGTGTTTGATGATGGTCATGACACCGGAATTTTCAGCTGGGCGTTGTTGTATGATTATGCCCAGCGTCAAGATGCGTTGATGACAGACTATCTTAACCGCCTTGCTGCTGCGGGCGATAAGCGCACTTAAAATTTCCTGTTTTTTAGATGATCACCGGGCAGTTCTCCGCGCAATAAAGCTGCATCAGCCAGCTGTCCGCCCTCGGCAATATCAGAAAAAATAGATTTCATCGGCAACCGGTCCATCAACGTAAAGGTGGCTCCGGCGGCGCGGCGCACTGGCGATGGTGCGCGCGCAAAAAGATGGTTTAGACCGGATGTAGCAAAGCTCATCCCCAACCTTTCGGATTTCCGGCGAGTTTCATATTCCCCACGTATCGAGGGGTGGCTTGCTGGCAATCCACGCTGTTTAGCGGCGAGTAGCAGATCGGCAAGAATGGCGGCATCAGCAAGCGCTAGATTGTACCCCTGACCGGCCAGCGGATGAATAGCATGCGCAGCATCACCCGCCAGAATCAGCCCGGGGGCGGTAATTTGCGGGCGAATAGCGGGGTGCAACGGCCATGAAAGGCGGTTGCCAACCAGCTGAAGATAGCCAAGCTGTTGTCCGAATGCCTCAAAGCATGCAGCCTCAAAAGTCGGAATATCCGCCTCAATCAACGCCTCTGCCTTGGCATTTGGCAAGGTCCAGACCAGCGATAGATCATTCCCCTGCAACGGCATCAGGGCAAAGGGACCCGTCGGCAAAAACCGCTGATAGGCAGTATTGCCGTGATGTTTTTCTGCACGGAGTGTTGATACGATTGCTGTTTGATACTGGCGCTCCTCACGAAGCGGCAGACCGGCAAGGTCCGCAAGAAGGCTTCGTGCCCCATCGCAGGCAACAACCAAATTGGCGGAAATCTGTCGTTCTCGGTTTTGATCATCACGGTTGAGGCCGCCAGCAAAGGTAAGATTAGCGCGTCCGGTGCCGTCGGTCTGCGTTGTGAATGCGCGCACCTCCGCCTTGCGGATTTCGGTAATTCCACTGCGATTAACGGCATCATCACCCGAGCTATCGTTTAGACCGGCCCTATCTTTGAGAGCAGAGCGAAGCGCCGCCTGAAGATCGGCATTCTCCACGACAAACCCCATCGGCTTATCGCCAGCTTCCCAAGAAAGATCATGTGGTCGCCGTTGCCGCGCCGCCAATCCGGTGGCAGGCGCGCCCTCAGCAACTTCAATGCGCATAATCGGTGAGGGCGGCATCGCCAACCGATCCCAAACACCAAGCGCCTGCAGCATCCGTGCCCCAGCGGCATTGATTGTAGTGGTGCGTTCATCTGGCATTTCGGCGTCAGATTCCGCGCGGTCAATCAGCGTTATGGCCCCCGAAAGTGACTTATCGCTATGCAGGCCAGTATGTGATAGCGCATTCGCCATCATTAAGCCGGTTAATCCGCCACCAATGATTACCACCTCAGACATTGGCTTGGGTTTCCTTACTTTGTAGTTTTGTTTTATCTGGTTTGGGGTCTCTAAAATGCGTCTTCAGAATTTTGGCTGCCAGTTTGCCTAAATCCGCGTCAGAATCGTCTGCGCCGAATTTATAAGCATAACATCCAGCAGCTTTGCCAGCTTCAACGTCGCGCTCACTATCGCCGATCATCACCGAACGCCCTAGATCAAGGTTCCATTTATCTGCCAGTGCCAGCAGCATCCCCGGTTCTGGTTTGCGGTGGGTGCAGGGTGTTTTCCATTTTGCGTCGATGGCGTCCGGATGGTGTCCGCAAAAGGCGATATCCGTGATCGGCCCGTTGGCAGCAGCAGCGGCAGCGCGAAGATGATCGTTAAAAGCCTGCATGTCTTCGATGCTGTACAACCCTTTGCCAATTCCCCCCTGATTGGTGACGATAAAAACCGGAATACCATGCGCGTGAAATAACGCCAACGCTTCTGGTGCCCCTTTTATCCATGCAAAATCGGAAATTTTCCAAGTATAACCGCGATCGACATTTAATGTATTATCTCGATCGAGAAAGATCGCCGGTTGTTGTTCCATAAGCTACCTAGCCTTTGCACGCCGCGTAACAGATTGGCCCCATCTGCTTGATGTATCTAGATGTAGGGTGATCTGCATTGTTAGTCCATGTATACAGCCGTCGCAGGCGCGCCGCACCTATAATTGCCCGATAACTGGTGTTAGGATATCAAAAATTGGGCCATATTAGACATTGCCCCCCTTAACAACCGGCCGCCCCTAACAACCGGCCGCCCTTAACAACTGGAACACCTGACGATGAAACTTAATCCTGAATATAAGCTGTTTGATGGCAATATGTTTGTGAAAATGCGCGAGCTTCTTGTGGATTCCGTGCCTTCATCGGATGTTGAGATATTGGATATGTCGATAGGTGAGCCGCAAATTGCTGGTGGTGAAATTTTACAACGCAGCATGGCCAGCCATAATGACGGGTGGCAATATTATCCAAAAGCAGTGGGAAATGCGCGGTTTAGCACGGCGGTGGACAGCTATATTGCACGGCGTTGGCCATCGGCAGCCGGCCTTGTTGACGTTACTGCGCAAATGCTGCCAGTCCCCGGAACCCGGGAGCCGTTGGGTTTTCTTGGCGGTCTTGTAAAAGGCACCAAGGAAAATGCGGCAGCGCTTGTTGCCAACCCTTATTATCATGCATGGCGGGCTGGATCGCTCGCCGCTGATGCTGAAATCATCTATTTGAACGCCGTTGTCGAAGATAATTTCGTTCCTGATCTAGAGCAATATGATCCTGCGATGCTTGACCGTGCGGTGATTGTATATCTTTGTAGTCCGACAAACCCGCAAGGCGGGGTGATGTCACTGGATCAAATCAAAACTGCGATCAGGCTTGCCCGAAAGCATAAATTCCTGCTGGTTATGGATGAGTGCTATTGCGATATCTGGCGGGGTAGTCCGCCTGCCGGCGCGCTGGAGGCGGCCGCAGCACTTCATATCGAGGATGGTTATGAAGTGGGTAAAGGTGCAGGCCGGCCGGGCGAACCCGATCCGCTTCGCAATCTGGTTGCAGTGAATTCGCTTTCAAAACGCTCAAGCGCGGCGGGGCTTCGCGCTGGCTTTATCATTGGTGATAACGCGGTGATCCGGTTATATGCCAAGCTGGTTGCCAATACGGGCTCGCTGGTACCAACGCCGCTTCTTCATGCCGCCGCAGATCTTTATGATGATGATGACCATGTTGCCGCAATTCGGGCGCATTATGATCACAGCTTTGCCTTGGCCCAGCAGTATCTTGGGATTACCCCGCCGCAGGGAGGGTTCTTTTTATGGTTGCCGGTCAGCGATGATCAGGATTTTGTCAGGTGGCTGATGCAGGAGCAAGCTGTGCGCGCGATGCCAGGATCATTTATGGCTGAACCAGTGGGCGGCATTAACCCCGGCCAAGGGTATGTTCGGCTTGCGCTGGTTCATGATCATCAGCGCATTGAAGAATCGATGCAACGCCTTGCGGCCGTGTATTCTGCGCCTGATCAGGCTGTTCTTGGCCAGATAAAGTCTAGATAGGGCATAGGGTGGAAACGGATCAGAAAAAAACACTGCTCTCTCCGGTGCTGATTGCCTTTATGCGGCGTCGGTTGATGGAGGTACTGGGCATTGCTCTGATCTTGCTGGGTGCGGTGTTGACCGCAACGCTGTTTTCGCCCGGTCGGTTTGACCCGTCACCCAGTGCCTATTCTACCGGTTTGACCCAAAACTGGTTTGGCAGCGTAGGCGCGATGATTGCCGGTTGGCTGCGGGCTGGTGTTGGTTGGGCGGGCTTTTTCATAACTTTTTTGCCGTTGGGGTGGGGCTATCGCTTGCTGAATAAGCATCCTACCCGTCAGCGTGCCACGCGGATTTTGTTTGCCCCGATTGCGGTGTTGATTATAGCCAGCGGATTTGAAGCTATTTCTGGCGCTGATGGCGGGGGAATTGGCGGCGCATCCGGAGCGATCTTAATTGGGGTAAGCCGTCCACATTTTCCAGACTTGCCGTCTTTTCTGGGGCTTACAACACTGGATTATTTCGGTGTTGGTCTGATCATGATCGGGCTTGGAATGTGGTCTTGGTGTGCGATGATTTCACGTCGTCAATGGTGGTTGCTGATGGCCCCGGTCAAGGTGCTGGCGCGTCTTATTGTCAAAATATTCTCGCGCGAGTCAAAAGCTGATCAAAATATTGATGGTGTGCCCGAGTTAAGTTTGACCGAACCTGAAGATGTGCCGCCTGCTGCAAAAAAGCGCAAAGGCAGGGCAGCTAGTAAAAAACGCCAAGAGCCGTCACTTACGGGTGAAAATGTGACTCAGCCCCGTCCGCCGCGCAAAGCTGGTCAGGGTAAGCTGGATTTTGTTGGTGGGGGACAGTTCCAGCTGCCGCCCGGAAAACTGCTGACCCCGCCCGGAAAGGCATCCTCAGGACCATCGCAGCGGACGCTGGATGAAACATCGCAGCAGATGGAACATGTGCTGAATGATTTCAGCATTAAGGGCGAGATTAGCGAATCGCGCTATGGGCCGGTTGTCACGCGGTATGATTTGGAACCCGCGCCCGGAACAAGATCACAGCGGGTCATTTCACTTGCTGATGATATTGCGCGCTCGATGAGTGTCGTCTCGGTGCGTGTTGCCGTCGTGCCCGGGCAGAATGTCATCGGCATTGAGCTTCCAAATAATAACCGGCAAATTGTTGCTCTGCGCGAAATTCTGGATCATCCGGCATGGGAGAATGATGATAGTGACCTTCCCATGGCGCTTGGCAAGGATATCGCCGGAGCACCAGTGATTGTTGATCTGGCATCGATGCCGCATCTGCTGGTTGCTGGCACCACCGGATCGGGTAAATCTGTTGGCATCAATGCGATGATCCTGTCGCTGTTATATCGGCACACACCTGAAACCTGCCGGATGATTATGGTTGATCCGAAAATGCTGGAATTGTCCGTCTATGACGGTATTCCACATCTTCTCAGCCCTGTTGTTACTGAACCATCAAAGGCGGTGACGGCATTGAAATGGGCTGTTCGTGAAATGGAAAACCGGTATCGGAATATGGCCAAGCTGGGGGTGCGGAACATCGCTGGATATAATGCACGTGTTGCCCAAGCAAGCGATGAGGGCGAGGTTTTGACCCGCCGTGTGCAAACAGGTTTTGATCAGGAAACGGGAAGGCCTGTTTTTGAGGAAGAAATTCTGGATCTGACGCCGCTGCCATTCATCGTTGTGGTGATTGACGAAGTGGCCGATCTGATGATGGTCGCAGGTAAGGAAATTGAAGCCGCGGTGCAAAGACTGGCGCAGATGGCGCGGGCTGCCGGCATTCATGTCATTATGGCAACGCAGCGTCCGTCAGTTGATGTGATTACGGGAACCATCAAGGCCAATTTTCCGACCCGGATCAGCTTTCAGGTAACCTCGCGGATCGACAGTCGAACCATTCTTGGGGAACAGGGCGCCGAACAGCTTCTTGGTAAGGGTGACATGCTGTTCATGGAGGGCGGTGGGCGTGTTGTGCGGGTGCATGGCCCGTTCGTTGCGGATAGCGAAGTTGAGGCTGTGGCAGATTTTCTGCGCAAACAAGGTGAGCCGGAATACAATGAAAAAGTTGTCGCCGAAGAAGACGGCGATATGGGCTCGAACGCCACCGGCGATCTTCTTGGCGGCGAGAACAGTCTTTATGATCAGGCTGTCCAATTGGTCGTGCGTGAGCAAAAAGCGTCTACTAGTTTTGTTCAAAGGCATCTTAAAATCGGGTATAATCGCGCCGCAACGATCATCGAAGAGATGGAACAAAGCGGCATTATTAGCGCCGCCAACCATGTTGGTAAACGCGAAGTGCTGATTGATAAAGATGGTGGATGATTTGCTGATACGCCAAAAAATGGAACTCCAAAATATAGGCGCCATCGCTGCGGCGAGGATATTTAGGGTCCGGATTCTTCCCCTATTGCTGGCGGTTTTTCTGCTTCAGCACAGTGCGCTTGCAGCCGACACAGACAGTGCCGATTCAATCGAACGCGCCGAGGCCTGGTTTGCAGACATCACCACAATGCAAGCCGATTTCATCCAGATTGCGTCTGATGGCTCAGCCGCCACCGGTGCGCTGCATTTAAGCCGGCCGCACCGAATGAAGATTATCTATGAGCTTGACGAGCCGCTGGTTCTGTTGACCACACCGGTTTGGCTTCATGTTGACAGGCCAAACGAAAAGCGTGTCACCAGCTATCCGATCCGCGAGACACCGCTGTCGCTTATTTTGCAGCAGGAGGTAAAGCTTCGATCCTCTGATTTTACCACGCGCAGCAAAAACGAGAACGGTATTGTCAGCATTGTTCTGACCAAGGAAACAGGCACAGCTGCCGGTGAGCTAACGCTAGAATTTACCGAAAAGCCGTTTGAGCTACGCCGTTGGACAGTTCGTGACGCTGCAGATGTGTCAACGACAATCACGTTGCAGAATATGAGCTTTGGTCATAGCTATGAGAACAAATTTTTCGCCGTTAGTTCATATGATGAGAATGGCTAGGACCGATTAGAATTCGGGCCTAACACAGTAAATTGAGGGACGGATACCACGCTGATGAGACTTGCCACATGGAACATAAATTCAGTCAGATTGCGCATTGATCTGGTCACGAAATTTCTGGTCGAGGCAGATATTGATGTCTTGTGCTTACAGGAAACCAAGACCGAGGATCAGCATTTTCCGCATGAGGCGCTGCGGGATGCTGGCTGGCCGCATCACGCGTATCGCGGCGAGAAAAGCTATAATGGGGTGGCCATTATTTCGCGCCATCCCTTGCAGGCATCGGACCATATGAACTGGGCTGGCCAGACTGATTGTCGTCATATCTCCGCGATAGTTGAGGGCGGCATTCGGGTGCATAATTTTTACGTTCCGGCGGGCGGCGATGTTGCTGATCGGGATGAAAACCCTAAATTTGGTCATAAGCTGGATTTTCTGGCCGAAATGACCGCGTATTTCGCTGCCAATAAACCCGAAAAATCAATCCTTGTAGGTGATCTGAATATTGCCCCATTGGCCAAAGATGTGTGGTCAACGAAACAGCTCCAGAAAGTTGTTAGCCATACGCCGGTTGAACGCGATGGTCTGCTGAATCTGATTGATCAAGGCGGTTGGCAGGATGTTGTCCGAGATCACTTTGGATCTGACGAAATTTTGTATTCATGGTGGTCTTATCGGTCTCGAGACTGGGCGGCGAGTGACCGGGGGCGGCGGCTTGATCACATCTGGACGAGCCATGATCTGGCGGCAAGTGTCACCAATGTCGAAATTCACCGCACACTTCGGGGCGCCGAACGACCGTCTGACCATGTGCCGATGGTGATTGAGCTGTAATAAGTCTGGCCCTTCCTCAAGTCTGGCCCTTCCTCAAGTCGGGGGCGATCTTATTAGAGACTGTCTGTACTTTTCATTTCGGTGGATTTGGCGTATAGGCTGGCAATGACCGAATTTCTGAAAATGCATGGGCTGGGGAATGATTTTATCATTCTCGACAGGCGATCTGGAGACAGGCGATCCGGACCATCTGGCAAGGGTGCTGATGCCAGTATTCCGAATTCTATGCCGGGCTTGATGCCGGTTGCTGCTGCGCGCCGTCTTTCTGACCGGCGATTTGGTATTGGTTGTGATCAAATTCTGCTTCTGAGCGACGCGAAAAACGCTGATATCCGAATGGATATTCTGAATCATGATGGATCAGGGTCGGCTGCGTGCGGCAATGGTACGCGCTGTGTTGCGGATCTGGTGATGGGCCAGCTGGGTACAGACCGGCTGACCATCGAGACCGATGCGGGTATTCTGCCAACTTGGAAGTTGGATGATGGGCTGATCGCGGTTGATATGGGCAAAGTATCCACCGATTGGCAGAATGTGCCTCTGGCAACGCCTTCTGACACGCTGAAGGTTGATCTTGGCGTTGAGGGTCTGGCACCGGCTGTTTGTCATTCGCTGGGCAACCCGCATGCGGTGGTTTTTGTCAAAGATGCCGAGACCGTCGATCTGGCGCGTCTTGGTCCGTTGGTTGAAACCTCACCCCTTTTTCCCGAACGGGTGAATTTGTCGGTAGTAAATAAGCTTGCCGATGGCAGTTTCCGATTGCGTGTTTGGGAGCGTGGTGTCGGCATTACAATGGCCTGTGGAAGTGGGGCTTGCGCCGTTGGTGTGGCTATTGTTCGGCGTGGGCTTGCCGGGACCAGCAATAAAATTGTCATGGATGGGGGCGCCGTCAATATTGACTGGAACCCCGAGCGCGGCACTGTGGTGATGAGCGGGCCGGTGGCTTATGTTTGCCGCGGCGAGCTGTCGTCCGAGCTGGATGATTTGCTGGGGGCGCGGGATGACTAAACGCAACGCGCCGCGCGTTGAAACCTTTGGTTGCCGCCTCAATATCTGGGAATCTGAGGTTGTCCGTGATCACGCTTCTGCCGCCGGATTGAATGACGCCCTTATTTTCAACACCTGCGCAGTGACTGCCGAGGCAGAGCGCCAAGCCCGCCAGTCCATTCGCCGTGCGCGCCGTGAGAATCCTGAAACAAAAATCATCGTGACCGGATGTGCGGCGCAGATTGCGCCGGATTCATGGGCTGGTATGGTCGAAGTTGATCATGTCATTGGCAATCATGACAAGCTCGGCGCATCAGCATGGCAGGGGCTGGCGCTTGAGGGCAGTGGCAAGGAAATTATCGTCAGCGATGTGATGGCCGTGCGCGAGATGGCTGTGCATATGCTGGACGGGTTTTCGGCGCATACGCGCGGCTTCTTACAAATTCAACAGGGGTGCGATCACCGCTGTACCTTCTGCATTATTCCCTATGGCCGGGGTAATAACCGGTCCGCAGCTAAGGTACAGATTATCGACGCAGCGGCGAAATTGATTGATAGCGGTGTTAGCGAAATCGTTCTGACCGGGGTTGATATCACCTCATGGGGGCGTGATCTTGCTGGCCGTCCGCGCCTTGGTGACCTGGTTAAGGCATTGCTGGATGAAGTGCCCGGATTGGCGCGGTTGCGCTTGTCATCGGTTGATCCGGCCGAACCCGATGCTAAATTGATGAAGGCAATCGGCGAGGAAGAACGCCTGATGCCGCATCTGCATCTCTCTGCCCAGCATGGTGATGACCTGGTTCTAAAACAGATGAAGCGCCGCCATCTTGCGCGCGATGTTGTGCGGTTTTGTGATGAGGCCCGCCGCCGCCGTGCGGATGTGGTGTTCGGCGCTGATATTATCGCCGGTTTTCCAACAGAGAGCGAAGCGGCGCATACGGCAACGCGCGAGATGATTGATCGCGCTGGCATTACGTTTTTGCATGTATTCCCGTTTTCTCCGCGCGAAGGCACACCGGCGGCAAAGATGCCGCAATTGCAGGGCGATGTGATAAAGCGCCGGGCCAAGATGCTGCGTAACCTTGGCGAAGAACGGCTGACGCGGTTTCTGGAAAACGCCGTTGGCAGTCATGATCAACTGCTGGTGGAAACGGGCAATCGAGGGCATGGCCGCACCTATGCCAAAATGCGTCTTGAAGGTGATTTTGTGACGCCGGGAATGCTTGTTGATGTCACTATCCAAGGGCGTGACGGAGATGTTTTACTTGCAAGGCGGCGCTAGGCAGAAATATTCGCGGGTGACAAAGTTGAGGATGGAACGGCAACAATGAGTTGGCTGAAAAAACTTAAATCCGGGTTGGGCAAAACCAGCTCAAAAGTTACCGCATCGCTGTCCTCCTTATCATCGCTTTTGGGGCGCTCGGCAATTGATGCCGCATCCTTGGAAGATATTGAGGATGCGCTGATTGGCGCTGATCTTGGCACCGCTGCGTCTGCTCGCCTTGCCGAGGCGGTTCGCAAGCATAAATTTGACGGCGAAATTACACCCCAGAAACTGGCGTTGGCGTTGGCTGACGGAATCACTGAAATTCTAGAGCCGGTTGCCAAACCGCTGGAGGTGGACAGCGCCAATAGCCCGCATGTGATGTTGCTTGTCGGGGTCAACGGGTCCGGCAAAACAACCACGGCAGGCAAGCTTGCCCAGCAATGGCGCGGGCAAGGTAAAAGTGTAATGCTGGCGGCTGGCGATACGTTTCGTGCAGCAGCGATTGAGCAGTTGAAAGTGTGGGGCGAGCGCACCGGCACCGAAGTTATCGCTGGCGAAAAGGGCGGTGATGCAGCGGCGCTGGCCTATCAGGCAATGGAGCGCGCCAAATCCAGCAAAACCGATGTGCTGATTATTGATACCGCTGGCAGGTTGCAAAACCGGTCCGAGTTGATGGATGAGCTTGCCAAAATCGTTCGCGTGATTCGCAAGCATGATGAAACGGCGCCGCATGATTCTGTGATTGTTCTTGACGGAACGGTTGGCCAGAACGCCATCTCGCAGGTCAGTGCCTTTCAACAGGTGGCTGATTTGTCCGGAGTTATTGTCACGAAACTAGATGGGTCGGCCAAAGGGGGTGTGGTGATTGCGCTGGCCGAAAAATTTGGACTCCCGCTGCATGCGGTGGGGGTTGGTGAGGGCGTTGATGATTTACAACCATTCACCGCACGTGATTTTGCCAAGGCGCTGGCTGGTGCTCCCGAAAGTGAAGACGAATCAGGGAATTAACCTGTCGCTACGCCCTGTTATCCAATAGGCAATAAACCCGGCATATTCTTTCAGCCAAAGGCGCGCCGCATTCGTGCCTTCCTTCAGATTGAAAAATTTATCGTTGAAAACTGCAGTCTGGTAATCTGTTGGATAAGGGGTGATTTCTGGCCAGCCAGCAGCGCGAAACGCGCCCATCGCGCGCGGCATATGCCAAGCCGAAGTCACCAGAATCCAACGACTTCCGGGTTGTGGAACCGCCATTTCAAGACTGTAAACAGCATTTTCATAGGTGTTGCGACTGGTGGTCTCATAAATAATATCTTGACTGCTTTCCGACCCATCTTTTCTGGCGCCAACATTCATTTCAGCAATCAGCCGTTTGATAATTTCACCTTCGGACCATTCGGTATGCTTCAGCTTACCGCTGAATCCGGAAAAAATAATTATGCTTCCGGGATGCGCCTGATGGATCATCATCCCCTTTGTCAGCCGGTCAGCCGCGCTGCTTTGCTGCGGTTGATTGCGTGATTCGGAAATGACGCCACTGCCCGTATGACCGCCAAGCACGATAACGCCGTCAATTGGAATTTGATCAAGCGAGGGGTCGGTAATGTTCACAACGTCGTAAATATTCTCTAGATGGCGAAGTGGCCAAAGCGAAATCGGCAGCACTCCATAGACTAAGGGTAGGGCCACCGCAGTGAAAATTAATCCGCGCATCAACCGCCTCCTCCGGACAAGACGTGCCAGCAGCGCCGCGCCGAGAAGTAAATAGGGATGGACCAGCGGCTCCACCAGAAAGGCGAGTATTTTTGACAAGACGAAAAACATACCTCTATTCTTGACAATTTGCGCCAAAAAGCGCAACACATGCTTCACATCTCGCCATGTCTGGCTATCCGACCTTAACGGGTTCCATCCGTCCTTGAAGTTTTCGAGCACGGGTGCGGTTTTGTTATTTTGGTTTTTAGGCTGGATAAGGGCTGGATATGAGCAGATACGGCAACCACAATTAGCAATGGTTTTTCGATTACGATGTTTGACACCCTGAAAGACAAACTTCAGGACGTTTTTAGCGGTCTTGGTAAGCGCGGTGCGCTTCGCGAAGCGGATGTTGACGCCGCTCTTCGTGAGGTACGACTGGCGCTTCTGGATGCCGATGTGGCGCTGCCCGTTGTCAAAACATTTATTTCCCGCGTTCGCGAACAGGCGGTTGGTGTTGATGTCCTAAAAGCTGTCCGGCCTGACCAGCAGGTTATAAAGATCGTCAATGATACGCTGACCGAAGTTTTGGGCTCTGAGCCTGCGCCGTTGAATATTGCGGTTAATCCTCCGGCAGTCATCTTGATGGCTGGACTGCAGGGATCGGGTAAAACGACCACTGCGGGTAAGTTGGCACTGCGTCTTCGCTCACGCGACCGTAAAAAGGTCATGTTGGCATCGCTGGACGTAACGCGTCCTGCTGCGCGTGAACAGCTCCGCATTTTGGGTGAGCAGGCTGAAGTTGATGTCCTTCGCGAGGCGGACCGTGAATCGCCAGCACAGATTGCCAAGCGCGCCTTGCAGGCTGCCAAGCTTCAGGGTTTTGACGTCCTGATCCTTGATACCGCTGGCCGGGTTAGCATTGATGAAGCGCTGATGTCCGAATTACGTGAGATTAAGGCGCTGACCAATCCGCATGAAGTGCTGCTGGTTGCCGATGCGATGACCGGTCAGGATGCGGTGACGACCGCCACTGCCTTTAACGAGGCTGTGGATATTACCGGCATTGTTCTGACCCGTCTTGATGGCGATGCCCGCGGCGGTGCGGCGCTGTCGATGCGTGAAATTACCGGACGCCCGATTAAGCTGGTTGGTGTTGGCGAAAAGCAGGACGCGCTGGAAGAGTTTGATCCGGCGCGCATGGCTGGACGCATTCTGGATATGGGTGATGTTGTCGCCCTTGTTGAAAAAGCCGCTGAGAATATCGAGGTTGAAGAAGCCGAACGCCTTGCTAAGCGTATGGCTAAAGGCCAGTTCGATATGAACGACTTTCTCTCCCAGCTTCGTCAGCTGCAAAAGATGGGCGGGCTTGGCGGAATTATGGGAATGCTTCCCGGCCTTGGTAAAATGCAGAAACAGATTGCTGCCGCCGGTATTGATGATTCGATGATTCGCCGACAAGAAGCCATCATCCTGTCGATGACCAAAAAAGAACGAATTGCGGTTGGATTGCTGAACGCATCACGGCGCAAGCGAATTGCCGCCGGATCAGGAACAACCGTCCAAGAAGTAAACCGTCTGGTCAAACAATATCAGGATATGGCCCGGATGATGAAAAAGCTGGGTGGAAAATCTGGCGCTGCTGCAATGAAAGCCCTTATGGGCGGCGGCATGCCCGGCGGTATGGGCGGCGGAATGCCTGGTGGTATACCCGGCGGCCTTGGTGGAATGCCCGGCGGAATGGGAGGCGGCGGTCTTCCCGGCCTCGGTGGTGGAGGTCTCGGTGGTGGAGGTCTTGGTGGTGGAGGTCTCGGTGGGGGAAGTTTTCCCGGCCTCGGCGGTCCATCTTCAAAGAAACCGGACGGAAAAGATAAATAGAGCGAAATAACCAA
>CALLKZ010000143.1:0-20992 GCA_938082345.1 uncultured Alphaproteobacteria bacterium
CATCAAATTCGCCAGCTTCAATATTTTTGATATAGACTTTAGAAATACGTAAAACTTGGGCTATTTCGTTGACCTGCTGACCGCGAGCAAGCCGCGCCGCGCTTAGCTCACCCCCAATGGCTTGGAAGCTGTCAGTCCCAACGACCTCTTCGCGCGTCAATTCATCCATTTTTCGAGCCACATGACTTTATATTAAAGCGTTTCGATGAATTAATAGAACACAAAAAAAATACAATGTCACCATCAATAAGCTGTTAATAAGTTGGTTTTTTTACAATAATTCGCTTTTGATTAAAATCGTCGGGCCAGTCGCAGCAAGGCACCGCCCAATCTTCGAGATCAAATCTTTCAGTCTTCGCCATCAAGACCAAAGGCCGTATGCAGGCTGCGCACAGCAAGTTCGGTATATTCCGAGGCAATCAGCACCGAAATTTTAATCTCTGAGGTCGAGATAACCTGAAGATTAATACCACGTTCCGCCAGCGTCTCGAACATCGTCTTGGCAACGCCGGGCTGGGACCGCATAGCCATTCCCACCACCGAAATTTTAGTCACATTTTCAGTTGCATCAACGCTCTCAAAAGCCAGCGACTCGCGAGAATCATTTATTATTTTCAGTGCCTTAGCTACATCAGCGCGACCAAGAGAGAAGGTAATATCCGTCTTCTGTCCGGCGGTTGCCGCACTTTGGACAATCATATCAACATTGACCTGATTATCGGCAAGCGCCCCGAAAACACCGGCAGCAATGCCGGGTTGATCAGACAAGCCTTGAATTGTGATCTTTGCTTCGTCCGGGCTATAGGCGATGCCGCTGATTTTTTCCTGTTCCACAATTAAATCCTCATTCACGACCAGCGTGCCGGGGGCATCTGAAAAACTGGATCGCACCTGCAAGTTAACATTATGACGCATTGCCATGGCAACCGATCTGGTTTGCAGCACCTTAGCTCCAAGCGATGCCATTTCCAGCATTTCCTCAAAAGTGATCTGATCCAGCTTTTGAGCCTTTGGGGCAATCCGTGGATCGGTCGTATAGACGCCGTCAACGTCGGTATAGATATCACAGCGATCCGCATCTAGTGCCGCCGCAACTGCCACCGCCGAAGTGTCAGAGCCGCCGCGCCCCAAGGTTGCCACCCGCCCGTCGGGGGCGATGCCCTGAAAACCGGCGATCACAGCAACCTGACCTTGCGCCAACCTGTCGCGCAATCGAGCCGTCTCAATGCTCTCAATCCGAGCTGCACTATGGACATCATCTGTTCTAAGCGGCATTTGCCAACCTAGCCAAGAGCGTGCATCAACCCCCAGATTCTGCAGTGCAATCGCCAACAGACCAACCGTCACCTGCTCGCCAGTGGCGACGATGGTGTCGTATTCACGCGCATCATGCATGGGGCCAATATCCCGCGCCCACTGCACCAACTGATTTGTTGTGCCAGCCATCGCCGAGACGACCACCGCAACCTGATGACCGGCATCTACTTCGCGTTTTACGCGCGTTGCTACGTTTCGGATGCGATCAAGATCACCGACCGATGTACCACCAAATTTTTGAACAATCAGACCCATTCTTGGCCTATACTGGTATAGAGTTAAAATCTAAGAAAAAAGTCATAGCGGTAACGGCGAGGCGGAGCAAGTCTGTGAACACAACAGCTGACCAAAAAGAGATTGATAATTTTTCGGCCTTATCCTCGCAATGGTGGGATGAAAGCGGCCCGATGGCTCCCCTTCATGATTTTACTCCGGTGCGGATCGATTATATTCTGGACAGCATAAAGCGTGTCGGCACGACTGCCGGGAGTTCCGCTGAGGGGTCCGGCGGGGGTTCTACTAATAATTTGGAAAGTGCCTATCCTCTGGCAGGATTGAAAATTCTGGATATCGGCTGTGGTGGCGGGCTTTTGTCTGAACCGATGGCGCGGCTTGGCGGCGCGGTAACAGGAATTGATGCAACCGGCGCCGCAATCAACGCTGCGATCGCACATGCGCGCCTTGTTGGGCTGGATCAAATTGAATATCGGTGCTGCACCGCCGAGGACCTTGCCGACAGCATTGTCGGTCCTGAGACAAAATTTGATGTTATCTATGCGTCTGAAGTAATCGAACACGTGACCGACAGGCGGCTGTTTGCGCGCGCCATTGCCAGTATGCTGGCCCCTGGTGGCACGGTGATCATCACCACAATCAACCGCACATTGGCATCATTGGCGCTGGCCAAGGTGATGCTGGAATATGTTCTGCGGATTGTTCCGGCAGGAACGCATGATCCATCCAAATTTGTTCGCCCGGCCGAACTTCGCGATGAATTTGCCGCCGCCGGGATTATTCTTGATGACATGACTGGTTTTGCCCCGATCCCGGCGCGCCGAATTGGGGGAAATGGCTTTGTGCGCGTCGGCACGCTGGCAATAAATTACGCCGCCAGCGGAACCTTACGCTAGTTTGAGGCGTCAATTATAGGCGTAATTGCCAATATCAATTATCTTTGGGAAGCCACGGGATATCGACGACGGCAATCCCCTCATCATCCAGCGCTTCGCGTTCTTCGGGCGTGGCATGACCATAAATACCTTCAGGATCACTTTCGCCGTAATGAATCTTGCGCGCCTCTTCGGCAAAGTTATCGCCTACATCACGGCATTCCGACCGGATTTTAGATTGCAGCGCCCGCATCTCGGTCATGACCTGATGTATTTTCTGCACAGATTCCGCCGAAACGCCTGATCCCGGACTAACGGCGCCTTTTTGAGCCGCACCAAATTGCATCTCGGGCGATACGGGGGGCACCGCATCTGGAGAGATGGCGGACGATGCAGGCGGTACATTACCCGAATCTTTAGCGATATCTTTGGCCGCGTCCTTGGCAAAGTCGGTTTTGCGCATTTTGGGGCTGGCCAGATACGGGGCCATCAAGGCCCGCCGAACGTCACTGCTTCCACAAATCGGACAGGCGACAAGGTTAGCCTGACTTTGCGACTCAAACGCTACCGAATCGCCAAACCAGCCCTCAAATTCATGCTTCTGATCACAGATAAGCGTATATTTGATCATTTTGTTACACCCAAAACCCTATATCAACCAGTTATTAAGCTTAAACCTAGGACTTGGCATTAGGCTCCAGCCTAGGATTGGGCCAGTTAATTCAGGGCGCCGTGACAATGTTTATATTTTTTGCCCGAACCACAGGGACAAGCCGCGTTGCGTGATACTTTGCGCGGCGCGGCATTTGCCGGCGCTGCTACAGGTTGCGGCGGCGCTTCGGCCTCAGGGGCGCGCACCTCAACATGCGACAGCACCATCGTCGTAGTTTCTCGCAGGCCCGACAGCAGGGATTCGAACATGGCAAAGGCTTCACGCTTATATTCGTTCAGCGGATCCTTTTGAGCATAAGCGCGAAGGGAGATGCCCTGACGCAGCTGATCCAGACCCAAAAGATGTTCTTTCCATTGCTGATCAAGCACCTGAAGCAGCAGAGATTTTTCTGCCATTCGCATTGTTTCAGGCCCGATCCGGACCGCTTTTTCCGCCATATATCTATCGGCCATGTCGGACAAACGTTCTTCGATTTCGGTTTCGGCAACCCCATCTTCGGCAAACCATTCTTCGGCCGGAACATCCAGCCCCAGAATGCGGCCAGCGTCACCCTTCAGGCGGTCCGCATCCCATGCGTCGCTGAAGGTGCCAGCCGGAACCGCGTTTTCAACGATCTGAGAGACAGCTTCACGGCGCATTTCGGTGATGGTGTCGTGAACTTCACTAGCGCGCATGATTTCCTTGCGCTGCTCAAAGACCACACTTCGCTGGTCATTCATCACATCATCGAATTTCAACAGCTGTTTGCGAATTTCGAAATTGCGACCTTCCACCTTGGATTGAGCCTTTTCAACTGCCCGGTTAATCCAAGGGTGAACAATCGCCTCACCCTCTTCAAGGCCTAGTTTTTGGAGCATTCCATCGAGCTTTTCAGACCCAAAAATCCGCATCAGATCATCTTGCAACGACAGAAAAAATTTAGAGGCGCCCGGATCACCTTGACGCCCCGTACGGCCACGAAGCTGATTGTCGATCCGCCTTGATTCGTGGCGCTCTGTCCCAATTACATACAGCCCGCCAGCAGCAAGTGCTGCCTCTTTACGTGCGCCCACCTCGGCGGTGACTTTTTTAATGGCAGCTTCGCCCAGCGCGGCATCAGCGCCTTCAGCATCAAGGCGCATGTCAAGATTGCCGCCAAGCTGGATATCAGTTCCGCGGCCGGCCATGTTGGTGGCGATAGTAACGGCGCCGGGAACACCAGCTTCGGCAATGATTTTTGCCTCTTCTTCATGAAAGCGCGCGTTCAATACCTTATGCGGCACCTTGCGGCTTTTCAGTTCAGCCGACAGCGCTTCGGATTTATCAATACTGACGGTGCCAACCAGCACCGGTTGGCCGCGCTCACGGCATTCGGCAATCAATTCGATTACCGCATTATCGCGCTCTTCCGAGGTCCGATAAACCTCATCATCATGGTCGATGCGTTGTACATCGACATTGGTCGGGATTCCGGTAACCTCAAGTTTGTAGATTTCGGAAAATTCACCAGCCTCGGTCATGGCCGTTCCGGTCATCCCCGACAGCTTTTCATAAAGCCGGAAATAATTCTGAAACGTAACCGATGCAACCGTTTGATTTTCAGGCTGTATTTCAATGCCTTCACGAGCTTCGATTGCCTGATGCAGACCGTCCGACAGCCGGCGCCCTTCCATCGCGCGTCCGGTAAATTCATCAATCAGCACTATCGCACCATTCTTGATCATATAGTGCGAATCGCGATGGAACAGTTTATGCGCCCGCAATGCCTGATTGACATGATGCAGCAGACCGACATTTTCCACGTCATACAACGTGCCATCATCCATCACGCCGCGCTCACGCAACAGCGATTCGCTATGTTCAATACCGATTTCGGTCAACGAGACAGTCCGGCCCTTTTCATCAAGCTCAAAATCTTCTTCGGTCAGGCTGGGAATAATTTGGTCTGCGACATGATATTTGTCCGACTGGCTTTCTACCGCCCCGGAAATGATCAACGGCGTTCGCGCCTCGTCAATCAGGATCGAGTCCACCTCGTCAACAATCGCAAAATGATGGGCGCGTTGCACCATATCTTCGATGCGGAATTTCAGATTGTCGCGAAGATAATCAAAGCCGAATTCATTGTTCGTACCATAGGTCACATCGCAATTATAAGCGGCCCGGCGTGCTTCATCGCTCAAATCACTGGTGATACAGCCAACCGTCATGCCAAGGGCCTGATAAACCCGGCCCATCCATGCCGCATCGCGTGCGGCAAGATAATCATTCACCGTGACGACGTGAACGCCGTCACCCTTCAGCCCATTCAGGAAAACCGCCAGCGTTGCCACCAGTGTTTTACCCTCACCGGTTTTCATTTCGGCTATTTGTCCGTTATGCAGAGCAATGCCGCCCATCAACTGAACATCGTAATGGCGCTGCCCCAGCGCTCGTTTGGCTGCCTCGCGCACCCGCGCGAAAGCCTCTGGAAGAAGATCTTCGAGACTGGCACCCTCGTCAAGCCGGGCACGAAGAATCGTGACCGACTCCAAAAGCTCGTCGTCGGTGAGGACTGAAATTGCGTCCTCATGGGCATTAATCGCCGCTATTTGAGGGGCGAATTTTTTGACCACCCGATCACTGTCGGTACCAAACAGGCTTTTCGCCAAAGATCCTAACATATGCTTCCCCGCATCATTTGACCGGACGATCGCCGGTTGACAGCATGATCAATATTATGCCGCCAGATTGGAGATAGTGTGACAGGAAAACATTGTCAATCTAGGCACCAAATTGCCGCCAAACCAATTTCACCGTAAAAACCGCATTATTGGGAATTTTCCTGCCCTCTGAAGGGTTGAATTACCCGCCACCTTCGGCAACACTAACCGGCCGCTAAATTCAGATTAGCCAATGGGCATTTCAAAAAGAATACTAATTTCAAAAAGAATACTAAGCGGTGTATAAGTCGGCTGACCAAAAAACCGTGAACCCTGACCGTCCTGAAAGGATGTCTGATGAGATCGCTTTTCGCCATTTTCGCTACTAGTTTTATTTTGATTACAGCATCTGCCAGCGCCGCAGACAGGGTTCCTGTCGCGACGATAAATGGAACAACCATCTGGTTTGATGAAATTATGGCCATTGCCGAAACACTGCCGGCCGAATATCAACGTGCCGGACTGGAAAATATTTATGGCCAGTTGGTCTCAGAAATGGCCAACTCGCACCTTGCAGCGGCCGCCGGCAAGGAAGCCGGACTTGCCGAGGATGCCCGCATCGCCGAAGCGATGAAGTTGGCATCTGACCGCATTCTCGCCGAGGCTTATATACGCCGCGAGGTTGAAGCATTGATCACCGATGAGGCTATTGCCAGCGCCTATGACGCTTTTGTTGCGGATACGGCATCGCGGGAGCAGGTGACCGCATCACATATTCTTGTCGAGAGCGAAGCGGAGGCCATCGCTATCATTGAGCAGTTGACCAACGGGGCTGACTTTGCCGAGTTGGCGCGCGAAAAATCAACCGGTCCAAGCGGGCCCAATGGTGGCTCGTTAGGCTCGTTCGGGCGCGGGCAGATGGTTCCAGCCTTTGAGACCGCCGCCTTTGGTATGCCAATCGGCAGTTTTTCTGCCACACCGGTTCAAACGCAGTTCGGCTGGCATGTCATCCAGATTGCCGAGCGTAGCGTTACCCCGGCCCCCGAACTGGATGCGATGCGCGACCAGTTGGTTACCAACCTGTCGCGTCAAAGCTTTGCCCGTATTATTGAAATATTGCGGGCTGATGCGGAAATTTCCATCCGTGATCTAAAGGACGTTCTGGTTGAGGCAGAAGCGGCGGCCAAAGAATAATGACTATCTCGCCGCTTGCACCCGCTAAATTTCCGGTCATGCCGCCCATCAGCGGGCTGCGGCTTTCGACAGCTGCATCCGGGCTGAAATATTCCGGGCGGGATGATCTGATGCTAATGCGTTTTGCCGATACGGCTACACTGGCGGGGGTTTTTACCCGGTCTGACGCAGCTGCCGCTCCGGTCCAGTGGTCACGCGACCTTCTGCAAGATGAATCCCTGTCCGTTGCCTCAAGGGCACCCATGGCAATTCTGGTGAATGCCGGCAATGCCAATGCCTTCACCGCAGCCGCAGGTCTGGAGGTCGTGGCCACCTGTTGCACCGCGCTCGCCAGCCGCATGGGATGCGCCCCGACTGCGGTGATGATGGCGTCAACAGGGGTCATTGGTGAGCCGCTAAATGCCGCGATTCTGGAGGCAAAGTTTGACGAGCTGGTCGCCGATGAAAGCACCTGGCAAGACGCCGCCAAAGCGATCATGACCACCGACACGTTTCCCAAGGGCGCGGCCACACATTGTCAGATCGGTGGCCAGACCATCACCATCGCTGGGATCGCCAAAGGGTCCGGCATGATTGCACCTAATATGGCAACGATGCTTGGCTTTATCGCCACCGATGCCAAACTGCCTCGCGCCGTGCTGAATCTGGTATTGCGCGACGCTGCCAACCGCAGCTTTAACGCCATCACGGTGGATAGCGACACCTCAACCAATGATAGCGTTTTTCTGCTGGCAAGCGGGGCGGTGGACCATATTGAGATTACCGATGCGAATGATCCGGAACTGGCAGATTTTAGGGGCGCGCTAGACGACGTCATGCAGGATCTGGCGCAGCAAATTGTCCGCGATGGCGAAGGTGCCAGCAAATTTATCACGATCGACGTGGCGGGGACCGATGACGATGAAACCGCCCACCAAATCGGGCTGGCGATTGCCAATTCACCCTTGGTCAAAACGGCTGCTGCCGGTGAGGACGCCAATTGGGGGCGGATTGTCATGGCCATTGGAAAATCCGGACTGGGAATTGATCCGGCGAAGATTGGCATTTCCATTGGCGGGGTTCTGGTAGCGGCTAACGGAGCGCGCATTGCCGCCTATGACGAAGATCCGGTGACACGTCATATGAAAGGCACCAATATTGATATTGCGGTTGTGGTCGGCGATGGACCGTCAAACGCACGCATTTGGACCTGTGATCTGACGGCCGGGTATATTTCGATAAATGCCGACTACCGGAGCTAAACAGGACCCTACCAACAAATTAGGGGCCAACAAATTAGGGGCCAACAAATTGGGGACAGGTAGTTTGCCGACCGTTCTGGTCAGTGCGGTAGCGCTGGTTGATCGTGACGGGCGGGTTCTTTTGGCCCAGCGGCCGGTCAGCAAATCCATGGCTGGGTTGTGGGAATTTCCGGGCGGCAAGCTCGAAGCCGGTGAGACGCCGGAAGCTGCGCTGATCCGCGAGTTGGATGAAGAGCTTGGCATCAACACCGCCGAATCCTGTCTTGCCCCGCTAAGTTTTGCCAGCCATTCATATACCAAAGGCTCTCCGGACGAAAACTTTCACCTGATCATGCTGGTTTTTGTCTGCCGCAAATGGAAAGGAACGCCGTATCCAAAAGAAGGCGGCGATCTGGCTTGGGTGCGCCCAGCCCGTCTTCGTGACTACGCGATGCCAGAGGCTGATCTACCCCTAATCGCAGTGCTTCAAGATTTGTTGATGTAGCAAAATCGGTTAGGTTTTTGGTTTGCCGCGATCAGATTCTGTCTCCCTAAATTCTGTTTCATTTAAGGGCATTTCTTCACTCGCCAGCGTATCAGCAAGCCGGTGCGCGGCACTGCCCGGGCGAAGCGGCTGTTGCTGGCTGGCATGCGGAGCCCAGCCGGTCAGCGTAATAATCTCAAAACTGGCTGGAATGCGGCCATTGGCGAGGCCAAATTTCTCCTGATAGATTTCAGCAGCGCGCATAAACAGCCTGCGTGATGACGGGCGGCGTACCCTTCCCAACATCGCATTTTGTTCTCCCATGCCGCGAAGATCAGCCATCAACCGAAACAAGTCGGGATATTCAATCGTCAAGCGGTCAGCATCTGCCACTGGCAAAGCCAATCCCGCACGGCCAAGCAGTCCGCCAACATCACGAATATCCGCCATTGGTGCCGTGCGTGGACCAGCCCCACCATAAAGCTCTTGCTCGGCCTCAAGAAGAACAGCGCGAAGTTCGGTCAATGTCGTGCCACCAAAAAGATTAATCAGAAAAAGCCCGTCCGGTTTTAGCAATCGGCGGAGCTGGATCATCACCCCCGGAAGATCATCAATCCAATGCAGGGTCAGGCAGGAAAACACCGCATCAAAGCTTTCGGGAGCAAAAGGAAGAAGGTCATACTCAACGGCCAGCGCGGGCCCGTCGGCGCTAGCGGTAGCGGCAAATGCAGGCGCCGGATCGGCCTGCACGATCGTTCCCACCTTGCCCGTGCTACGAAATTGGCGCGTCAGGACGCCATCATGACAGCCAAAATCTAGCGCCAGCGGAAAATCGCGGCGCATCAACTCCAACCTGTCGGCAAGACGAAGCGCCGCCTCTTGTTTCAAAAAATTAAACGCGTCAAAGCTGGAAACTGCGCGCGTTCGGTTACGCCGTTGAGCGGCATAATCAAAAAGCTTTGGATTCATGTTTTCTGCAATCATGATGCGCGCACCATCGGCGAGACCGCCTAAAATAACAAGTAAAAATCACCAAACCGCGTATCGGGATGCAGGGCACTGGATGCCGGATAAAAAGACTTTGGATAAGAAGGCACTCGACCTTAACAATATCTTTACCGCAGATGGCTATTCTGACCCCTCGTTTACTCTGCAATATAGCTTAACTTTAGGATCCAGCCCCATCATGCGTGCCTTCCTGCAACGAATCGCGGCCATTATCCTACCGCATCAATGCGTGATCTGCAGACAATTCGCCGATAGCACCGGTCTTTGCACGGGGTGTTGGAGCGCATTATCACCAATAACGACACCCTTTTGCCAGAAATGCGGATTGCCGTTGGCCGAAACATTGACCAGTTCGGAACCGGATTTAACCTCTGGTCTGGCGATCGATTCGATCTGTGCATCCTGCTGGGTTAAACCGCCGCCACTGGCAGCAATTCGCGCCGGGTTGAAATATGATGACATGTCGCGCGCGTTGATCCTGAAATTAAAACATGGCGACGGACTGCAATTGGTGCCGCTGTTGGGACGAATGCTGGCCAGCCGATTTGTTGAATTCAGCCCCGCCAAAAACCCTGAGACAAGTCCTGAGACAAGTCCCGAGACAAATATTGGGGGAAATATCACAAAGTTCGATACCGCCAACCGCGAAGACCCGCTGATCATTCCTATCCCGTTGCATCGCTGGCGGTATTTACAGCGGCGGTTCAACCAGTCGGCCGAATTGGCCCGCTTTTTATGCACCCATACTGGCAAAGGTCAGTATGCACCCGAAATTCTAATGCGCAGACGGCGAACGCAAACGCAAGGACAGTTAAGTCGTCATGCACGCCAGACCAATATGATTGGCGCTTTTGATGTGCATCCCAATGCACGCTAAATGCTGGTCGGACGGCGCGTTCTTCTGGTGGATGATGTGATGACCACTGGCGCCACGATTTTCGCGGCAAGCAGGGCATTAAAGGCCGCCGGTGCTGGTGACATTTCGGCATTGGTAATGGCGCGTGTTATCTAACATACCCCCGGACTTCTCCCTGGACTCCTCCCCAGAAATTTCTATTCCACTGTCATTTGTCTGTTTTATTTCGCGGTAATGCCCGATACACTCCGCGCCGGAATTTAAGGAGAAATCATGCCTTCAGCGTTTGACCCGACCAAGACCACCCCGACCAAGATTGAAATCTACACCTCGATGACATGCGGCTATTGCATGCGAGCCCTTCATTTATTGAACAGTAAAAATGTCACTTATGATCAGATTGATGTGACACTCAATGCCGATTTACGGGCAAAAATGCGCAGTCGTGCCGGGGGGAGCAGCTCGGTTCCGCAGGTTTTTATTAATGATGATCATATTGGTGGGTGCGATGAGCTGTACGCACTGGAACGCGCCGGTAAGCTGGATATGCTTTTATCATAGCTATTCCGGGGTTTTAGCCTCGACGTTAGCTGGTAGTGCGATCGCCGATTGACAAATATTTCTGCTCACGGTCAGCAATCAGCGCCTCCTGATCCATTGATCCAAGCGCCTTTAGCTGTTCAAAACACACATCGCCAAGACTGGCAATCGCCACCGCCTGATCACGATGCGCCCCGCCCAGCGGTTCTGGAACAATGGCATCAATCACACCCAAATCCATCATGTGCGATGAGGTTATGCGCAGCGCCTCTGCCGCTTCCTTTGCATGCTCGCTACTACGCCACAAGATTGACGCACATCCCTCGGGCGAAATAACTGAATAGATAGCATGCTCAAACATCACAACGCGATTGCCCGTTGCCAGCGCAATCGCCCCACCTGACCCCCCTTCGCCAACAATGCTGGCAATCATCGGGGTAGGAAGACGAAGGCAGGCGCGGATAGCTGTGGCAATGGCCTCAGCCTGACCGCGCTCTTCTGCGCCGCGGCCGGGATAGGCACCTGCGGTATCAACAAAACTCAAAACCGGAAGCCCGAATCGGCCAGCAAGCTCCATCAATCGCGCTGCCTTGCGGTATCCTTCGGGGCGCGCCATACCAAAATTGCGCTTAATGCGCTCTTCAGTATTGCTGCCTTTTTCAGTTCCCATGACCATCACGGCCTGACCACGAAAGCGGGCCATACCGCCGATCACAGCGTAATCCTCAGCATAATTCCGGTCACCGGATAGCGGCGTAAAATCGTCGAAAAGCTGGTTAATAATAGCACTGACACGCGGTCGTTCGGGGTGGCGAGCCACCTGAACTTTTTCCCACGGACCCAGCTTTTCGTAAGTTGTTTTCAACTCGCGTTCAATGCGGGTCTGCAACTTGCCAATTTCATCGGCGATATTAATGCTGCCGTCGGAACTCATATGGCGGAGCTCTTCCACCTTTCCCTCTAGGGCAGCAATCGGTTTTTCAAAATCCAGAAAATGTCGCATGAGTGCCTATTTTCTATGTTGTCGAGACAGAGTTGAAACCTACCAGCGTGACTTTAGTCCTGTTGATTCCTGTGCGCAAGCGGATGCGCCGATGCGACCAATCCCGCCAGTCGGTCAGGGCGCGTTGCCGTATAAACCTGCGTGGTTGAAATATCCGCATGCCCTAACAGCATCTGCAGACCGCGAAGATCGGCACCACGATTCAACATATGGGTAGCAAATGAATGGCGCACAACGTGTGGGCTGACCTTGCGCGGATCAAGACCGGCAGCCATCGCCAGCTTTTTCAGCCGAACAGAAAATTCCTGACGCGATATATGGCCAGTTGGCGTCGGAAACAAAAACCCCGAAGTCACATAATCCCCGTTGCAGTCACGCCATTCCAACCAAGAAGCAACCGCATTACGCGCCGGTGCACCCAGCGCCACCAGCCGTTCACGCCCCCCCTTACCAGTAACAATAATGGTTTCCTGATCGCGCCGAAACGCATCACACGTCAGCGACACCAACTCCGAGACCCGCAATCCGGTAGCATAAAGCAGTTCCAGCATTGCGCTCATCAACAAGGCATTTGCGCGCGGCGTGGCAGTGGTAGCGGCCAAGATTAATGCCGATATTTCTGCCTCGGACAGGCTTTTTGGAAGCGACGGTTGTTGTTTCGGATTGTCGATCCAGCGGCAAGGATTGTCTTCGCGAAGCCGTTCTTCAACCAGCCAAGCCATCATCTGGCGCATCGCACTAATTCGGCGCGACACCGTACGCCGCGAAAGGCCCGCATCATGCCAGATGGATAGCAGCGCCCGAATATCATCAGCATCACAACTGACAAAATGCTGACCACTCTGCACAAGACCACCCAGAACCGCGGTCAAATCACGCCGATATGCCGCCAGCGAATTAGCCGCTAGGCCGCGATCCGCTGACATGGCTTGCAAAAATTCGGTGATCAAACGGTCCGTAATTTGGCCGCTGGATCCAGATGATAATTTGGTTTTACTGGTCATTGGCTAATTTGGTGGAATCTTCCGCCGCTGGCAAAATTGGGTCCTCCGCCGCAACTGGCACTTCCTCGCCAGAACCTTCATCTTTGGCGATTACCCCTTGCTCACCTTGAAGATTTTGCTCGATTTGAAGATTTTGCTCATCCTGTGGCTCTTGCACCGCTGGTGCCTCTTCCGCCTGTTGCACCTCTTGCACCTGTTGTATTATCGGATTCTGAACGGACAGGTCAGGTATATACGACATAGCAGCAGCCAGAAGATGCATGCTGACAACCTCGCTCTTAAAGCGACTCGCGGTGCCATCCTGACCTATTGATGCCAGTGCAATAGCAATGCGATTGGCGTCAGCAGGATGAAGCATAGCAAGATCAATATCGGCGATCACCCGCTGTGCCAACAACGCGGCTTCGCCCACACGGTTTTCATTCGCCGCCGCTTCAAGGGCTCTTAACATGATCGGCGATACCGACAGGAAACTAGCAGGCTCCATCGATGCAAGACTGGCGGTTTGCAACCATTGCGAATTTATACCGCTTGTTCCAAGTTTAGCTTCGGGAGAGGCGGTTCTTTCAACCAACGGCAGCAATTGCCACATGTTCAGCGTTTCCAGATTGGCAACATCGCCCGCATCGTCAATTCCGCCCGCATCAAGATTTTGCATAAGCGCCGCCGCGGCAAGACTGGTCTCGCCCGCCAACACGTCCGGCATTTCACCGTCATTCACCGCCGCCAGCATCAGCCCGAGCCTGGCAGAAAGGCCGGTTTCATCTGCTGCCAGCACCTCATCGGCACCCTCGAGAGCCAAGGCTTCCCGCGTTAAATCAGCGTAAAGCGGGGCCATGATCAGCCCTGCCCCATCAGCAATATCAACATCAAGGGCAGCGGCAATTAGGGCCAACCGCGCGGCAGATTTTTCACCATCAAGGGCGCGCCAAACCAGCGCACGCGTCAAAGGTGTGGGCATACTTTGGTGCCGCGCTAGCGCCAAATCAGCACTGGTACTTTCGGCGTCATTAGACTTATCGGCCGCAATCGCAACGCTGCGCCAAAGTTTGGCAGCTTTCTGATGATCAATCAGGCCATGCTGCAACGCCGCGTAGGTTGAGACCATCCGCGCGTCAGCATCCAGATAACGCAATCCCACAGCAGTCTGTATCGAGCCCGATGAAAGCGCATTCAGACCATCAATATCAATCGGATGATGCGCCGCGTCCATCAGCACAATATGCAGTGGATCCAGTAGCGCCGGATCAATCGGGCCTACCTCGCTGTCATTCAGCAATTTTCCGACAAGGGCGGTGAAGACCGGATCATTCACACCCGAGGCCATCAGGATATCGACACCGAATTGTGCCCCTGCGGAATCGCCCTGCGCGGCACTGCAAATCACCTTTGATTTATGCCAAAACGGCTCCAGCGTGCGACTGACCTGATACTTAACATTGCGGCAAGCCTCATCGTCACGGCGCGCCATAAGCTGCGTTTCAACGAGCCACTTTTTCCAATCAAGCCAAACATCATCATTCGGCAATTGATCGATCAATCCAGCAAGATCTTCAGAACGTCCAGCGGCTGCAAGCCACGCCAACCTGACATTAACCAGCAGCTCGGCACTATCACTAGCGCCTTCGGGTGGAACAGCACGATGTGCAACGACGGAATGCGCCAGATCGGCAATCGCCCGCGATGGCCCCGCTGTCTCCTCGCTATTAAGCCCGTTATTAAGAAGAAACAGCGCACGATCAACCGGCGTGCCGCGCCAGATTGTCTGCGTCAGGCTAGATTGCGGGCTGTCCACCTTCACAATGCCAATATCGGCAACGCTGGAAACCGGGGCGGATTTGCGAACAAGAAAAACCCCGGAATCGGTGCCAGCATCGGCGTCAGCGTTGGTGCCCGTATTTTCACCAACTTCATTGGTTATGGCTTGGGTAACAGTTCCGGCGGCAGTATCGGCAGCGGTATTGTTTGGTGTAGCATCGTCGCCAGCGGCGCTTTCGATACTATCAATTGCCTCATCAATCGATGAAATTTCCTGCGCGCTCCCGGATGTTTCGTCAGATCCGGATTGCGGTACTGGTTTGGTGACAGTGGTATTATCAACTGTCGCCAAAAGATTGATTGGGTCCGACGTCTGCGCATTGACCGGCAAAGCTGCCCACATCATTCCAGCAAGCATCATTCCAAGCGCTGGGAAGGCTTGCAAAGTCGGGACGGTTTTATTTAGAAAGCTGTTCATCTGGGATGACCTTGTTCACAGCGACAGTAGGAGCCGGAATTTGCCATGCTGAGAGCGCAAACAACCCCGCAGCGGCAACGGCTGCGATGACAATAATAACTATACCAAAGCGATTCATATGAACTCCGCAGGTTTCGGACCGGTCATAGATTACCAGACATGGACTATAATTAGCAGAGCGTTTGTGTATGGCAAGATTATGTCTGCAATAGGGCAAACGCGGCTAAACCGGCCATTTGCCAACGTTATTGTCAGCTTTACTCCCCCAGGAATCTAAAGTGAATTACGGGGGACTGTAGCTTCGTAATTTATCGCAAGATTCGATGCCTATCGGCTTTTCCTGCCGTCATTGGCACATTATGATACTAGTAGTATATCGATATTGGCCGGTCTTATCATCACGTCGGGCCAATACGTCGACAATAATTAGAAAGGGTTTCGATGTCGGGCGAATTTGAGTTCAAATCTACCATTCTACGGCCAGTATCGCTGGTTGGTATGATGGGAAGCGGCAAATCATTGATTGGCCGCAGGATTGCTGGCGCGTTAAATCTGCCCTTTATTGATAGCGACGCCGAAGTTGAAAAGGCCGCGGGGATCAGCATTTCCGAAATTTTTGAACTCGCAGGTGAGAAAAAATTTCGCGACATTGAACGCCGCGTTGTTACCAATGCCGTTGGCGACGGTCCGATAATCCTGTCAACGGGCGGCGGCTCTATTTGCAACTCCGAGACCGCCCAGTTGCTATGCAGCGAGACGACTATCATCTGGCTGCGAGCAGAACCTGAAACACTAATGACACGGATTGTGTCAACAAACAGTCGTCCGATGTTGCATGGCGATGATCCGCTCGACCTGCTCCGCCGCCTTAGTACCAAACGCGCACCGGACTATGCCAAGGCTCATATTACGGTGAATACGGACGGATTATCGGCCGTCGGGGCCGCCAATGCGGTTATGCGCGCACTTGACACGCATCTGGCGGTCACATAGGCCATATCATTATGCAAACATCTTCCTTGTTGACTGTTGGACTGGGCCCGCGGGCCTATGATATTTTTGTAGGCCGCGATCTGATTGCGAGTGCGGACCGACATTTTGGCGAGCTGATTGCGGACCGCCACGTCATCATTATCACCGACACCAATGTCGCCCCGCTTCATCTTGCCCCACTTATCGGCGCCTGCCAGCAGAGCGCGCGCCGGTGCGACAGCCTGAGCGTTGCCGCCGGTGAGGCTAGCAAAAGCATGTCTGTGCTGTCAGCTTTGCTGGAGGATATTCTGGCGCTAGGCGTTGACCGCGATGTGGTGCTGATTGCGCTTGGCGGCGGGGTTGTTGGAGATCTTGCCGGGTTTGCCGCTGCCAGCCTGATGCGCGGCGTTGATTTTATTCAGGTACCAACATCGCTTTTGGCGCAGGTTGACAGTTCAGTTGGCGGCAAAACAGGGGTGAATGCGCAGGCCGGAAAAAATCTGATTGGGGCGTTTCATCAACCGCGCGCGGTGTTGATCGATACCGCCACTCTGGACAGTCTTAGCGCGCGTGAGCTTCGGGCCGGTTATGCCGAAATTGTAAAATATGGTCTTCTTGGCGATGCCGCATTTTTTGAATGGCTGGAGGGTCATGGCAGCGCGGTTCTGGAACGTGATCCGGCTGCCTTGACACATGCGATTGTAACATCCTGTGCTGCCAAGGCGCGTATTGTTGAAGCCGATGAGTTGGAGACCGGGCAGCGTGCGCTGCTAAATCTTGGCCATACATTCGGCCATGCATTCGAAGCCGTCGCTGGCTATGATGGCACGCTGCTTCACGGTGAGGCGGTTGCAGCTGGTATGGGGTTGGCCTTTGATCTTGCTGCCGAGATGGAGCTTTGCAGCGGTCAGGACAGCGTTCGTGCCAAGGCCCATCTTCGTGCCAACGGCCTGGCGGCCAGCGTCGGCGAGCTACCGGTTCGCGAAACCCCAACCGATCAGCTGATTGCCCTGATGCAGCGAGATAAGAAAGTCCGCAAAGGCGAAATGCGTTTTGTCCTGCCCCGCGGCATTGGCAATAGTTTCGTTTGCGATAATGTAAGCACAGCGTCGCTGCATAAGATTCTGGAGACCAGTCGCAGCTGGGAGCAAAAATGACCGCACATTTCACTGGGGACATGCTGTGGCTTGTCCTGACCATTATTTTGCTAATTTTGGCGTCGGCCTTTTTTTCTAGCGCGGAAACCGCCCTGACAGCGGCTTCGGATGCGCGCATGCGCCAGCTGGCGGTTAAGGGTAACCGGCGCGCTATGCTTGTCGAACGACTTCGCGATGACCGTGAAGGGCTGATCGGGTCAATTTTGATCGGCAATAATGCGGTTAATGTGATTGCCTCGGCACTGGCGACTTCGGTGTTCATTTCGGTGTTTGATGAGGCCGGGTTGGTCTGGGCAACGATTACTATGACGCTGATTTTGGTTGTTTTCGCCGAAGTTATGCCGAAAACCTATGCGCTGACCTATTCTGACAAATATGCGTTGGCAATCGCCCCGGCTGTCCGCATTGTGGTGTTGCTTTTGAGGCCGCTTTCGCTTGCGCTTCGGCTATTGGCCAACAGTCTAATCGGCAAGCGCAATGACGATGATAATGACCGTGAGGAAGAACTTCGCGGAATGATCAAGCTGCACGGCGCTGATGGGGATGCTGATGACCGCGAGACACAGGCCATGCTGTCGTCGGTTCTTGATCTAAACGAAATTTCGGTTGATCAAATCATGACGCATCGCGCCGGGGTGAATATGGTCAATGCCGATGACGATCTGCCTGCGCTTTTGAGCATGGTGTTGGCATCCCCGCACACACGCCACCCCGTCTATGCCGGAAATTCTGACAATATAATTGGCGTACTTCACGTTAAGGATTTGCTGCGCGCCATTGGCCAGAACACGCCGCCCGACGCCGGAAAAGCTGGCCGCCAGATGGTCCAAGATATCTCTAGCGAGCCCTATTTCATTCCAGAAACCACGTTGTTATTTGACCAGTTGCAGGCATTTCGTAGCCGGCGTGAACATTTTGCTGTTGTTGTTGATGAATATGGTGACCTTCGCGGCATTGTTACGCTGGAGGATATTCTGGAAGAAATTGTTGGCGATATCGATGATGAGCATGACGTTGATCTCGCCGGTCTGAACGCCCAGCCGGACGGATCTTGGGTTGTTGACGGCGCGGTTACGATCCGTGATCTGAACCGGGCCCTCGGCTGGGAACTTCCCGATGAGGATGCTTCAACAATCGCAGGTCTGGTGCTTGTCGAAAGTCGCACAATTCCGCGACCCGGTCAGGAATTCCGCTTTCACAATATCCGTTTCAGAATCTTGAAGCGCGAAGGAAATAAAGTAACAAGCTTACGACTTTGGAGCACGAAAAATGGATAATTCCTCCCTACCCTACGCGGGCAATCACCCAACTGATCTTAGCCCGCCTGCGCCGCGTGAAGAGCTTCACAACCGGAGGATTAAATGTGACGGTTTTCTACGTGAGGACGGGCTGTATGACATTGAGGCCGAAATTACCGACAACAAAACCTACAATTTTCCAAACGATTTTCGCGGCGATGTAACTCCGGAAATGTTTGTTCATCGGATGAAGGTTCGCGTAACCATAAACGACAAAATGGAGGTGATCGCTGCCGAAGCCGTTACCCTCGCCGGGCCTTATGCGATCTGCCCGACGGCGAATGATGTGTTTGAAAGTCTGGTTGGATTGACCATCGGTCCGGGTTGGCGGCGAAAAGTCGCAGCGGCAATTGGGGGGCGACATGGCTGCACGCATATCACCGAATTAATGGGGAGCGTTGGCACAATTGCTTATCAGACCCGGTTTGGTGAGCAAGCGCGCGCCCGGCGGTCCCGGCTTGGCGATAAGGACGCTGCTACATCGCGAAAGCAGGACGCGGCAGCTAACGCGGCCAAATCAGCAGCTACGAGTTTTCTGGCCAATAGCTGTGTTGCCTATGCCACCGAAGACTGACCCTTTATCAGCGTCCCAGACGGCGGGCTTTCTAGGTGGGGGCCCTCTTAGCTGCGCGGCGATATCAGGAACTAAGGCTTAGTTGCAGGGCATGCACGCTACTGGCCAGCTCGTCGGCCAGAATAGTATTTACCATCCGGTGTGTTTCAACGCGGCTCTTTCCTTTGAAAGCGGCAGATTTGATCCGCACCTCAAAATGTGTTTCACCCCCTTCGCGCCACCCCCCATGGCCGGCGTGCTGGTGGCTGACATCGCGAACGTCTATTTCTTGCGGATCAAAAGCGGATTGCAGTTTCGCAGCTATGGTATCAGCCATCGCCATGTGCTATCTCCTTAAAGGGGGTTATGATTTCGTGTATGATTGGGAACTGAAAATTTACTAGGGCTTTAGTATTATCCGATACTTAGTATTTTCCAGAACCTAATTTTAGTAGGGCCTTTAAGTGGCCAGAGCTTTCTAATTGGACTGTAGTATGAGACGCCCCTCCAGACCAGAGCCAAACATCCCCGATATTGAGGATGGGCAAGAAGAACCCCGAAGCAGCATAAGGATGTGCTCCGCTGACGGCTGTCGTGCGGAGGCGCATTATAAAGCCCCGCGGTCCCGCGATGCGCTGCGTGATTACATCTGGTTCTGTCTTGAACATGTCCGCGCCTACAATAAATCCTGGAACTATTATGCCGGATTGCAAGGTGCGGCGCTGGAAGCTGAAATCCGGCGTGCCACAACTTGGGAGCGGCCAAGCTGGAAATTTGCCACCGGCAAGCCTGCCGAGCAAATTTTTGACGACCCAATGGGATTGTTCGATTTCGAATCACGCCATCAAGGGCGCCAAATTAGCCCTGAAGAGAGAAAAGCATGGAAAACTCTTGAAATGGAGCCTGTTGGCGACCTCAAAAAAGTAAAGAATCGCTACAAACAATTAGCAAAAGAACACCATCCAGACACAAATGGGGGTGACGCCAATGCCGAGGAACGTCTAAAAGAGATCATTCTTGCCTATAATCTGATCCGTAAGTCTCTGCAAAGCGCGGCAACTCCTCCTGTTTCATGACGCCAATGCCGCGTGAGGCGGCTTATTTTCGAAGAAAGACCTGTTATGCCTGATGATCAAACAATAAAGCAGACGACCGCCCATTCACTGGCGGCCCCTGACACCCAGATTGATGTTCGCAAAGTTTTCGGCCTTGATGTCGATATGAAGGTGCCGGCATTTTCTGTTGGCTCTGAATATGTACCTCTCATTGATGACGCCTATCAGTTTGACCATGACACCACGTTGGCGATTCTGGCTGGTTTTGGTCATAACCGGCGCGTCATGATTCAAGGTTATCATGGCACTGGCAAATCCACTCATATCGAACAAGTGGCCGCGCGGCTGAACTGGCCATGTATTCGGGTTAATCTGGATAGTCATATCAGCCGGATTGATCTGATCGGCAAAGATGCGATTGTACTTCAGGAAGGCAAGCAGGTTACAGAATTTCGCGAAGGCATTCTGCCATGGGCACTGCAAAATCCGGTGGCCATTGTGTTTGATGAATATGATGCTGGCCGCGCCGATGTGATGTTCGTCATTCAGCGGGTTCTCGAGGTTGACGGCAAACTGACACTTTTGGACACCAACCGGGTTATCCATCCCAATCCCAGCTTTCGTTTGTTCGCCACCGCGAACACCGTCGGCCTTGGCGATACCACCGGACTGTATCATGGAACCCAGCAGAT
>CALLKZ010000144.1:0-26899 GCA_938082345.1 uncultured Alphaproteobacteria bacterium
ATAAAAGCATCGTCACGGGGGCTTCGATGTATCCCTTAAAAGATTGTAGCCATTGGGCGCCGACAGCGCCATCCACAACCCGGTGATCAGCCGAAAGCGTCACCGTCATCACACGCGCAACTGCCAACTGGCCATCACGGACAACGGGGCGTTCCTCGCCTGCACCAACTGCCAGAATGGCACCTTGCGGCGGGTTGATCACCGCCGCAAATTCGCGAACGCCGAACATTCCAAGGTTAGATATGGTAAAGCTGCCCCCGGAAAATTCCTCGGGAGCAAGTTTTCCTTCGCGGGCGCGTGTCGCAAGATCACGACTGATGCTGGAAATCTCGGCAAGACCCTTTTGTTCTGCTGCCCAGATCACCGGGGTAATCAGTCCACCATCAACCGCAACAGCCATGGCAATATCTGCATTGTGATATAGCCGTGTATTATCGCCTTCCCAGCTTGCATTGGCCTTTGGCACCTTGATCAGCGCCATCGCTGCGGCGCGGATAATCAGATCATTCAGCGATAATTTAACGCCATCAGGCGCCGCCTCATTCATCTGTTGGCGCGCCGCCAATAGCGCATCAATTTCGCAATCAACGGTCAGATAGAAATGCGGCGCGGTCTGTTTTGACTCTTGAAGACGCCCGGCAATGATTTTGCGCATCTGACTGTTCGGCTCTAGATGGCTGGCACCGCGTTCACCAGACTTCTGCACGCCAACGCTGTCTTTGCTGGCACCAACGCTGGAGGGATCGGCAATAGCCGCCTCAACATCGCGCCGCAGAATACGGCCATGCGGCCCGCTGCCGACCACCTTGGTGATATCCAAATCATTCTCACCCGCAATACGGCGGGCCAGCGGAGTTGCAAATAACCGCTTGCCCATTGAGGCAGATTTTGGGGTTGATTCCGGGGCCGGTTTTGGGGTTGATTCTGGGGCTGATTCTGGGGCCGGTGCTGCTACGGGGGCCGCACTATCCAGAGCCGGTGTTGGGGCCGGTGTTGGGGCCGGAGCAGATTCTGGCGCTGGTTCCGGCTTTTTTTCGGGGCTTAAATCTGCGGCAGATTCGCCCTCCTCAGCAAGTCTGGCAATGGCGCTTCCGACAGCAATTCCTTCGCTACCTGCTGCCACCAATAGCGCCGCGATCACGCCTTCATCAACCGCTTCAACTTCCATTGTCGCCTTATCGGTTTCGATCTCGGCGATCACGTCACCGCTGCGCACCGCATCGCCAACAGCCACATTCCATTTTGCCAACGTGCCGGTTTCCATGGTCGGCGACAGAGCAGGCATAAGAATATCGATAGCCATCTTTACGCTCCCCTAAAACCATCGCAGGTTGCGATAGCGGTGGTCACAATGTCATCAACCTGCGGCAGAGCCAGTTTTTCAAGATTAGCTGCATAAGGCATCGGCACATCTTTGCCGGTCACCCGCGCAATGGGCGCATCCAGCCAGTCAAAAGCCTGTTCCATTACCTGCATGCCGATTTCCGCACCAATACCGGCAAACGGAAACCCTTCTTCACAGCTAACCAGACGCGAGGTCTTTTTTACCGAATGAACGATGGTGTCCGTGTCCAAAGGGCGAATTGTGCGCAGATCAATGACTTCGGCAGAAATACCGTGTTCGGCCAGCTTGTCAGCAGCCTCCAGCGCGCGGCCCACCATAATCGAAAAGGCGGTGATGGTAATATCGCTGCCTTCGCGCACAATATTAGCACGGCCAATCGGGACCACCCAGTCATCATCCGTTGGCACATCAAAGCTTTGGCCGTACATGACCTCATTTTCAAGAAAGATAACCGGGTTCGGATCACGGATCGCGGCTTTCAACAGACCTTTGGCGTCGGCAGCTGACCATGGCGAGACAACTTTTAGTCCCGGACAATGCGCATACCAGCTGGCAAAACATTGCGAATGTTGCGCCGCCACACGGCTGGCAGCGCCGTTCGGGCCGCGAAACACAATCGGGCACCCCATCTGGCCGCCCGACATATAGAGAGTTTTTGCCGCCGAGTTAATGATCTGGTCAATCGCCTGCATGGCGAAATTAAAGGTCATGAACTCAACCACCGGACGCAAATCTGCGAAGGCAGCACCAACACCCAGTCCGGCAAACCCCTGTTCGGTAATAGGGGTGTCAATCACCCGCTTTGGACCGAATTCGGCCAGCAGCCCCTGCGTTACCTTATAGGCACCTTGATATTCGGCAACTTCCTCACCCATGACAAAGACGCGGTCATCGGCGCGCATTTCTTCGGCCATCGCATCCCGCAACGCTTCACGCACGGTTACAGAAACACCATTACCGCTGGCAACAGGTTGTGCCGCCAGCTTTTCCGGTGCAACTCCTGCGGGAGCTACATCGCTTTTTGAAGGGGCGGCATCTGCTGGTTCATTCTGCGGCACGTTTTTGTCTGGTCCGGGCATGCTATCAGCACTATTACCCTCTTCCAAAAGCATGGCGATGGTCGTGTTGACCTTCACATTTTCGCTTCCCGCAGCCACCAAAAGCTGGCCAATTTTACCGTCATCCAGTGCTTCGACTTCCATTGTTGCTTTGTCGGTTTCAATCTCGGCAATCACATCACCGCTGCGCACCTCATCGCCCTCATTAACCAGCCATTTGGACAGAGTACCCTCTTCCATGGTGGGGGACAGCGCAGGCATTTTTATTTCAATAGCCATGTTTTACCCCTCCACGCGTGAGCCATCGCCATCAACCGGCGCTGGGATTAGCGGTTTTAGAATGTCGGTAAATAGCTCAGACGCATCGGGTTCCGGGCTGTTCTGGGCAAATTCTGTGGCCTTTGTGACAATCGCCTTTACATCGGAATCCATTGATTTCAATGCACTTTCATTGATCCCCTGTTTGATCAGTAAATCACGCAGCTGGTCAATCGGGTCATGCTGTTTTCGCATGGCGTCAACCTCTTCACGCGTCCGGTATTTCGCCGGATCAGACATTGAATGCCCGCGATAGCGATATGTTTTCATTTCAAGAATGTAAGGGCCTTTACCAGCGCGGCAATGCGCCAGCGCCTCAGCACCCGCAGCGCGAACTGCCAGTACATCCATCCCGTCAACCTGACGCCCCACAATGCCGTAAGCGGCTCCCCGATCAGCTAACGAGCGGCCCGCGGCAGCGCGCGTCACCGAGGTTCCCATGCCATATTGATTGTTTTCGATCACAAACAGGCACGGCAAATCCCATAGCGCCGCCATATTAAAGCTCTCATAGACTTGGCCCTGATTAACCGCGCCATCGCCAAGATATGTCATGCAGACATTCGCCTGCTCTTTATATTTATGCGAGAAGGCAAGCCCGCAGCCAATCGGCACTTGCGCGCCGACGATGCCATGTCCGCCAAAGAAATTTTTCTCCCGGCTGAACATGTGCATAGAACCGCCCTTGCCGCGCGAATACCCGCCCTCACGACCGGTTAGCTCAGCCATTACCCCATCAGCATCCATTCCGCATGCCAGCATATGGCCATGGTCCCGGTATGAAGTGACAACCGTATCCCCCGGTTCAGCAACCGATTGCAGTCCGACAACAACAGCTTCCTGTCCGATATAAAGGTGACAGAAACCACCGATCTGGCCCATGCCGTAAAGCTGACCGGCCTTTTCTTCAAAGCGCCGGATCAACAGCATGTCGCGGTACATCGCTACCAGATCATCAAGTGGCGGCATGTCCTTTTTTGCGCCGTTGCCCGCTGCTGCCTTTGGCGGGCGTCCGGGTTTACGTTTACGCGTTGTTTTTGCTTTATCAGCCATGCCATGCCCTCTTGTGAAAATATCTGTTCAAAATATCTGTTGAAAATATCTGTTCAAAGAGATTCAAAAATAATGCCAAGAAATCACTCTTGGTTTACAGCTTGATTGAAAAAATAATTTTTTCAATAGTTTTATTGCTATGATTTTATTGGATATTTTATTTATAAACTGAAATTCAGTTTACTTCGGGAACTGGTAGGTCTTCCGAAAATTTCAATTTTGAGAGGTCAATTGTAATAATGACATCATTCGGGCCGTACAACCCCAACTCACCGCGTGCTGTTTCTGCCAGCATATCGGCATCTAGCGAGTCACTCTGCATAAGCGCGATACGCTGGGTCAGAAAAACCTGATGTTTTTTCAGAAGGTTCAACCGTTCTTCGGCAAGGATAACTTTCCGGTCGAGTTCGGGGCGCGCCAGAAACCCGCGTTCACCAGCAAAGATGTGAAACCCGAAAAACACCACCACGGCGGATAACACCAGAAAGCTGGCAGTGGTGAAAATTAATCGCTGACGGGCGGCATACATCAGAGGCGCTCCAAGGGTGAATTTGATCACCTGATCATGCTATTGAATCAAACCCGATCCACCGCGTCAAGTAAAAAGCGAATCGCCACGTTTCCTAGTATTTTAAAAGATTTGAGAAGCTTTGATGTGCCCTTTTTATAACTCTAGGCGCGCAGGATACTAGCCCCGGCATAAAGCCCTGATACATCCAGTTCTTCGGCAATCCGCAGCAACTGATTATATTTCGCCAACCGGTCCGAGCGCGACAAGGAGCCAGTTTTAATCTGGCCCGCATTGGTCGCAACAGACAAATCGGCAATAAAGCTATCCTCGGTCTCGCCACTGCGGTGCGAAATAACCACACCAAATCCAGCTTTCTGTGCCATTTCAACAGCTTGCAACGTCTCGGACAGCGTACCAATCTGGTTAACCTTGATCAAAATGGCGTTGGCCGAAGCCTCAACAATTCCGCGTGAAAGCCGTTCCGGGTTGGTTACAAACAGATCATCGCCAACAATCTGCACGTCTGCGCCAATGCGCGCCGTAAGCGCTGCAAAGCCGCTCCAGTCTTCCTCATCCATCGGATCTTCGATTGATACAATCGGATGATTGGCTGCCAGATCCGCCCACATGGACACCATTTCATCCGAAGTCAGGCTCCGCCCCTCACCCGCAAGATGGTATTTACCATCAGAAAACAATTCGGTTGCCGCCGCATCCAGCGCAATCAGCACATCGTCGCCAGCGTTGTATCCCGCGCTCTCAATAGCTGTAACGATGTAGTCCAGCGCTTCGTTGCTGGAATTTATTGCCGGTGCAAAGCCGCCTTCATCGCCAACCGCAGTTGAATACCCAGCTTTCGCCAACAGCGACTTCAGCGCGTGAAAGATTTCGGCTCCCATACGAACGCCATCATGGAAATGATCGGCGCCAACCGGCATGATCATAAATTCCTGAACATCCAGCGCGTTGTTGGCGTGCGCCCCCCCGTTCATAATATTCATCATCGGCGTTGGTAGCAAATGCGCATGTACCCCGCCAAGATAGCGCCAAAGCGGCATGCCAACCGAGTCTGCGGCGGCGCGCGCTACCGCCATCGAAACCCCAAGAATGGCATTGGCACCCAGCTGGCTTTTATTTGGCGTTCCATCGAGCTCAATCATCGTCTGATCAATCTCGGCCTGATTGGTTGCATCGCCGCCTGCCAGCGTTTCAAAAATTTCAAAATTCACCGCATCGACGGCTTTTAGCACACCTTTGCCGCCATAACGGTCCGCGTCACCGTCGCGAAGCTCAACCGCCTCATGCGCACCGGTAGAGGCACCTGAAGGCACCGCCGCGCGGCCAAAGGAGCCATCATCCAGAATAACATCAACCTCGACCGTCGGGTTACCCCGGGAGTCTAAAATTTCACGCGCTTGAATGTCTTCGATGATACTCATTCGGTGTCCCTCCTTAATCTGGCAAATTGGGTAATCTGGCAGTTTTGGTGAAGTTTTTGGGCATAAATAAGACGCTGATCCGATTAGCACCGGTATAGACCCACAGCCCAGCAAAAGCAATTTTGACATGCTGAAACAGACTAAAGCCAGACAAAATAGACCTGAAACTATCTATCTAGCCGCGCCGCGCACCATCGATACGCTGAAGCATTGCCAGAATCGGAGGCATTGCGTCCAGCGGCACCATATTAGGACCATCTGACGGTGCCTTATCCGGATCCTCATGGCTTTCCATGAACAGACCATTCACACCAACCGCAACCGCCGCCCGCGCCAGAACCGGAACGAATTCTCGCTGCCCGCCAGAGCTACCACCCAACCCGCCGGGCTGTTGCACCGAATGCGTGGCGTCAAAAATAACTGGATGCCCCATTGCCGCCATCTGCGGAAGGCCGCGCATGTCTGAAACCAGCGTGTTATAGCCAAAGGAAGTGCCGCGCTCGGTTAGCATCACATTTTTATTGCCCGCTCCGGTGATTTTTTCCGCCACATGCTGCATGTCCCAAGGTGCCAGAAACTGGCCTTTCTTGACGTTCACCACAGCATTCGTTGCCGCCGCTGCTAGCAACAAATCGGTTTGTCTGCATAAGAAAGCCGGAATTTGAAGAATGTCCAGAACCTCGGCCCCCGGGGCGCATTGCTCGGGAAGATGCACGTCACTTAGCACCGGACAGCCGATTTCAGCCTTCACGCGGGCAAGGATGGACAAGCCCTCATCCATACCAACACCGCGCTTGGCATTTGCGGACGTCCGGTTTGCCTTGTCGAAAGAAGATTTATAGACAAACCCCATCCCGGCATCACCGGCCATGCTGGCCAGCCGTTCAGCACATGTCAGCGCATGGTCCAGCCCCTCAACCTGACACGGACCGGCGATCAGCAACAAAGGTGCCTCATCGCCGCAAGTGACAGCCATAGCGCCTCGGCTTCCACCAATATGAACACTGCTCATCGGGCTATCCTTTCAAAGAGTTCCGGCAATCCTGATCAGGCACGTCAGACCAATCTGGACTTTTCCATCGACGCCGCCACGAAACCGGTAAACAGAGGATGCGGGTCAAAAGGTTTTGACTTCAGTTCCGGATGAAACTGCACCGCCACAAACCAAGGATGATCGGTACGCTCAACAATTTCAGGAAGACTGCCATCAGGTGACATCCCGGAAAACGTCATGCCGGCAGCCTCCAGCTGTTCACGATAGGTGATATTAACCTCAAACCGATGGCGGTGACGCTCGGAAATTTCAGCCGAGTCATACAGCGATTGCGCCAGCGTTCCCTTTTCCAGAAGACACGGATAGGCACCAAGGCGCATGGTGCCGCCAAGATCATCATTGGCGCTGCGCTGCTGCGTCTGGTTTCCCGTCGTCCATTCGGTCATCAGGCCAATCAGCGGAATTTCAGGCTTGCCAAACTCGCTGGACCCCGCCCCCTTCATTCCGGCGAGATTGCGCGCCGTTTCCAGAACCGCCATCTGCATCCCCAAACAAATACCGAGATAGGGAATCTGGCGCTCACGGGCGATTTGAATGGCTTTAATTTTGCCTTCCGAGCCCCGTTCACCAAAGCCGCCGGGAACCAGAATGCCGCTGACATAATGCAACGCCTCGATCGCAGATTCTTCTTTTTCAAACAGCTCAGAATCAATCCATTTGATGTTCACTTTGGTCGAATTGGCAATGCCGCCATGTACCAGCGCCTCGGCAAGGGATTTATATGAATCCTGAAGCGCGGTGTATTTGCCAACGATAGCAATGGTGACTTCACTCTCAGGATTGCTGACACCGTTGCAAATCTGCTCCCAAGCCGCAAGATCTGGCGGCGTGTCGGGAAGACCGAAATGACGGACAACCTCGCGGTCCAACCCCTGTTCATGATAGGACAGCGGAACCTCATAGATGTTATTCACATCCAGCCCCAGAATCACCGCTGAACTGCGGATATTGCAGAACAATGCGATCTTGGCGAATTGCTCTTCGGGGAGCGGATGTTCAGTGCGACACAGCAAAATATCAGGTTGGATTCCAACCGACTGCAATTCCTTAACCGAATGCTGGGTTGGTTTGGTCTTCAACTCGCCAGCCGCGGCAATATAGGGCAATAGCGTCACATGCAAAAAGCAGGTTTGCTCGCGACCAAGCTCGTTCCCAAGCTGGCGAATAGCTTCAAGGAAGGGAAGTGATTCGATATCGCCAACCGTGCCGCCAATCTCACACAGGATAAAATCTTCATCATCGTGATTCGATTTAACGAACTCTTTGATCGCGTCGGTAACATGCGGGATGACCTGAATTGTCGCGCCGAGATAATCTCCGCGACGTTCACGCGCCAGCACGTCAGAATAAATCCGCCCCGTAGTTACATTGTCCGTCCGCCGTGCATGAACGCCGGTGAAACGTTCGTAATGTCCAAGGTCCAGATCGGTCTCAGCGCCATCATCCGTGACGAAAACTTCGCCATGCTGTGTTGGCGACATGGTGCCGGGGTCAACATTCAAATAGGGATCAAGTTTGCGAAGCCGTACCTTATACCCACGCGCCTGAAGCAACGCAGCAAGAGCAGCGGCAGCAAGACCTTTTCCGAGTGAGGAAACCACGCCACCAGTGATGAAAATATATCTAGGCATGGATGACTGTAATAACGCAATATGCGGCGGTTGGTAAGTGCCAAATTACATCATATTGTAAAATTTTTGCGTTTTAGGTTTCGGCTTATCTATAGAGCAAAGCTGGTAGACCGGCAGTGCAAGGCTGGCTGACCCACAGAGCAAGGCTGGCAGACTGGCGGTGCGGGTAGCCCAGTCAGCGTTTTGTCATAGCAGAGTGCGGCCTACTGATCAGAGGGAACTGCCGGACCGGAAACAGGGGCCGGTGTCTCGTTGATCACTTCGTCGATAATCGAAACCTGCTCAGGCCCGGCGCCAGCCATGATTGCCAGAATAATTGATGAGGTGAAAAAACAGGCGGCAAGAACGGCGGTGATACGCGTCATCAGATTTGCGGTTCCGCGCGCGGTCATGAAACCGCCGCCACCACCACCACCGCCGCCGATACCAAGACCGCCGCCCTCAGAGCGTTGCAGCAACACCACGCCAATCAGCGCAAGTGCAATAAGAATATGGATCGTCAGCATCAGTGTTTGCATGATATTTTAAGCCTGCCCGTTCAATATGGCGAAGTTATATGACCTGTTATACTGTATTACAAGGGTTTTACGCGCTCACCAGCAGCGCAGATTGCGGCAAAATCATCCGCATTCAAGCTGGCACCGCCAACAAGCGCGCCATCAACATTGTCGACAGCAAAAATCGCATCGGCGTTATCCGGCTTTACCGACCCTCCGTAAAGAAGGGGAACTTTGGCCAATCCGGCATCTGTCATCCATGCCCGAATAGCGTCGTGCATCGCAGATATCTCGGCCTCGCTGGCCACTTTTCCAGTGCCGATAGCCCAGACAGGCTCATACGCCACGACCAGATGGTCTGCCTCAACGCCTTTGGGAATCGAGCCTGCAAGCTGTGACGTGACCACCGATTCGGCATTGCCAGCCTGTCGCTGGTCCAGCGTTTCACCGACACAAATCATTACTGACATGCCAGCATCAAGGGCGCGTCTGGCCTTTGCTGCGACAAGATCATCCGTTTCACCATGCGCGCTTCGCCGCTCCGAATGTCCAAGAAGAACAATACTGGCACCGCAGGCCGCCAGCATGTCGCCAGACACATCGCCTGTATGCGCGCCATCAGCCTGATCATGACAATCCTGACCGCCCAGCAAAATACCGCTATCGCCCAAACGCACCGACATCTGCACCAGATAAGGATGCGGCGGAAACACGATGCGAATAACATTTTGAAATCTAACTGCGCTGTATGAGGATGCCAGCGCCCCAGCTTCGGCCAGCCCAGGGTTCATTTTCCAGTTTGCCGCGATAATCAAAATAAGTCCCCTTATCACCAGATGTGGCAGTCTTCCGGATCTTCTTTGTTGCCTTGATACATTATCATAGGCAATAAGGCAAAAATTGGTAATTGCCCCACCGTACTTCAACCGGTACAAATATCGGGTAAACGCCGATTATTCCTTCACCAACAGACTGCAGAGAAAAATAAATGCTTCAAGCCATGCGCGGCGGTGTTAAATCGCCAATTATGAAAGTCTTTCTGGTTTTTCTGGCCGTAGGATTTGCATTATGGGGGGTGGGAGACATCACAACCGGCCTGATCGGTGGCAGCGATAAAGCCATCACCGCCGGAGATGAAAGCCTGTCACCGCGCGAAGTCGCCATTGAATTTGACCGCATGCGGCGCAACTACATGCCGAATGCGACCATGGGTGAGGCGCTGCAATCAGGTTTGCTGGGCGAACTTGCCGGGGTGCTGGCGCGTGACGTTGTTTTCAAAGCTGAGACAAAAGAGCTGGGTCTGACTATAACCCGGGCGATGCAGCGCGATGCTGTGGCAGAGGAGCAGGCATTCAAAGATGAGTTGGGCAATTTCTCGCAGACGCGTTTTATAAGTGTGCTGTCAAATGCCGGACTTACCGAAGAGCAATATTTAGCGCAGGTTGATACCATTTTAGGACGCCGGCAGATTGTTGACGCGATTGGCGCCGGTGCCGCCCAGCCATCATCCACAGCACGCATTTTGACAGCCTATGAGCAGGAACGCCGAACCGCATCGCTGGTCAGTGTTGCCGTTGATGTCAGTGCTATCCCCGCTCCGGATGAGACAAGTTTGAGCGCGTGGTTCGAGACGGTGAAGGCAAACTATGATGCCCCTGCTCTACGCAGCGCGCGGGTTGGGGCGATCACCCCATCGATGTTCGCAGGCGATATTGAAATTGATAATGATCAGATTGAAGACGCCTACGCTGACCGGATTGATGAATTCACCACGCCGGAGACGCGTGACGTTCGCCAGATGGTTTTTGAGTCTATCGAAACTGCCAATACCGCGTTTAGCCGCGTTGCCGCCGGCGAAGAGTTTAATGAGGTTGCCGCTGATCTGCTGGAATGGTCAATCGATGACGTCACGCTGGGCACGGTTGGCAGAGGTGATTTCGAAGATGATGTTGCCGATGCCGTCTTTGATGGTGCTGCGGGTGAGATTGTTGGTCCGGTGGAATCGGCCTTTGGTTTTCACGTTCTGATCGTTGACGGCGTGAATGAAGGCGGCGAGGTTGCGCTGGAAGACGTTCGTGAGAGCATCATCAAGACGCTGCAAGAAGAAGCTGCAATCGACCTGATTTTTGCCAAGGTGAATATTCTGGAAGATAAGATCGCAGCGGGCGCAAGCCTTGATGAAGCGATGCTGGAGGTTGGCGGTAATGTTCTCAACCTGACCCGGATAGACCGCAGAGGTAATAATATTGATGGTGAGCCCGTTGATGGCGGCGAAAATGATCTAACGCAGGACAGCCTTGTTCTGGATGCAATCTGGACCGGTGATATTGATGATCTGAGTGTCATTCAAGAAGGCACCGATGATATGTTCTTTGTCGTTGAAGTCACCGAAGAAACCGATCCGCGTTCGCGCACTCTGGATGAAGTAAAAAGCACCGCTACTGCTGATTGGCAGATGGTTGAGGCAGTTAAGGCCGCTCGAAAAGCTGCGGATGCGATTGCCGAGGGTGCGAATGCCGGGGATGGGAGTAAATTCACCGATGCCGTTACAACGACCGACTTCCGCCGCAATGGATCTGGTCTTGATCATGAGGCAGCAGGCATCATTGCAACTGCCGCTTTCGCGCAGGATACCGGCGAGATTTCCGTTGTTGAAACCGGCAGCGAAGCCATTGCTGTCCGCACCGAGGCTGTCATTCCGGTGCTGGATGACGAGTTGGACAAGGTTAGCGAGTTGGTTCAAGGCGTTATTGTGAATTCAATTCGATCAGACATTCTGAACACTTTGGCGCGCGATCTGTCAGAAACGCATGATTTGCAGATTCGTCTTGGTGCAGTTCAGCAACTGCTTGTCGGCAGCCAGAACTGACGCCTAATCCAAAATACGCATCCACGTTATTCCTATCTTTGGCGGATAATACCGACAATCGCCGGCTGACAAAATTGGTTAAACTTGCCTAACATGCACGCGTTATAGGATGGTCCTGACACGCGAGGATGTGATGACAGCTCGCGATCACGGGCCGGTAGTTTAGTGTGATTTTGATGGTGTTCCTAATGGTGTTGATATCGGTTTGGAGACGCTGTCTTGCCGGATTTAGCCGACATCTGATCATTTTTCCCTCTGTCGTTTTTCCCTCTATCGTTTTTCCCCCTATCGTTTTTCCCTCTATTATTTTCCTCTCTATCATTTGCATCGCCCCATTGACATCCCAGCACCGCGTAGCGGCGGATGAAATCTATCTGAATGACTGGGAGAATTATGCGACGATGGCCGAACAGGGGGCCGTCTGCGGCGCGTTCGCCAATATCATGGAATTGCAGTCGATGGTGGATATCCATCTTGGCAAATTATGGGGCGAACGCCGAAAATTTGCAGGCTCGGTTGTTATGGAAGCGGCGCGGTTGGAGGGGTTAGATTCGGTTGCCGAGCAAGATGTTGATAATCTACTAGATCAATATTCGATATGGCTGCTGAATACTTTGGCCAACCCCGCCAGACGCAGTTCCATCAATCCTGAGGCCTACAAAGCTGCGAAAAACATGGTCGGCGATGTCTGCACCGATCTTTATAAAACGGCTGATAAGGCCATTTTCGAAGAATTTCCGGCGCTGGCAATATTACGTCCGTCAGAGAAAAACAATGGTGAGGAAAATCTGCAATATCTGGAAGCAGAAAATAATGAATTGCGCGAGGAGATTGCAAACCTTCAACGCGAATTTGAAGATGTTAGCGAAGCGCTGGCCGCCGCGCCAACTGACCAGCAAATCGAGGCGGTCCGCGAAGATTTTCTAGCTGCCGAAGATGAAATTCTGGCGCTTAACACGGCCAATCTCCTGCTGTTGAACAAACTGAACCAGTTGAAAAAACTGAACCAGTTGAATGGCGAACTTAGCTCGCCGCCAAGTGCGCCCCGCCAGCCCACGCCTGCCCCGCCTGCCCAAAAATCGTCCGAAGGCGGCGAACATATGACAGCGCAGATGCCTACCCAGCCGAATGAGACCGACATAAGCACCCCCTTTGCGCAAGGTGCCACAATCGGGTTTATCGCGCAAATCGGCACCTATAAATCACGCCGCAGTGCGATGGCAGAAATCAACTTGCTACAGCAAACATTCCCCGATGATCTAGGTAATGCCGGCCTGACAATCAGACCCGCGGATAAAGGGGGCATCGGCGGGTTTCGCATTTTGACAGCCGCTATGTCGGCGATGAAAGCCGCTAGCATCTGCGATGCGTTGTGGAACCGGATGGTCGGCTGTATGTTAAAAGCAGTTCCCTGACGCACAAAACGACGCTACAATTAGGAGCTAGCAACCTTGAACCAGCTAGTAATAATGGCATCAGCGTGTCATTCGTCATAAGGGCTGCAGTGATGGATCCAGCAACATTATTCGGGTTTATCCTGTTTGCCGCCGTGGCGGGGTTTACCCCCGGGCCTAATAACTTGATGCTGACGGCATCGGGCACCAATTACGGATTTAGACGCAGCGTTCCGCATATCACCGGTATCCTGTTCGGGTTTATGGTGGTGCTAGTGGGCGCCGCATTCGGGATGAACAGTCTGTTTACCGTCATGCCATCGCTGCATAAGATTCTGAAAATTCTGAGTATTATGTTTTTGGTGTATCTGGCGTGGAAAATTGCCACCAGTAAGCGCGCCGCCCCCGGAACTAAAAGCAAACCTCTGACTTTCTGGACGGCTGCCGGGTTTCAGCTAATCAACCCCAAGGGATTTTCGATCCTGCTCAGCGCCTTTGCTGCCTTCACGTCGGATGCGTATGATCAGACAACACAAATGCTGGTCATCATGGGAGTGTTTGCGATCGTCACCCTATCTTCCAGCTGTACATGGTGTCTTTTTGGTACAATGATCGGGCGATTTCTGAAGGAAGATCGAACATTACTCATTTTCAATATCTTTATGGCGACAATGCTGTTGGTCAGTCTGATCCCCATCATCACAGCCTGATCCGGCCTTATCTGATAGGATCGTGTGAGGCCAATTTTGGATGATTGTTTAATAAGAGAATTGCGTTAGGCAGAATTTCCGCTAGAGTTTTCACAGCAGATTTAAGGACTTCAACGGATATATAATTCGTGAGTTTTTTTGCGGGGGGTTCGTGAATTTATGGGGGAGAGTTTTGTGATGACGGGCGATAAATGGCCTAGTGGCACGCACTATGTTGAAAAGGCAAACCTGTCAGCTGCATTCTTTGAAAGCGCCGAGACCAGCCGCGATAAGCCGCTGCTTTTTGAAAAACGCAACGGCGAGTGGGTCGCTCAAAGCTGGAACAAAGTCGCCGATGATGTAAGGCGGCTGGCGGCGGTGCTGGTCGCAACCGGCGTTAAAGCCGGTGACCGGGTTATAGTTTCATCGGAAAACAAACCCGAATGGGCGGTTGCCGACCTTGCGATCATGTCAATTGGCGGCATCGTTGTTCCGGCCTATACAACCAACACCGAAGACGATCACCATTATATCATCGATCATTCGGGGGCTTCGGTTGCGATCACGTCGGGCGGCATGCTGGCAACCCGGGTCGCCCTTGCCGGCAGCAGAGCCACCTCGCTTCATACATTGATCGTTATGGACCCGGCATTTGTTCCGCCCGTTAGTGCCCGCTTAGATATTTTGAAATGGAATGAGGCCATTTCCAGCGCCGAACTCCTGCCCGATCTGGATGCGCGCATCGCGGCGCAAAAGCCCGACGATGTCTGCTGTTTTATCTATACATCTGGAACCGGGGGGCGGCCCAAGGGCGTGATGCTGACGCACCGGTCAATTCAGGCAAATATCACCGCGGCTATTGAGTTGCTTGAAGAGGGCAATGTCATTGAAAATCAGAGATTTTTATCGCTGCTCCCGCTCTCGCATTCATATGAGCATACGGCCGGAATGCATCTGCCTTTCCAGATCAAGGCCGAGGTCTGGTATTGTGAAAGCACCGATCAGATTGCCAATAACCTGATCGAAGTATCGCCGACTTTAATGACCGCTGTGCCGCGCCTTTATGAAGTTCTGCATGACCGGATTATGCGCGGGGTGCGCGCCAAAGGCGGGATTTCGGAAAAACTGTTCATGACGGCGATCAGGCTGGGAGTCAAACGGAATAACGGCCAGCGTTTAATGCCGCATGAAATTATTCTGAACATGATTACGAATAAACTGGTGCGCGCAAAAGTTCGCCAGCGCCTTGGTGGACGCCTCGAATTCTTTATTTCGGGCGGCGCCGCGCTCAATCCCGAAATTGGTAATTTTTTCATGGCGCTTGGGATCAATCTTCTTCAGGGCTACGGCCAGACCGAAGCATCACCGTTGATTTCAGCAAACCGCCCCGGCCATATCAAGATTGAAACCGTGGGTCCGGCGGTGTCCGGCATTGATCTGAAAATCGCCAATGACGGGGAAATTCTTGTGCGTGGGGATTTGCTGATGAAAGGCTATTGGCGCGATGAGGCCGCTACCGCTGCAACCATTCGCAACGGCTGGCTTCATACCGGCGATATCGGCGAGGTTGATGATGAGGGATATATTTCGATCACGGGCCGGAAGAAAGATATTATCGTCAATTCTGGCGGCGATAATATTGCGCCAGGCCGCGTTGAAGCACTGTTGACGATTGAGCCCGAAATCGAACAGGCTATGGTTGACGGTGATAAACGGCCATGGCTGGCCGCGATTGTGGTGCCATCAGAAGAATTGCGCGAGATTGCTAAATCACCCGACGCGCTATCATCAATGGTTGGTGAAGCGGTGGAACGCGCCAATAGCCGCCTGTCACAAATCGAACGTGTACGCCGGTTCATCATCGCTGATGAGGCTTTTGATACTGAAAATGGTGAGATGACCGCCACACTGAAAGTTCGCCGCCATGTCGTTCGCGATAGATATGGGGACCGTCTGGACGCCCTTTATCCGCAGAAATAGTTAGGTCATCCGCAGAAAAGAGAGGGCATGAATACACCGCGAAATTCCGAAGCCGTAAATTTTCTGGTGATTATTTCGGACGAGCATCGCCGTGATGCGATGGGTTGCATGGGCCACCCCTTTGTTTTGACCCCTAATCTGGACGCGCTGGCCGGCCGCGGCACGCTGTTTACAAATGCGTACACCGCCTCGCCCATGTGCGTTCCCACCCGTGCGGCGCTTGCTTGCGGCCAGCATGTTCACCAAACCGGTTTTTGGGATAGCGCAACGCCTTATGACGGCTCGGTTTCCAGCTGGATGCACGCGCTTCAAGGCGGTGGGATGCAAACGGCCTCGATCGGCAAGCTACATTATCGTTCGGGCGAGGATGATAACGGTTTCGATGAAGAGATTCTGCCAATGCATGTCGTTGGCGGTGTTGGCTGGGCGATTGGTCTTCTGCGTGACGATCCACCACCCTATGATGTCGTGGATGAACTGGCTGCACAGGCTGGATCAGGTGACAGCAGCTATACCGAATATGACCGGGCGATCACTGATGCGGCGGTACACTGGATAAAAGATAAAGCGCACCAGAATAATCGTGATGGCAAGGATAAAGGATGGGCCGCGTTTGTGTCCTTGGTCAGCCCGCATTACCCGTTGACCGCCCCCAAGGATTTTTATGATTTATATGCGGATATAGATTTTGATCTCGAAGTACAGCCCCAGCCTTCGCATCCCGAAATTGCTAATATTGCCAAATTTTTTGACTATGACCGCCACTTCACCCCCCAGTCCCGGCGCGATGCACTGGCCGCGTATTATGGATTAACCAGCTTTATGGATGATTGCGTCGGCCAGATTCTAGCGGCGCTGGAAAAGAGTGGTCAGGATAAAAACACCGTGGTGATTTACCTATCCGATCATGGCGAAATGCTGGGTGAAAAAGGGCTTTGGACCAAGCAGGTGATGTATGAGGCATCGGTCGGTATTCCGCTGATTGCAGCAGGTCCGGGGCTGCCATCTGGCAGCGTTTGCTCTTCAGGAGCGATGCTGGTTGATATTGCCGCCACCGCCAGCGAGACCATGCTTGGCGATCCCGGCAAATACAGCGATGCCGGGGCCTGCTCGCTTCGGGTTCTGGCTAATAATGCTGATGAGTCTGACCGGACAATTTTTGCCGAATATCACGATGGCGGCTCCAGCACCGGGGCGTTTATGGTGCGCTGGCAAAACTGGAAATATGTTTATTATGCCGGATTGCCGCCACAGCTTTTTGATCTTGATAATGACCCGGATGAGACGAATGACCTAGCCGCCAGTGCCGATGCGCGCGCGCAAAAAGCCCGCGATGAAGGCGTGCGTCGGTTGCTGGAGATTTGCGATCCAGAGGAGGTGAACGAGCGTTGTTTTGCGGGCCAGAAGGCGCGTATTGCCGAACTTGGCGGGCGCACGGCCTGCCAGAATGCCTATCTTTTCAACCACACCCCAACGCCTTGCGAACAGGCCCTGATTATCGCCGCCAACAAGGATGTTGATCAACAATAGCGGCGGTTATTATTGAAATCAGGCAGCCGCAACGATCTTGTTCAGCATTGGGATATAGGTGCGGAATTCCGGGACCTGCAGATCGGTCTCTTTACTGGCCTCATCATAACGCCGCACCGCGATGATGGCTTTGAAATGAGGGTGTGCTTCAAATTCTGCGGCTTCGGCATCATCCATCGGGCCGCCCTGAAGGTTCAATGAATGCACCGATGCCTCTGACAATTTGTCAAAATACCCCTCCTCACGCGCGCATAGATAGCGTTTCGCCGCAACATGATATCGGCAGCAATTCACCACCAGTTCAGGAAAGAACGGCGCCAGCACAGCAGCGCCAGCACGCTCATGCTGACGGTCGGTCTCATCTGCCATAAACACCGTACCGGCAGCCAGCGGCTTGCCGATAAACTCACCGGTAAAATGACCTATATCATGCAGCAGCGCGGCGGTAATCACGATCTCATCATGACCGTCCTGTGAGGCAAAATGCGCCGACTGCAACATGTGCTGGCCAATGGTGACGGGCTCACCCAGATATTCATCAGCGCCGCGCCGCTCAAAAATATCGCTTAAAAAGGGGATAATCGTTGCTGAATTGAGTTCTTTAGACATTTTTTACTTCCAGAATAGACCTGCTGCTTGGCAGTAGAACGGACGGTTGGGCGTTTGATTTAGGACGTTGCTTCGGCTTCGGCCTCGCGTTCAATTTCAATTTCGCCACTCATAACTTTTTCAAACTTTGCGAAAAACATTTTCGCCAGCTTTTTGGCTGTACTGGTAATCAGTCTGCCACCAAGTTGAGCAAGTTTTCCACCCGTTTCTGCTTTCGCCGTGTAGCGCAGGATAGTGTTTTCGCCATCTTCGATTAGGTCAACATCGGCGCCGCCTTTGGCAAAACCTGCGATGCCGCCGTCGCCTTCGCCCGCAAGGCTAAATCCGTCTGGCGCATTGCTGGTATCCAGCGTCACACGGCCACTGAATTTAGCTTTTACCGGTCCGACCTTCAAGGTTACTTTAGCGGTCAGTTCGGTATCGCTGTCCTTTATCAACTCCTCACACCCGGGAATGCAGGTTTTCAGAATATCAACATCATTGAGCGCTGCATAAACTTTGTCTTTAGATGCGGGGATGGTCAATTCATCAGCTAGTTCCATGCGGGTGGTCTCCTAATGGCACGGGAAAAATCCGGCCGTTGAAAAAATAAAGGGTTAAGCGTGGGCGTAAAATGACGGAAGCAACGCTTTGCTATCGGCGAGGTGGGGATGCACAGGATCACTTTCAATGGAAGCGATATAACACGTCTTCCCGATGAAATGAATATGCAGATGCAAATCAGCCATGGGCCACCTCGGCGCGGCGCGCGGCGCGATGCGTTTGCACGATTTCAGCCATGATTGAAAGCGCAATTTCCTCGGGTGTGACGGCGTTAATATGAACGCCGGCGGGTGAATGCACCTCAGCAATTTTCGCGGCATCAACACCGGCCTTTTCGAGTTTGGGCCGGTAGCTCGCAAACTTTCGACGACTGCCAACAAAGGCAACATAGGATCGCGGCATCGACAGCGCCGAAGTCAGCGCCGCAACATCGCCGGCCCCTTGCGTTGCAACAACGATATATCGCGAAGTGTTGGTTATGCTGGCCGCTTGAAGCGCGGGAATATCGGGGTGGACAATATCTACCTCAACCTCGCTATCGACCACGCCAGCCTTGCCGCAGATAACCCGGGTAAAGCCAAAACTGCTGGCAATTTGCATCAACGCTGTTGCCACCGGACCGCGGCCAAAAACCAAAAGCTCGGGCTGGGGGACGACCGGCTCAACGAAAATATCCATAGACCCTTTGCTGGGGCAGCCATTGCGCGCCAGCGTCACCATCATCTCATCACCGCTTTCATCCGCCAGCAGCTCTTCAGGGCGAAGACAAACGAGCGTCGCCTCACCGGTTTGAATCGCCTCCATCGCAGCTTTCCGAACGCTGGAAGTAACACACCCACCGCCAAGCCACCCCTCAGCAAATTCGCCATTTTCCAGAACAATAGCCTTCATTCCCGGTTTGGCAGCGGTTGAAGATAGCGTGCGAACAACTGTAGCGACCGCGTGCGGCGTGCCGGTTTTCTGTAGCTCTGCAGTTACTTTTTCCAGATTTGGTTTTGACGTTTTCATCACAACCTTTCCAATTCACCTTCAAGGTCGATCAAGCTTTGCAGGCTATTACACGGTGCAAAACAATCAAGATAGGGCAGCGCGGCCGCCATGCTCGCCGCCACCGGCGCGTAATCCTTCCAGCCCAAGAGCGGGTTCAACCAGATCACCTTGCAGCCTTTGCGCTTTAGCCGCGCCAGAGCGGCGCCAACCCGCTCGGATCCGGTTGTATCATATCCGTCCGACATGATGATCACGACACTGCGCCGCCCCAGCATACGTCCTGCATATTGGGCGTTGAACTGTTCAAGACAATGCCCGATCCGCGTGCCGCCGCCGAATCCCTGCGCCATCATCGACAACCGGTTTACCGCGCGCAGAGAATCATTATCGCGAAGCGCGTCGCTGACGTTCATCAAGCTGGTGTGAAACACAAAGGCATCAGCGCGCTGGTCAGCATCAATCAAACCGCGCAGAAATGCCAGAAACACGCGCGCATACAGTGTCATCGACCCGGAAACATCAAGCAGCGAAACCAGATGCATGGGCCGGTCAGGCCGCCGCCGCCGCAACAGTTGCACTGGCTCACCGCCACTGGAAACCGACCGGCGAATAATCCGCCGCAGATCAATCATTGATCCTTTACGCGCCGCCTTGCGCCGACGGGACCGCCGATAGCGGATCGCCTTGGCAATTCTTAGCGCTGCACGCTCGGCCATGTCACGGTCTTCGGGGAGCAGGAATTCGCGCATATCCTTTTTGTTGGTATTCACAACATGTGTGGCGATCAGCTTGCCCTCACCGTCACTTTCAGCCTCACCTGTATTATCATTATCCGGTGTCTCGGCATCGCCGGAACCGCTTTCATCCTGTTGCGACATAAATTTCGACAGGTTTGAAAAGCTGTGCTTGTCAGGAGTAGCTTTGGCCGTCCGCGAATGTTCGTGGCGCATTTTTCCGGTATTCAGCCAGAATGCGTCAAACAGATCATCGAATTTGCCGAACCCGTCAACATCCGTGCTGCAGATAGCCTTTAAGGCAAGGCGAAGTTCATGCGGACTGCCAAGATTGAGAGCTGGCATACTGCGCAGCGCCAATTCGGTTTCGGGCATACCAACCGCCATCCCGTTATCGCGAAGATGACGGGTGAAATCGCCAATTCGTTCAACCGTAGTGGCGCGTGTTGGAAAGCGAGTGACCTGGCTCATAACCGATTATCCAGCCGTGCCAGCCAGCCGCTGGGATACCACGCGCGGAATAGCCGCTTGATCAGCCTCGGTCTTTAATAGCGCCACCAAAGACGCTTGCAACATCGCCGGATTCTCGGTCAGATCATTGAACCCCAGCCCGGACAGCGCCGCTGCCCAGTCCAGTGTTTCGGCAATGCCGGGTTTCTTTTCCAGATCTTCCTTGCGCAACGCCTGCACGAACCCGACAATTTGGGATGCCAGTTTCGGATTTAACTCAGGCCCCCGCTTGTCAAGGATGGCAAGCTCAGTCTGGCGATCAGGGTATGGCACAAAATTATAGATACACCGGCGGCGCAGCGCATCAGACAAATCGCGCGTTCCATTCGCCGTCAACACAACAATCGGGCGTGTGGTAGCGACAATCGTGCCCAACTCGGGGATGGTAATCTGAAAGTCGGAGAGGACTTCAAGAAGGAACGCCTCAAACTCTTCGTCGGCGCGGTCAATCTCGTCGATCAGCAACACCGGAGGTTTGGGTTGCTGGATGGCGCGAAGAAGCGGCCTTTCCAGCAGAAATTCGCGCGAGAAAATGCGGTCTTCGATCTCACCGGCTTTTGCCCCCGAATCAGCAGATGCACGGATTGATAAAAGCTGACGCTGATAATTCCATTCATAAATAGCCGCAGACGCATCGAGCCCCTCATAACATTGCAGGCGAATCAGCTCGGTATTTTCAATTTCGGCAAGCGTTTTGGCAATCTGCGTTTTACCAACGCCAGCATCGCCCTCAAGCAGAATCGGACGCTCTAAAGTGAGCGCGATATTAATCGCCATAGCAAGCTCGTCAGAAGCGACGTAGCCAGCCTGGTCGAGGTTTGATTTAAGGTCAGTCCAGTTCATCATAAGGCGGCAGGGAGCAAAGCCCCCTGCCGTTCCCCTGTGTTAGTCGTGAAGGCCGAGATTGTCAGCCGTCTTCCAGATCCGCCAATGGTCGTGTGGCATATGGCTCTGGGTCAGACCAAACGTGCGGAATGCATCATGCACTGCGTTTGAGAAGGCTGGCACACCGCCCACATTCGGGCTTTCGCCAACGCCTTTTGCGCCGATAGGATGATGGGGGCTTGGGGTGACGGTATGATCCGTCTCATAGTTTGGTGTTTCCCAAGCCGTCGGGATAAAGAAGTCCATCAACGTTCCCGTGGTCACATTGCCTTGCTCGTCATAGGCAATTTCCTGACCCATGGCGATCGCCAGCGCTTCGGTAAGTCCGCCATGGACCTGACCTTCGATAACCATCGGGTTAATCCGCGTGCCACAATCATCCAGCGCATAGAACTGGCGGATTTCGGTGGTACCGGTATCAACATTGATGTCCATCACGCAGATATAGGCCCCGAACGGATAGGTCATGTTCGGCGGGTCATAATAGCTGACAGCTTCCAGTCCCGGTTCAACGCCCGGAATGGCCTGATTGTAGGACGCAAAGGCGATTTCCTTCATCGTTTTGAAACGCTCAGGCGCGCCTTTTACGACAAACCGATCAACATCCCACTCCACATCATCATCATGCACTTCCAGCAGATAGGCTGCGATCATCTGCGCCTTGGCGCGGATTTTACGGCCAGCCATTGCTGTAGCAGCACCGGCAACTGGCGTTGAACGCGATCCATAAGTACCAAGACCGTATGGTGCGGTATCAGTATCGCCCTCTTCCAGCGTGATGTCTTCGGCAGGAATACCGATCTCTGACGCCAAAATCTGCGAGAAGGTCGTGGCATGGCCCTGACCCTGCGAGATGGTTCCAAGACGGGCAATTGCCGACCCAGTTGGGTGGATGCGGATTTCACAGGAATCAAACATGCCAAGCCCAAGAATATCACAATTCTTGACCGGACCTGCGCCGACGATTTCGGTGAAATGGCTCAATCCAATTCCCATCAATGTGCGGGTCTCACCACGGTTGAATGCCTCAAGCCGCTCTGCCTGCTCTTTGCGAAGACCATCATAATCGACAGCCGCCAAAGCTTTTGTCCACGCAGTATGGTAATCGCCCGAATCATATTCCCAACCAAGTGCTGACTGATAGGGAAACTGTTCTTTCTTGATGAAGTTCTTCATCCGCAATTCGGCAGCATCCATACCAAGCTTGATCGCCAGAATCTCGATCATACGCTCGATGAAATAGGCAGCCTCGGTCACCCGGAACGAGCAACGATAGGCAACACCGCCCGGCGCTTTGTTGGTGTAGATACCGTCAACCTCAAGATAGGCGGTCGGGATATCGTAGGAGCCGGTACAGATGTTCATAAAGCCGGCCGGGAACTTTGTTGGGTCAGCACAGGCATCAAACGCGCCATGGTCGGCGGTTGTATGACAATGCAAGCCGGTGATCTTACCGTCTTTAGTGGCTGAAATCCGGCCCTTCATCCAGTAATCACGGGCAAAGGCTGTCGCCATCAGGTTGTCCGAACGATCTTCAACCCACTTCACCGGAACGCCGGTGACGATTGACGCTACGATTGAGCAGACATAGCCCGGGTAAACACCGACCTTGTTGCCAAAACCGCCGCCAATATCTGGCGAAATGACACGGATATTATGCTCGGCAATGCCTGAAATCAGCGAGGCAACAGTACGGACCGCGTGGGGTGCCTGAAATGTTCCCCATAACGTCAGCTTGCCATTGACCTTATCCATTGACGCCACACATCCACATGTCTCCAGCGGGCATGGGTGGGTACGATGGTAGTGGATCATTTCTTCGGCAACAACATCAGCCTCGGCAATCACGGCGTTGGTCTGATCCTTTTCACCAGCTTCCCATGTAAAAATATGGTTTGGATGCCGGCGTGGTCCGTGCGCGCCTTCCTTTTGGTCGGCAATGTCCTCACGCAGGATCGGCGCATCATCAATTTCTGCTTTGAACGGATCAACAAGAACCGGCAGCTCTTCATATTCGACCACAACCGCGGCAATACCATCAGCCGCAGCATAGCGGTCATCCGCAACTACAAACGCAACTTCCTGCGCCTGAAACAATACTTTGCCGTCGGCAAGTACCATTTGCTTGTCACCGGCCAGTGTTGGCATCCAATGCAGTCCCAGCGGCTCCAGGTCGGCAGCCGTCAGAACCGCATGCACACCCGGAATGGCCATTGCAGCTTCGGTGTTGATCGACTTCACCCGGGCATGCGCATAGGGCGAGCGAACAAAGTCACCAAACAGCATTCCCTTCATCTGGATGTCATCAACATAATTGCCTTTCCCTTGCGTAAAGCGAGCATCCTCGACCCGCTTGCGCGAGGTGCCAAGGCCACTAAGCGCAGCAATACGTTCTTCTTTAGGAGGGGTTGACTCGTTCATTACGCAGACTCCTTCATCTCATTCATTTTCGCCGCAGCGGCTAAAATAGCTTTCACAATATTCTGATACCCGGTACAGCGGCAAAGATTGCCAGCGATACCAAAACGAACTTCGTCCTCGGTCGGATTGGGAATTTCCTGCAACAACCGATGCGCGCGGGTGATCATTCCGGGGGTACAATAACCGCACTGCAAACCGTGATGCTCTTTGAACATCTCTTGCAATACATGCAGGCTATCCGGTGTGCCCAGCCCCTCAATCGTGGTGATTTCAGCGCCATTGGCCTGTGCTGCAAACACTGTGCAGGATTTAACCGACATGCCATTCATATCAATAGTGCAGGCACCGCAATGCGATGAGCTGCACCCAATGTGCGGGCCGGTAATGCCCATCTCTTCACGCAGCGCATGAATCAACAGGGTCCGCGGCTCAGTCAGCAGATCAACGTCCTTACCATTTACATTCAGCTTAATATGCATCTTTTCCATACTGAACTCCTCTCTATGCACGCGACTTGGCGCTGTGGATGGCCTTTTTAATAATAATTCCAGCCACATATTTTTTGAAATCTACCGGACCGCGTGTATCCGCAACCGGATCAGAGGCCCCAACTGCTGCTTTGACGGCCGCGTCAATCGACGCGTCATCCAAGGTGCTACCCACCAGAATATCGACCGCTTCGGCGCAATATACAGGGGTGTCGGACAGGTTGGTCAACGCGATGGAAGCAGCACTGCATGTACCGCCTTCAACCGTTAGCAGAACACCGGCAGCTGCGGTGGCATAATCACCAATCTTGCGCTTTTGCTTTTCATAGGCGTAGCCGCCGTCTGCTGCCGCAAAGGAAATAGCTGTCAGAATTTCATCTTCCTCACGCGCGGTAAAATAGGCAGCCTCATAAAAATCACGGGCAGCTACAGTGCGGGCCCCGTTCGGGCCGGTCAGATGATAGGTTGCATCCAGCGTCTGCATCAGGCCGGGCATGTCATTGGCCGGGTCACCGTTGGCAACATTGCCGCCAATGGTTCCAACATAGCGAACCTGCGGGTCGGCGATTTGCAACGATGCCTCACGAACCAGCGGAGCGGCCTTAGCCAGCGTATCACTGGTAATCAGCTCGTGCTGGGTTGTCATTGCACCAATGGTCACCACGCCATCTTGCAGCGAAATGCCCTTCAGCGTCTCAACAGCTGCAAGGTCGATAAGATGAGAGATGTCGGTTAGGCGCTGTTTCATGACTGGAATAAGGCTGTGGCCCCCGGCGATAACACGCGCATCATCCCCCCATTCGGCCAACAGACTGACGACACCGTCAACAGTTTCTGGCCGGTGATAATTAAAAGCACTTGGAATCATACGAAATTCTCCCTTTATTATTACATGCCTGATTGCGTCAGGCTCGAAAGCACTCTTGGTTGGCAATACTCTTCGGAATTGATCTATTTTTTAAACATTTAATCGCTAGGAAATATCTAAGGAATGATCAAACGCTGAATAAGATATTTCGAATGTTAACGGTTATAAGATACAAAACACTACGCCTAATTTTGGAAAAACAAAAAACCAATTTGATTCGGTCGAGCTAAGTGGGTCAAATTTGTCCGGCCAATAATCACGAGGCCGATAACAACGCGGCCAATGATCACGCGATAGCTATTTGCCTTCTGACCAGAAATCTGCTGTAAAAATACGACGTCGTAAATCTACCAATTTGTCGCGCCTATCGCCGACCTTTCATCACCACGCCACAAACCGCATCAGGCATCCGTAAAATCAGGTACCGACCACATATATTATGGAAATTCCCGCCTCAAAATCTGCATCAAACAATACACATGCAACCAATGTTGTACCAGCATCTAAATTCATCGAGGATTTGGCTGTTGGCATGGTGTTCAAAACTCAGGCGATCAGCATTGACGCGCCCGCTATTCGTGAATTCGCCCGCCAGTTTGATCCGCAGCCCTATCATCTTGACCGTGAGGCCGCCGAAGCATCATTGTTCGGCGGGCTGTGCGCCAGTGGCTGGCATGTGTGCGCCGTAATGATGCGGCTTTTATCGGACTGTATGGCCGAATCCGGGGTTGCGCTTGTCGGCAATGATCAGGTTCCGTGGTTGCAGTGGCGCAAGCCGGTCTTTGAAGGCGATCTGATAAGCGCGACAATTACCGTTTCGGCCTGCGATAATTTGAGCGCTGATGATTTGAACGGATCGGTTTCCTGCAAAATCGTTGTGCATAATCAGAATGATGAAACAGTTATGAAATTGCTAAACGTGTTGAGTGTTGCAAAACGCTCTTCTGCATCAACGCCAACTGGCGGGGCAGATGCCAAAGGCGGGGCGCTGGCCAAAGGGCGGGACGCATGACAGAGCAACGCTATCTTCGGTCGCGCTGGTTTGAAGATATCCCGGTTGGCGAGTTCCATGTGTTTGGAAGCTATACTTTCAGCGAACAGGAAATCATTGATTTTGGCAAGCTATACGCCCCGCAATCCTATCATACCGACCCTGAAGCGGCGCTGGATACGCGCCACCGCGGCCTGATCGCCTCAAACTGGCATGTATGCGCGGTCTGGATGCGTCTGATGGTCAGCTATATGGAAAATTACGCCCTTGGCGTTGAGGATGGGCGGCGCAACGGGGCTGGCCTCGGCATTGAGGATCTTGAGGTGTTTACGCCGGTACGCCCGGGCCACACGCTGATTTATTCGCACGAGATTATTGAGAAAACAGACAAGATTATCCGCGATAAATGGGGAGTTATTCGGAGTCGCAACGAAGCGGTGAATAACCGCGGCGAGCTGGTGTTACGGTTTTATGTGGATATTCTGGCCGAGC
>CALLKZ010000145.1:0-7608 GCA_938082345.1 uncultured Alphaproteobacteria bacterium
ATGACGGGTATTTTGACTATTTTGAGAGGCTGATCGACGGGATAGATCATCCTGATCTGAAACTCTACCTTTATCACATCCCGCAGGTGGCAGGCGTTGGATTGTCGATTGATCTGGTCACGCGGCTTTTTGCTGCCTATCCGGATGTTATTGTTGGCATTAAGGACAGTTCGGGCAATTGGGACAACACGCGCCAGTTGTTGGAAATTGACGGGTTGATAGTCTATCCGGGCGCTGAATTGCCGGTGATTGAGGCGACCAGGCTTGGTGCCCCGGGGTGTATTTCGGCGACTGCCAATCTCAATGGCGCCAATATCGCCAAGGTGATTGATTTGTGTCTCGATGGGATGTGGGAGAGGGCGGCGGCGGCCCACATTGCGGTAAAAGAGGTAAGGCAACTCTTCCAAGAATACGCCCCCATTCCCGCACAAAAGGCGCTTCTAGCCAAACGCACCGGCGATACACGATGGAACAATTTGCGCCCGCCATCCCAACCAATCGACACCGAAACCCGCGATAATCTGGCAGAAAAGCTAGCCCCATACGGAATGAGGTTCTAGCCCCTTCTAGCGGCAGGCGGCTGAATTAGGTGTGGAACTGTTCGGCTATGGCGCGTTCGGCAAGCGAGAAACCCGGATCATACATTAGTCGCAAGGTGATATCATTCGCCTGTTCGATCGAAACCGTGGTGATGTGACGATATTCGCTGCTGTCGGCACTGGCACTCACGGGCCGGAAACCCGGTTCCAGAACCTCCAGCGTCACGCGTGAATTTTCACTCAATAACGCACCCCGCCACCGCCTTGGGCGAAACGGGGAAATCGGCGTCAACGCCAATAATCCGGCGCCAAGCGGAATTATCGGGCCATGCGCGGATAAATTATAGGCAGTTGACCCCACCGACGTTGCCAGCAGGATGCCGTCACATACCAGCTGTTCAACCGCATGCTTGCCGTCCACTTCAACCCGGATATTCGCCGCATTATGCGTCTGGCGGATCAACGAGACCTCATTAATCGCAAGCGCCGTATGCTGGCTGCCGTCTTCACAGGTGACCTGCATCCGCAAGGGGTGAATTGGCGTAGCCTCGGCGCTGGAAATACGCTCTTCCAGCTCGTCCGAAGCAAAATGGTTCATCAAAAACCCAAGCCGCCCGCAATTCAGTCCAAAAACCGGCAGATTATGCTGCATCGTCGAATGCAGTACATTCAGCATATGCCCATCGCCGCCCAGCGCGACAATATAGTCGGCGTCGCCAAGATCATTCTGGCCATAACGCAAAACCAACCTGTCAAACCGCTCTTGAGCCAATTCATGGCTGGACGCAGAAAAATGGAGTTTCATTTGTACCTCTTACCGGCTGAGCCTCAGGATGTAGGCGAACCTGCGGATCGAATTTTAGAGATTGCCGGGGGCGGTCCCCCGCAACCATGACCATACCGATTTCACACCAGAAACGCAAAGTGCTGATGCAAACCAGCGCCGACCCCCTCCTCATATGAAGAGGCTTTTATGAATAGGCTTGCATGATTGAGGGTAAATCGATCATTTTAGGGGGATGAAGTCTGGAAAACCCAAAGCCCCCGAAAAGCCGTCCGGTATTATTATCGCCCCTGATCCGGATGCCCCCGGCCTGTCGCAGCCGATATCGGGAGTTGATGAGACCGGCGCGCCGGTGACCTTGCCCGTCGTGACCGAAAAGCCGTTGACCTTGTTTCTGAACGGTCAGGAAATTGTCACCTCAATGACGATTGGCGATTGGCCGGCTGAGCTGGCGGTGGGCTATTTTTTGAATCAGAACATGCTGCGGGCCGATGATGTGATCACCGGCATCGATCATGATGATGAGCTTGGCGTGGTGATTGTGCGCACCCGGCGCGAAACCGATTTTGAAGCCAAAATGAAGCGGAAAATCCGGACCAGTGGATGTGCTGAGGGCACCGCCTATGGTGATATGATGGAACGGTTCGGCCAGATTAATCTGAACGCTGATATGCGCTTTCACGCTGCCTCGCTGGTGCCGTTGTCGCGGGCGATCAACACCACGCCCAGCTTGTATCTCAGCGCTGGCGCTATTCATGGCTGCGTGTTATGCGCGGCGGATCAACCGCTGGTCTATATGGAGGATATCGGGCGACACAACGCCGTTGATAAAATCGCTGGCTGGATGTTTTTGAATAATGTCGAACCGGACGACAAGGTTTTTTATACCACTGGCCGTCTGACCACCGAGATGGTGATAAAAATCGTGCAGATGCAAATTCCGGTGCTGATCTCACGGTCCGGCTTCACCAATGAGGCGGTGGCGCTGGCACGCTCTGCTGGACTGACGCTGATTGGCCGTGCGAAAGGCCGCCGCTTTATTGCGCTTAGTGGCGAGGACCGGATTATCTTTGACGCAGGCCAATCAGCAGACCAGCGGCAAAGACACGAAGGCGGCGAAAATGATGAAGGTGACGAGATTATCGATCCTGCGTCGCCGCAACGTTCGGGCCGGAAACCGACATGAGTAGTGCCAGAAAACCGGTCACGCCGCTGTACCTTCTGCTGGCAGGCGGCAAGTCACGGCGAATGGGCGGCGGCGACAAAAATCTGATTGAGCTGGGACCGCGCCCATTGCTGGCGCATGTGATTGATCGGGCCCTGTCAAATACTGGCCCGGGCCAAAGCGTTCCGACCGTGATAAATGCCAATGGTGATGCTACCCGGTTTGCTGCCTTTGGCTTGCCGGTGGTTGCTGATGTGATTGACGGGTTTGCCGGACCTCTTGCCGGTATTCTGACGGGTGTTGAATTCGCGGCGAAAAATCATCCAGCGGTTACGCACGTGATCAGTCTGGCAACGGATGCACCGTTCCTGCCGCAAAATCTGACAAATGCGTTGATAGCGGCGGTTGAGGGCGGTGCAGAATTGGCGCAGGCCCGCTCGGCTGGTCGTCGTCACCCTGTTTTTGCGATATGGCCGGTGGCGCTGGCGTCTGCCTTGCGGACCGCGTTGGTTGACGAGGGCCTTCGGAAAATTGATGATTTTACCGCGCGTTATGACTGTGTTTGTGTGGATTTTGAAGGCGATCCAGATCCGTTCACCAACCTGAACACCCCTGAAGATGTGGCGGCAGCGCGTGCCCATCTAACGCTTCTTAGTAAACCTCAAAGGTGATTGCGCGCAAAACTATCTGGAGATTATCTGGAGAATTTTGGCATGCAGTGGTAATTCACCGTGAAAAGCGTTAGAAAGATTTGGGTCTTTTAATAAGAACCCGGGCGTTCTAAAGAATAGGCGATCGCCGGTGTGTAACGAGAAGTGGCGGCAATCAAGCCATGCACGATAATAGGGAAAGTTGCTGAACCCCATGCCGGATAAATCCTACCCCAGTAAAGGAATTTCTGCGATCAGCGCGGCGCGTAGTCTGTTTGATGCTTATCGCAGTGCCATCGGACGCCTCGATGATGCGCTTGGCCCGCCTTTCGTCGTGGCGGTTGACCTTATTCTGGCAGCCAGTGGGCATGTTGTTGTTTGCGGGATGGGTAAATCGGGTCTGATTGGCCGGAAAATTGCCGCCACATTGGCGTCAACGGGAACACCGTCGCTGTTTTTACATCCTGCCGAGGCTATTCATGGTGATCTTGGCATGGTTCGGTCAGGCGATGTGATCATCCTGATTTCGAATTCGGGTGAGACTGAAGAGATCGTTCGTCTGCTGCCTGCGTTTGCCCGGCTGGATGCCCAGATTATCGCCCTGACAGCGGTTGCCGATAGCAGCATGGCAAACGCCGCACGAATTGTGCTGGATATCTCGGTTGACCGAGAGGCCTGTCCGTTGAATCTTGCGCCCACAACATCAACGCTGAACACGTTGGTTCTGGGGGACGCCCTTTCGGTAGCGCTGATGGAAGCGCGCGGGTTCAACATGTCCGACTTTGCCATGACGCATCCCGGCGGCGCGTTGGGGCGCCGTCTGCTGACTTATGTTAAAGATCAGATGCGCACGAACAATCTTCCCTTTGTCGCGCCTGATGCACCGATGCAGGATGCCATAATGGTGATGACCGAAGGCCGGATTGGCATGGCGCTGGTTGGCGATGCCAGCTCTCTTAAAGGCGTCATTACCGATGGTGATCTTCGCCGGATGATTATGAATAAGGTCGATATCGCCAGCGTTACCGCCGGCGAGGTTGCCAACCCCAAGCCGCTGACCATCAAAGGCACTACCCTGATGGTGGATGCTGAGGCGAGAATGCAGGAATCGCGGGTTCAATGTCTGGTTGTTACAAATGATGACGGTCATGTTGAAGGCATCATTCAAATTTTTGAATAGCGCGTCCGACCTGTCCCCAAAATTCCACTAACGACCAATTCCAACACGCACCAATTCCAACACGCACCAACTCCAATTTGCACAAGCGGGCGCAAATGAAACTTTCCGATTTTGACTATGATCTGCCGCAAGATGCAATCGCCACCGAACCGGCAAGGCCGCGTGATGCGGCAAGATTGCTAGACCTGACCGGTGATGGGCTGACTGACCGCCATATCCGTGATCTTCCCGATGTGTTGAGGGCAGGTGATTTGCTGGTGGTAAATGACACAAAGGTTATCCCCGCACGTCTGACCGGGCGGCGCGGCGCGGCAGGAATTAATCTAACGCTGCATAAGCATGAAGGCGGCGCGCGTTGGCGGGTTTTTGCCAAGCCTGCCCGCAAATGCCGTCCCGGCGATATAATCATTTTTGGGGATGGTTTTGCGGCCCGCGTCAAAGGGCGCGGTGAGGGCGGAGATGTCGGTATTGAATTTATTAATCCGGCCTCAGATTCAAACCAGGATTCAGTCCTAAGTGAGGCGGCCATTGATGCCGGTCTGATGCGCTATGGCAGCATGCCGCTTCCCCCCTATATCCGGCGCCCCGACGGGTCTACAGATGATGATGCCAGCGATTATCAAACGATGTTTGCCGCGCATAGCGGGGCGGTGGCAGCGCCTACTGCCGGCCTGCATTTTACCCCGAATTTAATGGCACGGCTTGCCGCCGCGAATATTGGGCTTGCGCGCGTGACGCTGCATGTCGGCGCGGGAACTTTTCTTCCCGTGACTGTTGATGACATTGCCGAGCATAAAATGCATAGCGAGTGGGGCCAAATTCCCAAATCCACCGCCGATGCGATCAACCGGACGCGCGATGCTGGCGGGCGGGTGATTTCGGTTGGTACAACCAGTTTGCGTATTTTGGAGGCCTGTTTTGGCGCGCTAGGCAGGATTGATGAATTTTCTGCCGATACCGATATTTTCATCACGCCGGGCTATCGTTTCGAGGCGGTTGATTTGCTTTTGACCAACTTTCATCTGCCAAAATCTACTTTGTTGATGCTGGTAAGCGCTTTTTCCGGTATCCAGCCTATTCGTGATGCCTATCGGCATGCGCTTGACGATGGCTATCGTTTTTTTTCCTATGGTGATGCGTGTCTGTTGGCGAACAACAGTGAATAAGACCGGAGATCATCCCATGCCTGTTAGTAAGGATGCCATGCCTGTTAATAAAAAAAAGTCGGATGAAGAGAGTAATCCGCGTCCGGAATTTTCATTCACGCTGAAAAATACTGATGGTATGGCGCGCCGGGGCGTTGTTCAAACGGCGTGGGGTGCGGTTGAAACGCCGGTTTTCATGCCGGTTGGAACCGCTGCAACGGTTAAGGGAATGACGGTGGATTCGGTTAAATCCACCGGTGCCAGTATCATTCTGGCGAACACTTACCATCTGATGTTGCGCCCGGGGGCTGAGCGCGTTGGCAGGCTTGGCGGGGTGCGCAAGATGATGGGGTGGGACGGCCCACTTCTGACAGATTCTGGCGGTTTTCAGGTCATGTCGCTTGGTCCGTTAAGGTCGTTGGATGAAGATGGTGTTACCTTCAAATCACACCTTGATGGCACTAGCTATCGGCTGACTCCAGAACGTTCTACCGAAATTCAGAACCTGCTTGACGCCACCATCACCATGGCGTTTGACGAATGTACGCCGTTTCCGGCAACCGAGGCAGTGGCCGCCGATTCCATGCGTCTTTCGATGCGATGGGCGGCGCGGTCTCGGGATGCGTTTCAGGCTCGCCGCGGCTATGGCCCGTTTGGCATTGTTCAGGGATCTGTGTTTCATGATTTACGCGCTGAGTCCGTTGCTGCGCTGGAACAGATTGACTTTGAGGGCTATGCCATCGGCGGGTTGGCGGTTGGTGAAGGTCAGGCGGCGATGTTCGAGACCTTGGAGACTACCACGCCAATGATGCGCGCTGACCGGCCACGCTATCTGATGGGGGTTGGTAAACCTGCCGATCTTGTTGGCGGGGTTGCCCGCGGGGTTGATATGTTTGATTGTGTTTTGCCAACCCGCTCGGGGCGCACCGGTCAGGCGTTTACCCGCCGCGGGCCGGTCAATATCAAAAATGCCCGCCATGCCGAGGATCAACGCCCGCTTGATGAGATGTGCGGCTGTCCGGCCTGTTCGCGGTATTCGCGCGCCTATCTTCACCATCTGTTCAAAGCGGATGAAGTTCTGGGTCTTATGCTGTTGAGTTGGCATAACGTGCAATATTATCAGGACCTTATGGCAGGAATGCGCGCTGCAATCGAAGCTGGAAAATTTGCCGCATTCGAGGCCGATTTTCATGCGAGTCAGGCGTTAGGAGATATCGAGCCCCTAGTTTAATATAAGCCCTAGTTTAATATTAAGAATGCGGCAAGTGCAGATGGGCAGATCTTAATTCCAGATTTAGAGGCTAGAGAGGATGGCAATGGCTGAAGGTGCAAAACTTCGCAGCTGGCTCGATCAGGCAGGCCGTGATGCAGGTTTTGATGCCATTCATGTCGGTCCGGCGCGCCTGCCAGATATTGTTGCCGCGCGCTTGACCCAGTTTCTGGCGTCCGGATATCAGGGCGATATGGAATGGCTTGCCGATACCGCTGCGCGCCGCGTGCAACCAACCGCCATGTGGGGGGATGCCCGCACCGCGATTATTGCCACCATGAATTACGGCCCGGATCATGATCCGATGGATAATCTGGCGGCGCGCGGTCACGGTAATATTTCGGTCTATGCGCGGGGCCGTGATTATCACGATGTAATTAAGGGAAAGCTGAAACAGGTGGCCAGCCAACTCGCCTCGCGCAGCGGTGCCGAGGTAAAAGTGTTCGTTGATACCGCGCCGTTGATGGAAAAGCCGCTGGCAGCAATTGCCGGGGCTGGCTGGCAGGGCAAACACACCAACCTCGTCTCACGGGCAAAGGGGTCATGGTTGTTTCTCGGGATTATCCTGACCGGTGCCGACATTACGCCGGATCAACCGGAGAGTGACCATTGCGGTAGCTGCACGAAATGCCTTGATGCCTGTCCGACGAACGCTTTTCCCGCACCCTATCGGCTGGATGCGCGGCGCTGTATTTCCTATCTTACGATTGAACATAAGGGCCAGATACCGGTGGAATTCAGGCGGCCTATCGGCAACCGTATTTTTGGGTGTGATGATTGTCTGGCGGTCTGCCCTTGGAACAAATATGCCTCGCTTGCGCGTGAGGCAAAACTGCGGGCCAAGACCGAAATGCCCCGGTTGGCCGAACTGCTGG
>CALLKZ010000146.1:0-18940 GCA_938082345.1 uncultured Alphaproteobacteria bacterium
TTTGTTTACCTTCTGGATCAGCACCCGACCTTGGCAAGTCAAACCGGAATTATCCGAATTATATGAGGAAGGCTGCCTTACTTGTCTGACTTCATCATTGATGTGATGGCTGAAATCACGCGGCGGCTGTCCGTGTGTTGCACCGCGCGCATCGACGCAATCTTGTCTTCAATGGGTTTGCCCTGTCCGGCGACAAGGTTTCGCAATGCGTTCTCGCGCCTTGATTGCACTTTTTGCTGCTGCCTTAATTTGGCCAGCGCTTTTTGATGTTTGTCTGACATGGTCTAAATCCCTCTACGCCCCCCGCAATACTTCAATAAATCTTATCCGGAATCATTAACATCGTTAGCATCAAAATGACGATTTCACAAACAAGGGGAGAGGAAATGTCGATTGAATTTACAGCATTGTCAACGGATGATGTTCAGCGGGTTTTGTCGACTGGAATTGACGATTATGGACTGCCGATTGAGCAGCATATCTCGGACGGTGATGGTTTGCCATGCCGCCATTGTCTTGGCAATATCGACGCTGGCGAGCCTTTCTTGATTCTGGCTTGGCGTCCCTTTACGGCGTTTCACGCCTATGCTGAAACGGGCCCGGTTTTTCTACATGCCAAATTATGCGAGCGCGCCAAATCCGGCGCTGACCTTCCGCCTATACTGACAAGCCAAACCTATATGGTGCGCGGCTACGATAACGATGAACGGATTGTCTATGGCAGCGGCTGTATTGTTGATCGTGATAAGATCAAAACAAGGGCGGCCGCATTGCTGGAAAATGAGAAAATCGCTTTCATCCATGTCCGTTCAGCGGCGAACAACTGCTTTCAATGTCGGATCGACAGGTCGGAGTAACCGATCTTGGAGATGGGGTCTGGATAAAGTGAGTATCAGTTTAGGATTCAATCCAACCCGCCAAATTCAGAGCAAAACGCTCCACGGCAAAACTGGCGTTATTGCGCGGTAGTATCGTCGCAAATTCACACTTGGCTGAAAAACATAACTGAAACAAAACGAAAAAAAAATTAGTCAAATTGCTGTTCAGTTTGAACTGAATGCAAAATAGCCAAGGGCCAATATTCCAACCGCCATGGCCATTCTTACATAACGGCCACGGTTAGGCCTGGACTTGCGTTGAAAATGGGACAGATGCGAGAATTTGATAAAATTCTCAAACTGCTTTTCGTTCATTTTATCCTGCCTTTAAGAAGGGTTTTTAATCTCCTTCGTCTGGTTTATAGCATTTTTATTATAAGGAATGCCAAGGACGAAATGTAATTTTTACACAAATTATGCCAATTTGTTGCAGTTCAGCAACATCATATAGTGGTTGACCCTTGAAGATTGCGCGTGGGTATGATGATCAGAATCATAAACAGGCCAAGGATTATAACGGTTATCTGAAGCAGGAGAATGGCGGGAAAATTAACCATCGACAGAATTGCTGAAAAAACCCCGCCAAGCAAAATCTGAAAGCTTCCCATGATACCGGCGGTCATTCCTGCGGTCTTTGGAAGTGATTCGAGAGCCAAAGTCGACCCCGCCGTCAGCATTGCCCCGACCCCCAGAAACGAAATGACCATTACCGCGATCATTGCCCCATAGCTATCGGTTCCGGACACAAGGGTGATGAGCATTGCCAGCGCGACAAAGCCAAATATTCCGGCGGCGGAATGCGTTAGCCTGAGCGATGAGTGCTGGCGTATTAATCGGCGACAGGCAAGTCCGCCCATTGCATACCCAACTGAGGCGGCGGAGAAGATGATTGCATAGCCGATTTCACTGGTTCCATATTGGCGGATAAATAATTCTGAAGACAAAGTGACAAAGGCAATCAAGCTGCAAAAAGCCAGCCCGATATAAAGCGCCCCAAGAAGGCCTTGCTTTGAGCCTGCAAAGGCTTTGAGCCCGGTGGTAAATCTTTCGGAAATTCTACTTTCGGGGCGCTCCAGATTGGTCTCACCAACATTAGCCCAGATCATCAGAACCGCAACGGCGGCAAAAACGCCAGAGGCAAAAAACGGGGCGCGCCAGCCATAAAAATCCAGCAATAGAGCGCCAACCAGCGGCGCCACAATCATCACACCGCCAAGCCCGGCAGTCATCAGCCCCAGCAACCTGCCAGTATCTGCCCCTTCGGTAAGGTCGCGTGCCATAGCGCGTGAAATCACCGGACCACTGGCCCCACAAAACCCTTGCAGCAAACGCATTAACAACAGGATCTCAGGGTTCGAGCTGACCGACGCAATAATCGCAAACACAACAAATAGCGACATGGCGGTAAGGACAGTCACCCGCCGACCAAAATGATCTGCCAACAAACCCATCGGAATCTGTCCAAGTCCATAGCCAAGCAGATAGAGGCTGATGGTCAATTGAATCGCGCCAATTTCAATTCCGAAGAAATCAGCACTGGCGGGAATGGCTGGCGTTGTCACATCAATGGCAAAGGCGGTTGCTCCCGCCAATAGTGACAATGAGGTGATAATAAGCTTCATCTGGAACCGTTTCTGACCGCCAAGTTGCAAAAATAGGGTCGGGTTGATGGGAAAGGTGCGGCATAATCCAGCAAAACACAAGTTACCCTCTTTTTGGACGCCAATGCGCTGGGACAGTAACCCTCCGGCCTGTGGGGAGGAGTCATAAAAAAGGTTAACTCTGTAGCGGTTTTTGTGATGTAATAAATTTGGGAAGTCCGTAATACTGCCCAAAGAAACCGGTCTAGATATTAGTCAGGTAGCCTTTGTAAACGATAAACTTGTTGCGCTTAGAATAGGAATTTTCGAATGCAGCTAGCACCAGTGAATGATGAAGTGACGATTGATGATCTTACGCTCGACCCCTACAGCTTTTATCATCAGGCGCGCGAGCGAACCCCGATTGTCACGGTCAAATCGCTTGGCCGGACGTTGCTGACCAAGGCTGCCGACACGAAATATGTGAAGGATAATTGGGAACTGTTCTCATCGAACGATCCCAACACCCCGATGCAGCGCGCCTTTCAGGCCCATACATTGATGCGCAAGGATGGCGATCTGCATGCCCGGGAGCGTAATGCGATGACTGCGGCTTTCTCGCAGCGCAACATCCGCCAGATTTGGGTGCCGCTTTATGAGCGTATCGCTGAGGATTATATCGCCCGGTTGCCGCGCGGTGAGACGGTTGATCTTTTCGATGAGTTGGCCGCCCCTGTTGCCGCGCGGTGCCTTGCCCATCTGATTGGGCTGGAGCATGCCAGCGATGCCGATCTTTGCCGTTGGTCGCAAACGCTGATTGACGGCGCAGGTAATTTTGGCTGGCGGGATGCGCCCTTTGCTGCCACGGATACGGCCAATGAGGAGATCAATGCCTGCATTCAAAAGACCGTGGATGCGCATGGAACAGATACCGCTCCGCACGCGATTGCCGCGATGTTGAATTCGGATGATCCGGTTGGGATTGAGGTAATCCGTTCCAATATCAAAATTGTTATCGGCGGTGGTATCAACGAGCCGCGCGATGCGATGTTGACAGCTATTTACGGATTGTTGAGCAACCCCGATCAAAAAGAGGCGGCCCTAGAAAACGCCTCCCTTTGGCAGAATGCGTTTGAAGAATCGGTGCGCTGGGTTGCGCCTATTCAGGTTTCATCGCGCCGGGCTACCGAAGATACCGAAATCAGGGGGATGGTAATCCGCAAGGATGATGTGCTGATGACCATTCAAGCCTCGGCAAATCATGATGAAGAAATTTATACAAACGGCCATCTGTATGATATTCACCGCCCGAAAGCCCCGCATCAGTCGTTTGGCAATGGCCCGCATTTTTGCCTTGGCACGCACATTGCGCGGCGCACGGTCGCCGATATTATTCTTCCCAAGCTGTTTGACCGCTTTCCGGATATGGAACTGATCCCCAGCGATCCGGCCCGCTTTCGTGGATTTGGCTTTCGTGGGCCGGTAAATCTGCCCGTAAAGTTGACCTAGAAACTAACGTTGAACTGGAAGTTAACGTTGAACTGGTTGGGCTAGGGTGCCGCCTCGCTCACTGCCAGTTTTCCCGGTGTCTCGCGGATTGGCAAATGTAGCAGCGTTGCCATAAGCCCCAGCAGGATAGCGGCAATCCACATCGGGGTATAATCCTGATAGATATCGTAAATCAAACCGCCAAGCCATGCGCCGAGGAACGATCCTGTCTGATGGCTGAAAAACACAAAACCGGCCAGAGTTGAAAGAAAGGTGAGGCCCTGTGTCTGGGCGACCAGTCCGGTGGTTAAAGGTACCGTTGATAGCCATAAAAGCCCCATTGCCGCCGAAAACACATATACCGTCATCGGGGTAAATGGCATCAGGATAAAGATGGTGATAACCACGGCGCGTGCGAAATAAATTCCGGCCAGAACCTTTTTCTTTGAAAACACCTGCCCAGACCATCCGGACAGAAATGATCCCATGATGTTAAATAAACCGATCAGCGCTAGTGACCAGCCCCCCACCGATGTCGCCAATCCGCGGTCGGCAATATAGGACGGTAAATGTATCTGGATGAATGAGACATGAAAGCCGCAAACGAAAAATCCGGCAAATAGCAGCACATAGGCGCGGTCGGAAAAGGCCATTTTCATCGCAAAACCGATACTGCCACTTGAATTTTTGCCAATGCTGGGGCGTGACAGCCGGCCAATAAAATAAAGAAAAGGTAGTATCAGCAGAAAGCTGGCTGCAATCACATGAACCGCAAGTTGCCAGCCGCCATTTGCCAACAAATACTGGGATAGCGGAGCGGCAACAAACATCCCTGTTGACGCGGCCGCGGTGCCAAGCCCCAGGATAAAGCTGCGCTGCCGGGCCGAAACAATCTTGCCAAGTGCGATAATGACCACAGGAAACGAACACGCTCCGGTGCCGATTCCTACAACAATCCCGGAAAGAATAAAAATGGTGGGGTCAAACAATGTGCCGCGCAAGAAAAAACCAAGGGCGGAAATAATGGCGCCAAAGGCTAAAACGCGTGCCGAGCCATATTTGTCAGCAACCATGCCGGCTAAGGGCTGGGTAAGGCCCCAGAAGAGTGCCTGAAGGGCGAGCGACAGTGAGAAAATTTCACGCGGCCAACCAAGCTCCATCGACATGGGCCGCAAAAACACTCCAAATGTAGCGGCAAATCCAAAGCCGACAAAGGATACGAGGCATCCGGCGACAATCGCTGCGGTGATTTGATTTTGGGAAACTATAGCACCGCTGGTACCAGAGTCTGCATCGCTATTGGTGCCTGCATCTTTATTGGTGCCCGCATCTCTATTGTTGGACGTCATCGCGCGCGGCCTCGCTCAAAAGGAGTAAAATCACCTTCTGACCATGCTACAGGCCGCCGGTAAATACAAGCTGCACCCATTATCAGGCACCAAGGGTGCTAGTCCGACCTCAAAAAATAGCCAATGATCTAAAATGGATGAGAGTCAAAATAGGCGGCTGACCTTCTGGCTGCCGCCTATCCGTCTAGTTGGGGTGTATAGATAGTGCGGGCAACGCGTCTTTACGCTGCGTCGTTCAGCTTTTTGACAATTTTGCCGACTTTGCCGACCATAGTGCCAGAATTGATGCTGATCTGCTTTGGCCTGTCGGCTTCGGGAATTTCACGATGCAGGAAGATCGTCAGAATTCCATCGACAAACTGCGCGTCATCCACTTCCATATAATCGGCAAGGCGGAACATTTTTGAAAAACCGCGTTGCGCGATTCCCTGATGGAGGTAGGTTTCGCTAGCATTGTTTTTTGCCGCATCACCTTTGTGCGCTTCAATCGTCAGCACACCTTTTTCTGTCTGGATGCTGATATCTTGGGTTGAAAATCCGGCAAGCGCGATCTCAATGCGATAATGCTCGTCATCATCCTTGGCAATATTATATGCCGGATAATTCGGCTCTTTGCGCTCAGCCAGCTTGTTCAATTCATCGAACAGCGTGTCGAAACCCACGAATTGGCGGGCCATTGGAGTGGTAAATAAAGTCATTTTTTGCTCCTTTTTCAAGCGAGTAAAGTGTCATTTCCCGTTTTGGCAAAATGACGGTTTCAGTGTTTTCGTGACCCGATAAGGCGTCACAATGAAGATTTGGGATGACCGTGAAATTTTTCAAGGGGATGAGATTTTTTTTTGGGAATCTATGCCAGCAATCTACTAACGCGCAGAATGTCGGTAGACGGCGCTGGTAGTGTCTGGGGCGGCGGCATTCTCGTCCAAAATGGCGCCAAGTCTTTTGGCCAGCGCTACCGAGCGATGATTTTTCGGGTTGATATAACTGACCAGCGTAGGCAGGGCCATGGTCTCAAAACTATAGGTGATCACCGCACTGGCGGCTTCAAAAGCAATGCCCTTGCCCTCAAACCCCTCAAAAACATTCCAACCGATTTGAATTTCGGGCGTGCCCTCAGGAAACCAATGCCCGCATAATCCCATGGACTCGCCGCTGGATGCCTCAGTTATCGCAAAAACCCCGAATCCGATCAGATGCCAATGCCCGATGATCGATGCAAATGCCCGCCAGGCGCGGCCTTCATCATCTAATGGTCCGCCAATAAATTTGCCGCGATCCGACATGATCAGCGCCTTAAATCCGGGATAATCAGCCGCTGTCGGGGCGCGCAGAACTAACCGGTCGGTGGTCAGAACGGGGCCATCAATTGGCGAAATTGGGGTGATGATGTCCATAGTTTTTACAATGTTTGCTGCTGCAGATGATTTAACTCTAGAGCGGGTTAACGCGGTAAATCAAATGGGCGGGCGGTTCTTGGTAATTTCCCCGATTGAAGAAGCCCGGGTGGAAGTGCCTTAAGCCCGGATGGGAGTGCCTTAAGAATGTCACATTTAGATCACTTTGTCGCCAATACTTCCTGCGAGGTTACGAACATTACGTTTCCTCCCTCACTCCTCCTTAGACCGGCTTTTGCCGGTCTTTTTTTGGCGTCCCCTTCGGAACAAGCTTGGCGTAATTCCTTTATCAAGCAATATCCTATCTTTCGCCGATGCCATGATTTATGGTCAACGGTCTCATATTTCCAAAAATGGAATCACACCAGAATGGGATGATGGTTTTGGAATAGGGGGAAAACAGCATGAGTTTGACAGTCGCAGAATTGGCGGTTCAATCGCTTATTGAAAATGGAATCGACACGCTTTATTGCGTTCCGGGCGTGCAGAATGACCCGTTTTTTGACGCGCTGTATGACCATGCGCAAAAGCTAACCCCGATTCAAGCGCGCCATGAGCAGGGCGCCGCTTATATGGCGCTTGGTGCGGCGCTGGCAACGGGGCGCCCGCAGGCTTTTAGCCTAGTGCCGGGCCCCGGATTTTTGAACGGCTGTGCCGCGCTTTGTACTGCTTATTCGCTGAATGCACCGTTATTTGCGCTGATCGGGCAAATCCCGTCGCGGGCTATTGGAAAGCAGTTTGGCTTGCTTCACGAAATTGACGACCAGCTGGAAATTTTACAATCAATGACAAAATTTGCGGTGCGGGTGATAGATGCGGGCGAGGCTGCGAGCATTTTTGCCGATGCTTGGACCGCACTCCGCACCGGGCGGCCGCGTCCTGTTGGTGTTGAAGTGCCGGTTGATATTTGGCGCGGGGCCAGTACAGCTGCTGCCGGATCATTGGCGATTAACCCGCCCGCCCCAGAGCCGGTTCCAGCAAAAGCGATCTCGGCAGCGGCGGCGATGATTACCACTGCCAAACGCCCGTTGATTGTGGTTGGCAGTGGCGCGCAGGACCACAGTGCTGAAATTCGCAAAATGGCAGCGGAAATTGGCGCGGGAGTCATGACGTTTCGAACCGGACATGGGGTAATGGACTCAACGGATCCGCAGTGTATTACAATGCCGGTTGGCCACAGCCTATGGCCGGAGTGCGATCTGGTGATAGGGCTTGGCACCCGTCTGACAACGCAAAAAATCGAATGGGGCGTTGATGATAATTTGCAGATTTTGCACATTGATATTGATCCGGAAATACCGGACAGGGGCCCTCCTGCCACGCTGAAGATTATCGCCGATTTGAAAATGGCGCTTCCGGCACTTTTCGCGGCTATAGCCGGCGGTCAGCCGGACCGGTCAGGATGGTGTCAGACAATCAGCGAAACTAAGTTGCGGTTTGCTGATCTGTTTGCTGAAAAGCTGGGCCCGCAACTCGGCTTTTTGGCAGCTATCCGCAACGCGCTTCCAGAGGATGGGATATTTGTTGATGAGCTGACCCAGATTGGCTACGTCTCGCGTTTTACTTTTCCCAGTTACCATCCTAGAACGTTTCTTTCGACCGGATATCAGGGAACGCTCGGCTGGGGTCTGGCCACCGCAATGGGGGCCGCCCATGCGCGCCGTGATGTGCCGGTTGTATCGATTGCCGGCGATGGCGGAGCGATGTTTACTATCGCCGAGCTGGCCAGCGCCGCGCTTCACAACATTCCGGTGAATATAATTGTGATGAACGACAATGCGTTTGGCAATGTGCGCGGAATTCAGCGCGATAAATTTAATGAACGCTATATTGCCTCAAACCTGACAAGTCCTGATTTCGTGCAGCTTGCCCAAAGCTGTGGCGTAACCGCAGCAAAAGCCACTACGCCAGCCGAGCTGGAGGCTGAATTGAGAAAGGCCATCCAGCATGACGGGCCGAATTTGATTGAGGTGCCGGTTGGTGAATTCCCGTCACCTTGGGAATTTATTCTGATGCCAAAACTGCGCGGTGTATAATTTCTGGGGCGCATTTTTTTGGTGAATTTATGATCCCGTGGCATCAAACCAGCGACGTGTTTTAGCCAGTTTATGACGGCTAATCGGAACTTCTGAGCCGTCGAGGAGGGTGATAACGCCCTTGCCATTTCGCGTTTCGATTTTTTTGATTCCGGCGCGTGCCACCCAATATGATCGATGCACCTGCATGCCTTGCTGATCGCCGGTTAAGGCAATGGCATCAGTAAGCCTAGAGAGCAAAAGATGTATGCCCTTTTGTGTCCTTACTTCAACGTAATGATCTTGTCCTGACAAAGACAGAATTTCCCCCCGCACGGCGATTGGCAGACGCTCGTTCAGTGTCTCACCCGGCTGGGCGGCTGGCAGATGTTTGTTGGTCGGTGATCCGCCCGGTGATCCGTTCGGTGATCCGTTCGGTGATCCGCCCGGTGATCCGTCCGGCGTTACAGCAGGGGCCCAGGGGCGGTCGGATGGGTAACTAAAGACACGTACCAGCGTCGACGTCAGTAAATTAAACGACGTGATATATGCGAATTGCTCCCAATAGGTGACGGTCACATTCCCGAAGAAACGCCAGACCAGTTGCGCCGAATAACTACATGGAAATGCCAAAGCGACCGAGCATAGGCTGGCAACAATCAGCTGGTCGAAAAATCGGGACAGGTGAAAGCGGCGATATAAAAGAATAGACACTGACGCCACACTGATCCAGCACGGTGCAATCACCAAGAACCACATCGCAATGCGGCTGGTCAGGGGCAGATCACTCACGTCGCTAAAAGCATTTGAAAGCGCAAAAATGCTTGCCAAAATCGCGGAACCGCCAGTTTGCCTGATCAAATGAATGACCATTGACCGTGTTATCGGCCCATCATTTCGCTGCAATTCACGAAGCGTCAAATGTCATTCTCCCTCCAATCACGAAATTTCAGGGTCGTTCACGAAAGCTCGATTTTCTCTCATTCGAATTGCTGGTTTGGTCCTGACCATCACCCGCAGAACCTTGCAGTCACAAAGACACAACATCGCAGGGAAGCGCAGCGGGTCAATAAAGGGCGCAAGCCTGCAACGGATGAAAAGGAGTTTATCCATGCGAAACATTTTAACCAAAGATAAATCTGCGTTAGGGGCGGTGCTGACGCTATGTCTGGCAACCCTTTCGGGCGGCAATGTTACCGCTGGTACGAATGATGAAGGCACCAGAATCTATGTCGAAAAGCCTGAATCGGGGTTAATCTATGTCAGTGTCTTATCGCAGCAAAGTATTGAGACATTTCCTAGCGGCGAAAGTGTTTTCAAGATCGCGGCAATGGCTAATGCTGATGGGTATTTGGAAATTGACCTGAGTGGTCTTCCCGATGGTGAATATGCCGCGACGGCCTTTCAAGATAGGAACGGCAATAACGAATTGGACGCCAATCTGGTTGGCATGCCGACTGAGCCATACGGGTTTTCCAACAATGCCAGGGGGATGTTCGGCCCCCCATCCTTTGCCGATTCAGCCTTCGTAATTAAAGGTGGCAAGACTGCAAACCCCCTTGAATTCAAACTCAAATAGGTGGTGTTATGGACAGACGACAATTTTTAGCTACGCAAGCGGGTGTAATTAGCTCGCTTGCTATTTTCCCGGCCATTTCGGCTCAGTCAGCCGATTTCGCTGATATGTTTGAAGCCATGCGAGGCCGTCAACTCCCCGGTCAAATTGACGAAATACGGCTTTCCAGTAAGGGGGCGGTACCGGCCGGGTTGAGCGGCGATTTTTTCAAGAATGGCCCGGCATTGCCGCAAGGCTATCTGCGTCAAAACGGTCATTTGTTTGACGGTGATGGTTTTATTCAGCGCTTTCGGATATCGCCATTGGGGGTTAATTTTACTGGCCGCTTTGTCGAGACGTCCAAATATAAAGCCGAACAGGAGCATGGCGATCTTTTCCGGCAGAGCTTTTCAACGGTCTGGCCCGACTCACCGATGATTCGTTCGACCGACGAGATCAACACCGGCAACACCAGCATTCGGCAAATTGGCGATCAGACGATGGCGTTGTGGGAGGCAGGCTCGCCGCATGAGATTGATCCCCAGACGCTGGAGACCAAGGGGGTGGTGTCATTTGGGGAAGGTCTTGAAGGTTTGCCTTTTTCCGCTCATCCAAAGCGCGATCCAGCGGGTGGATGGTGGAATTTTGGTCAGATTGTTTGGCATAATAAGCTTGTTCTCTATCAGCTTGACGATGCCGGGCGTCAGATTAAACATGCCTTGATATCGACACCCCATCCCGGAATGATCCATGATTTTGCTGTTACCGAACGGTTTCTGATTTTCGTAATTCCGCCGTTTATCTGGTCGGAGGAAAACATAGGTCCGTTGACGAGCTTTCTGGATGCGCATGACTGGAAAAAAACAGCAATGACGGAGATTCTGGTCATTGATAAGAATGATTTGACCATTGCCCGCCGCTATCAGAGTAAGGCCAGTTTTGTGTTTCATTTTGCGAATGCGTTTGATGATAAAAATGGTGATGTGCACTTGGATATTTGTCGTTATGAAACGCCTAGGGTCGTGACAAATTCGCTGCGCTGGGACGGGCATAGCAAGAACAAGCATGTGGATGACACTTCGCTTTTGACGCGTCTCACTTTGAAAAAATCGAGCTCGGAGGTTGATCTTGAGACGCTGACTACCGCGGCGGTGGAATTTCCCAGATTGCCCGATGATCTACAGACCCGCTCCGAGCATCGATGTCTGACACTTGGCATTGATACCGCAACGTCACTATTCCGCTCGGTCTTGATTGTGAATAGCGACACGGGGTCGGTTCAGACTTATGATCTGGGGCCAGATAGCCATGCCGACGAGCATATGTTTGTAAGAGACGCCGATACGGGCCGGTTATGGGTGCTGGGGGTTTATGCTGATTTGGTAACGAAGACGACCAAGTTTCATATCCTTGATGCGGAGAATATGGCTGGCGGTCCGGTCTTTATCGCAGATCTGCCCTATATCATGCCATCGGCGTTGCATGGTGATTTTGTTCCGCACGCCTAAGGTTGATTTAGTTATTCAGGAGGCAAATTCACCCGTAGTGCCTCGCCGGTCCGACTATTAAAAGCGATCATCCCGCCACTTCGCGGGGTGATCCCCGTGACAGCGGTGATCACCACCTGGTGCGTCACCATCAACACCAACTGGTCCGACTTGATTTCGGCCATTTTTGCGTCTAGCAGGGCTAGGGTTTCGCTTCGGTCAGCATGGTTTTGAAAAAATGAATTCAACCCCGGAAAAATATCAAACGGGCCAAGCGCTATTTCCGCGGCGGTATCACGGCAGCGGCACCATTGGCTGCTGAGAATCGCATCAAAAGTAAGGGCGTGTAGACGCATATATGCCCCGATATCCCGCGCTTGTTGGCGGCCTGATGCATCCAGATTACGCTGCGTCATACAATCATCTAGCCGGAAGTGATCCGGATCACCAAAGCCTGGAGCCAGCGCGTGCCGAATGAACAGAATATTAGCGTCAATGGCAGTGACGGCGCGCGTTATCGCATTTTCCGGAATTTGAGCCATAGCCATGCCTGACGTCAGCGCCAGCATAAAAATGCTCGCCATCATCTTGCGCACGGCAAACTGCGCGAATATCGTCAAAAAATGGATCATTTACTTACCTTAAATCAGGTGGGCTAAAGCCGGTATCGGGCCAGAACGGATTGCTCCATGCTTCCTTGTCCCTTTCATCGGTGACGCTAATGCGAAAGAACTTGATGTCCCTGCCGTTCAAATCAAACCGGGCGCTGGTGATAGCCTCACCATGCTCTGACATTGCTTGATTCCCGCATGCGGCCAGAACAATGCGGCTAGCGGGTGATGATTTCACCTGAACCACATTTTCGGATACGCTGATTTCATGAATTTGCGGACCGGTTGATGCATAGAAATCACCGGCCCTAATCGCGTCAAGAAGCGCCGTTGCGTTCAGCTTTTCTGCGGCAACCATTACCCATCCACCAAAAGCATCACGCGGAATATCATGAGAATCATCGCTCGCCGTGATGGTCATCCGATATCCATCATTCAACATCTGGTCAAGCGTGGCTATACCGCTGCCACGCGCCGTCTCTATAAGACATGAATGATTATAAACCTCAACCGCCGTTGCGCCCGCTTCGGCAAGGCTGCGCGCTTCTTCGGGTGTCAGCGCATACCACTCAGGATGAGCAATCGAGACAACCGCACCAGCGGCAACGGCGCGGCGCACCACATCAGGCCCAGTTTCCTCATCGCTGGCCATTGCAAAATCCTGCGGCAGCCCGTTGGCAACGATGTGCCACAGCCCGTCATCCGCATAGGCTTTGCCGTTACAATGCAACTCGGCAGAATTGATCGTGACGAAATCTGTGCGATCCAGTGGCGATGCATCCAAAAGGCGATCGGCGCAGAATCGCTGGTCAGTCCAAAAATGCTCTGACAGGCAGGTGAAATCATACTCGGCCTCACGGTATAGGCGGACCACATCTTGGGGCGTGTTAAGGCCATCAGAATGCGTGGAATGCCCATGCAGATTCCCGCGATAAACGCTTTTTTTATGAGGACTAGGTTGCGGAAAATAGACACCTGAAGGATAGGTTCTTGAAACATTGTCTTTGACTGTCATGAATCTTATCCTCTACGCACGCGTTACTCTATTCTTTCGGCATTATTCTTTCGGTGTTATTCTTGCGACATCGATTCTTCCGTTATTGGAAAATCGTAATTCAACCGGCATGATTGACCACCTGCACTAGGTCCCTGATAATCAGCTTTATCAGAAAATTTTTCGTTCTGACATCCCTATTTTTATCAGCTAAAATTCTGCTTAAAACAAGGTATAGTGAAGCTCAAAAATCCTGTCTGTTGTCTCCTGATGGTGTTCAAAATTATGGAAAATACCGTTTTTACCAATGCGCGTCTGATTGCCCGCGACCGGGTGGTGTCCGGCGAATTATTGATCTCTGATGGCTGGATTGCTGGTATCAACGATAGTGGCCAGAATAGCTTTAATGGCGCTGTAGGATCGATTGATTGCGAGGGTGATTTTCTGGCACCTGGAATGATTGAGCTTCATACCGACAATCTGGAGCGTCATTTACGACCGCGTCCGAACGTGGTGCAGCCAGAGATTGATGCCGTGCTTGCTCATGATGGTGAGCTTGCCAGCGTCGGTATCACAACCGTTTTTGACGCGCTGCGGATTGGCTCGCTCACCGCTGATATTCGCCCGGGCCGAGAGCCTTATGCGGTGGCAGCGGCGGGCGCTATCACCGAGCTTGCCGCAAAAAACCATCTTCGTATTGATCATCAGATTCACCTTCGTTGTGAGCTGTGCTCACAAACGCTGGGGGATGAGTTGGACGCGATGCAAGACATGCAATTGGTTCGAATTGTCAGCCTGATGGACCATACGCCGGGCCAGCGTCAGTTTCGTGATCCCGCAAAACTTGACGTGTTTCTGAAAGCAAGACACGGCATGAGTGACGCAGAAATTAAACGGCACTATGGAGAAATGATCGAACTTCGCGCGTTGAATGCTGACCGGCATCGTGATCTGGCGCTGGATTTTGCTAAAGCGGTCAACGCCGTTGTCGCCAGCCATGATGATACCACCGCGGCAGATGTGGATCTGGCTGTAAAAACTGGCACACGTATCGCCGAATTTCCGACGACGATGGAGGCTGCTAGCCTGTGCCATGACAATGGAATTTCGGTGATGATGGGCGCGCCCAACCTTATTCGCGGCGGCTCGCACTCAGGTAATGTGGCTGCGGTTGATCTGGTCAAGCACGGGTTTCTTCATATCCTCAGCTCGGATTATGTGCCGGCGTCATTGTTGAAATCGGCGGTGCAATTTGGTCAGATGATGAATGATCTTGCTGCTGGAATTGCTTCGGTTACCGAAATACCGGCACGGGCGGCCGGGCTTGATGATCGCGGCAGCTTGGCGGTTGGCTTGCGGGGTGATTTACTGCGTTTTGCGGTGATTGATGGCAGGCCGATTATCCGCGGTGTTTGGTGTGCTGGCAGGCAGGTTGCCTAGCTAAAATCATCTGCACTCATACCGCGATCGACGAAACTTATACCGCTATCGACGAACTGGGGACGCAGAATGATGCGCGTTCGCATCGCATCGACAGAATCAACAAAATTTCTGGCACCTATAGGCGGAATCCAGTGGACTCCGACCTCGTTTTTTAATAAGAATAATGTTCGTTTGAATATTTATTCCTCCAAAACCTATATAAATGAACATAAATGCTGAGATAGTCAGGCCCAAAATAACCATGCCGCCATCTGCTTTACACCCTATCCAGCCGCTGTCCGCTGACAGAATTAAACCAGCAAAAACGCCTGATCTTGGGGCGCGGCAACAATCCATTTTGTTGCGCATTCAGGCCGAAGGTAAAGTTGGTGTTGACGCTCTGTCACAGGAATACGGGGTTACGCGCCAACAGATCAGGCGGGATCTGGCGGTGTTGTGTAATCGCGGGCTGGCGCGGCGAACGCATGGCGGGGCAGGGCGTTCGGTTTCGGTGGCCAATATCGAATATGAGTCTCGTCGCAATTTGGCGAAGGCCGAAAAGCAGGCTATTGGCCGGCTGGCGGCGCAGTTGGTGACGGATAATTGTTCGGTCGCGCTTAACATCGGCACCACGACAGAGGCAGTAGCGAATGCTCTGTACGGACATGAAAATCTGATGGTTTTGACCAATAATCTTAATATTCTGCAAGCAATGTCGCGGGTTTCGGGCAAGCAGTTGGTGCTGGTTGGCGGTACGGTGCGGGCTGAGGATGGGGCTGTTGTTGGCGGTGCTGCGGTGGATTTTATTCAGCGCTATAAGGTTGATTATGCGGTGATCGGCGCATCGGCGCTGGATGATGATGGTGCAATTTTGGATTTTGATAGCCGCGAGGTAGACGTTGCCCGCGCCATTTTGGCGAACGCGCGAACTCGCATTCTGGTTGCTGATTCCAGTAAATTTCAGCTTCAGGCACCGATCCGGATTTGCAGCGTGGGTGATCTCGATTATGTCGTGACTGACCGGATGCCATCAGTCCAATTCTGCGACGCGGCCCGTGATGCCGGAACGCAGATTATTTCATCGGACCGTAAATGACCCGCCCGAACGCATTTCCTGATAGGACTCATGATGGTATCTATGATGTTTTTGTCATTGGCGGCGGGGTGAACGGCACCGGCGTTGCGAGGGACGCGGCGGGTCGCGGGCTGTCGGTAATTCTGTGTGAGGCGCAGGATCTAGCGCAGGCGACGTCATCTGCCTCAACAAAACTCTTTCATGGCGGCTTGCGTTATTTGGAATATTTTAAATTCCGGATGGTTCGTGAGTCCCTGCAAGAGCGCGAAACATTGTTGAAGATGATGCCGCATATTTCATGGCCGCTACGGTTTGTTCTGCCAGTGAATGACCGTCTTCATTTTGCCAATGACAGCTCATCATTGGGCCGGATTTTGCGCTGGGTTCCGGGACTGGCTGGAAGGCGCCCTGCTTGGCTGTTGCGGATGGGGTTGTTCGTCTATGATCATCTGGGCGGGCGCAAGATTCTGCCTGCCTGCCGTAAGCTGTCTCTCAAAAATCATCCGGTTGGGGCGCCGCTAAAGGAAGAATTCGCTCATGCCTTTGAATATTCGGATTGCTGGGTTGAGGATTCGCGGCTGGTTGTTCTGAATGCGTGTTCGGCGGCCCTGCACGGCGCCGATATTCGCACCCGGACGCGGTTTATCAGTGCTGAGCGATCAGCAAATCTCTGGAAGATAATGATCCGGAAACAGGGCCCAGAATCAGCTGTTGAAACTATTCATGCGCGGGCGATTGTAAACGCCGCTGGTCCGTGGGCGCAGGCCGTGTTGAGTGGGGATATGGAACGCGGCAACCAGCATGGGCTGCGTCTTGTTCGCGGAAGCCATATTATCACCCGCCGTCTGTTTGAGCATGATCAGCCCTATTTTTTACAGCTTGACGATGGCCGAATTATTTTTGCAATTCCGTATGAGCGTGATTTTACCTTAATTGGCACCACAGATATTGACCATCAGGACGACCCTCGAAAAGTGGTCTGCACCCCCGAAGAGCGCGATTATTTAATTGCTGCGGCGAATATGTTTTTTGCCGCCGAGATTACGCAAACCGATGTGGTCGCCAGCTATGCGGGCGTTCGCCCGCTTTATGATGATCAAGCGAATTCGGCCTCGGCGGCCACGCGTGATTATGTGCTGACGCTGGAGGACCGCGACGGCGAGGCGCCGTTGGTCAATGTGTTTGGTGGCAAAATCACCACCTATCGCCGTTTGGCCGAACATGTGATGGCAAAGCTGGGCCCTTATTTTCCCGAATCTGGTCCGGATTGGAGCGCGGATGAAGCATTACCCGGCGGGGATTTCGAACTTGATGAAAAGCCGCAGCTTGGCATCGATCTGATTGATCGCCACCCGTTTTTAACCGCGGAATGGGCTGCGCGTTTGATCCGCGCCTATGGCCGGGATGCGTTCGAGATGTTGCGGGGGGCGGATAGCATTGCTGCGCTGGGTACGTATTTTGGTGGCACCTTATATGCGCGCGAGGTGGAATGGCTGCGTCGCCGGGAATGGGCGGTGACGGCGGAGGATATTTTGTGGCGGCGTTCAAAGCTGGGGCTTTGGTTCAGCGATGATCAGGTGGAGATGCTGGAGCGCTGGCTTGCCGAGAATACTGCCGGTTAGCTGGCCGGGCCCTCTTTTTGAATTGTTGAATGGGGGTAAAACCGCTTGCACTTAATTGGTTATTTTCAAAGGCTGTCCGCAATTTACCGGAAATGCGGATTTTTTGGAAATACGCGCCTTGAAGTATCCTCGCATCTTGGCAAGTATAACCTGCTTAGAAGGTATCATGCTTAGAAGGGCGTTTTGTTGGTGCTTGGCTATCGCAGTGGATCGGTGAGAAGTTCGCAATTTTTTTTGAAGCTGGAGAAAAACGACAATGCAACGTGTAGATTTAAATAGTGATTTGTCTTTATCGAGAATTGTGTACGGCATGTGGCGGCTTGATGAGGATGCCGATACGTCGCCAGCGCATGTGCAGGCAAAGATAAATTCCTGCCTTGAACAAGGGATTACCAGCATTGATCAGGCAGATATTTATGGAGGCTATATGGCGGAGGAAATTATGGGCAATGCGCTCCGCGGCACAAGCCTTCGCCAGGCTGTCGAAATCGTTACCAAATGCGATATTGTTGCGCCGATGGGGCGCTATGCCGATAAGCGGGTTAAATATTATGACACCAGCCGTGATCATATCACCCAATCGGTTGATCATTCCCTGCGGCTGATGGGCATTGATCATATTGATTTGCTCCTGATTCACCGACCTGATCCAATGATGGATCATCATGAAACCGGTGCGGCGCTGGATGATTTGGTTGCTAGTGGTAAAATTCGCGCGGTGGGCGTGTCTAACTTCCGACCGTGGGATATGGATTTACTGCAATCGGCAATGAAAAACAGGATTGCAACAAATCAGATCGAAGTCAGCGTTGCGGCGCTTCACCCCTTTACCAATGGTGATATTGCCTATTTGCAACAGCATGAAATCAATCCGATGGCATGGTCGCCGCTGGCGGGTGGCGCGCTTTTCGGTGCGGGTAATAAAGCGCTGCATAAACAGATTGGTGAGGTGGCGCAGCGTTTGGATAGCGATGTGGCATCGGTGGCAATTGGGTGGTTGCTGGCGCATCCGTCGGGGATCATTCCGGTGATGGGAACCAATAATCTGGATCGGATTGCTGCCTTTGGCAAGGCGTGCGATGTAACCATTGATCGCGAGACTTGGTATGAAATTTATACCGCCGCGCTAGGTGATGAGGTTCCGTGATCGTAGATCAGCACCCAAGTGATGACGTCGATCAAGGGGCAAGCGAAACCCCATTGACCGAGGTTCTGCTCGATCAATTTGCCGCTTACTACACGCTGGTGATAACCGCGTTTGACCTGTTGCAAGAAGCCCGCAAAAGAGCAACCCAAAAGGAACTGCAGCAGACTAAAAATCATTCAAATCGAAAAAATACTGCATGAAGCTTTCAAGTTTAAGATAATGTAAACGACTGTTTAATTTATCGATAAAAATGTCTATAAACATTCGTTTACAACAAAGATATTGAAAATAATTAAACAGTCGTTTAAGTTTCTAAAATGGTT